>JAHEGB010000052.1 GCA_024645175.1 Microbacteriaceae bacterium
ACGAGCTCCATGATCTTGGCAACGCCAACGTTGAACTTGAAGCCCTCAATTGCCGGAGCGAAGTCGCGCAAGAACGAGTGCGTTGCTTTGCGAAGTTCTTTGTTGCCAGTGGTGAAATCGACGCCCACAGCAGAATCAACGTCATTCGCTGCGCGCCAGGCGCGAGCCAAGAACTTTGCCGAACCGGCTGGAGAAACGTCGGCCCAGTCGATGTCGTCTTCGGGTGGCCCAGCGAAAGCCATAGTCAGACGAATTGCGTCAACGCCGTGCTCGTCGAGCTGACTGCTGAGAGTCACCAGATTGCCGCGCGACTTTGACATAGCCGAGCCGTTCATCAGCACCATGCCTTGGTTTAGCAACCGAGTGAAAGGCTCTTCGAAGTCAACGTGCCCTAAATCGTGCAAAACCTTTGTGAAAAAGCGGGCATACAAAAGGTGCAGAATCGCGTGGGTCACGCCGCCGACATACTGGTCAACCGGCGCCCAGTCTCGAGCAGCATCTTTCGGAAACGCGACTTCTTCAGACTTTGGTGACAAGAATCGCAAGAAATACCAAGACGAGTCGACGAAAGTATCCATGGTGTCTGTGTCGCGTTTCGCATCGGCACCGCACTTTGGACACTTCACGTTGACCCAGTCGGCTGCTCCCCCGAGTGGCGAGGTTCCCTTTGGCTTGAGATCTAGACCTTCGGCCGACGGCAACTCGACAGGCAACTGATCTGAAGGCACTGGCACTTCGCCGCATGAGTCGCAGTGAATGATCGGAATCGGTGTTCCCCAGTAACGCTGGCGTGAAATCAACCAGTCGCGAAGTCTGAAGTTTTTGGCAGCCTTGCCCTTGCCGTTCTGGGCCAAGATTTCGATCGCTTTTGCGATTGCTTCTTTCTTGCCAAGACCGTTGAGCGGGCCAGAGTTGACCAAGGTGCCTTCGCCAACGGTTGCAAAACCAATCACGGATGGGTCACCCTCGCCGGTGTCGACCACCTGGCGAATTGGCAGATCGAAAGCTTTGGCGAATTCGTAGTCGCGGTCATCATGCGCAGGAACCGCCATGATCGCACCGGTGCCATAGTCGGCAAGCACGTAGTCAGAAGCCCAGATTGGCAGACGCTCACCGTTCAGTGGGTTGATGGCGTGCATGCCAAGCTCGATGCCCGACTTTTTGCGGTCGGTTGCTAGGCGCTCGATGTCGTTAGATTTCTTGACCTCATCGAGGTATGCCTGAAAGGCCATGCGCACCTCAGGCGAAGACATCGAAGCTAATTCGGCGGCAAGGTCACTGTCTGCGGCAACAACCATAAAAGTTGCGCCAAATAGTGTGTCGGGTCGAGTTGTGTAAACCGATACCGGTTCGGTGCGACCTTCGATTTCGAACTGCACCTCGGCACCGACTGAGCGACCAATCCAGTTGCGCTGCATGGTTAGCACCTTTGACGGCCAGCTGCCTTCGAGAGTGTCGAGGTCATCTAAGAGACGATCTGCATAGTCGGTGACCTTGAAGTACCACTGGGTCAGAGCCTTCTTGGTAACAACGCTGTCGCATCGCTCACAAAGCCCCTGCACGACCTGCTCGTTAGCAAGAACAGTCTGGCAACTCGGGCACCAGTTAACGTTTGAGTTTTTGCGATAGGCCAAACCCTTGTTGTAGAACTCAAGAAATAGCCACTGGTTCCAGCGGTAGTAAATCGGGTCGCTGGTGACTAAGACGCGATCCCAGTCGAATGAACAGGCATAACGACGCATAGACGCGCGCTGCTGAGCGATGTTGTCGTATGTCCAACCCTTAGGGTCGAGACCGCGCTTGATTGCTGCGTTTTCGGCTGGAAGACCAAATGAGTCCCAGCCAATCGGGTGCATGACGTTGAAGCCCTTTTGCGCCCAGTAGCGAGAAATTACATCGCCAAGTGCGTAGGCCTCTGCGTGACCCATGTGCAGATCGCCTGAAGGGTAAGGAAACATGTCGAGCACATACTTCTTCGGGCGTGGGTCGCCTTCGATTCCCGAATTGAACGGCTTTAGGTCGTCCCAGACCGGCAGCCATCGCTCTTGAATGGCGAATACGTCGTATTCAGACTCGTTGTTGTTTGTTTGCTCAGACATCTGGTCAAGATTACCAATCGCACTGGGCAGAGTGTTGCTTTAGCCGCGAACCCAAGGGTCTGGCGAACCGAGCACGCGCAGCAACGCCGCCGCCTTGAGTTTGGTCTCTTCAAGCTCGAGAATTGCGACACTATCGATGGTTATGCCCCCGCCAACGCCGATGCTCGCGGTCTGGCCATCAACAACCAGAGTTCTGATGGTCATCGAGAAGTCGGCGACTCCGGCGTGGGTTAGATACCCGATTGCGCCCGAATAGACACCGCGACCTGACTCTGAGCCTTTGGTTTCAAGATCGTCGATGATCTGCATTGCCCTGTGCTTTGGCGCCCCGGTCATCGACCCACCTGGAAACGCAGCCGCAAAGGCGTCGACGGCAGTGAGCCCGCTCGCCAACTTGGCCTGCACCGTGCTCACCAGCTGATGCACCGAGGCATAGCTTTCGACGTCGAATAGCTTCTCGACCTGAACCGACTCTGGCTCTGCTACCCTGCCGAAATCGTTTCGCATCAGGTCGACAATCATCAGATTCTCGGCTCGTTCTTTTTCGTCGTTTCGCAATTCGTCTGCGAGTTGCTGGTCAACAATTGGGTCGGCATCGCGTCGGCGTGTGCCCTTGATTGGTTTCGATGAAATCAAATTGTTTTCATCAACACGGATGAACTGCTCAGGCGAGCTCGAAATAATTTTCTGCTCACCGAATTTTAGATACGCAGCAAACGGTGCAGGGTTGCTCTCACGCAGCTGCAAAAAAGTTAGCAGTGAGTCGCCCACGACGTGCATGTCGATTTGGTTGGTTAGACATAGTTGATAGACATCGCCCGAGGCGATGTGTGACTGAGCTCGTTCAATCAGCGCTAAATACTCGCTGTCTTCGTGACGAACGCGGCTCGCACTTGCCACCAGAGCTTTGTTGTTCATGCGATAGGCAGCCTGTTCGCCACCGCAGAGCGCGAGTCTAAGCAGAGCGGCATGGTGCCAGGCATCGAACTGTTTTTGAGTATCGAATTCTCCAATGAAATACATCATCTTGTTTGCGTGATCAAAAACCATAGCTCGATCGATGCGCATAAATTTTGAAGTTCCGTCATAGGCAACGTAGCCAACTAATCCGGGTCTAAAAGAGAACGGAAGGTCCACTTGGCTTTGCGGCGTCAATGCACTTCTGAGCACCGCAAAATCTTGATTGTCGGTTAGCACCTCAGAAGATGCTCCGATGACACTGAAACTTTCGGTTGGGTGAATCTCGCGATCTAGCCAGAATGCGTTTTCGTCGCTTGAGTGCAGCGAGATGAAGACATCTGCTGGATGCACCCAACCGTTAAGGTCGGCAACGAAGATTGGCACGACTATTAGATTAGACAACAGGCGAAAGGAGTGAGATGACAAGTGAACTAATGCGATTCGGGTCGCAGGGCCTTATCGAAGTGCCAATTAGCCTTGGCACCCAACTCGCTGTCGCCGATAGCTTCTTGGTCGAAGACGGCAGAGTCAGAAACCTAAGCCTTCACTTCGACCGGTTTAGAGGCTGGGTAGAGCAAATCTCGCCCGAGCAGGCAGTCGATCTCGATGCGTTCTTTGAACTTGCCGTAGCTGAACTTCCACTCGAGGGCCGCTGGTTTCCTCGAATTGAGCTGCACACCGACCAACCGGTTGGTGCTCAGTTGCACTTGCGAGTGCGTGAAGCGCCAGAAGCCCTTGGCTCGGCCGTGCTCTGGACTTTTCCTGAGGCAGACCCTCGAGCCAACCCGCTGGTCAAAGGCCCAGACCTAAGCCTCGGCCTGCAACTGCGACGCCGTGCCAACATGCTTGGCGCAGACGAAGCCGTTCTGCTCAGTGACACTGGTCACATCGCCGAAGGTGCGCTCAGTGCGATTGTCTGGTGGCGCGGCGATGTTCTCTACGCACCAGGAGCAGAAACTACCTGGCTCGACAGCGTGACCAGACGTGAAGTGTTTTCGATTGCTGAGCAGATGGGTTTGCAGACCCGCATCGAAAAAGCCAAACCGGCCGATCTGGTTGAAACCGAAGTATGGATGCTAAGCAGCCTTCAGGCAATTCGCCCAGTTGAATCATGGATAGACCTCGGTGGCCCGCTAGCACCAGCGGTGCACGTTGAAGCATTCACAAAGCGACTGCGCCTGCTCAGCTCGCCTATTCGTTAGATTTCAACTTTTCGATCTGCCAGTTTTGCAAGCGTTGAATCGTGGGTAATCAAAACCATCATGCGTTGATTGTCTTTGGCGATTGCGATGAAGTCGCTAACCAATTGCACACTCTGCGCTTCGTCAACATTTGCTGTTGGTTCATCCAAGACGAATAAATTGAAATTGGCGAGCAAGGCTCGAGCCAACGCTAGTCGCTGAGCCTCGCCTCCAGAAATCAGAACGCCACGCTCACCCACTCGTGTGTCTAAGCCATCGCGTTTTGAGAACATTGACCAAAGAGAAACACTCTGCAGAACTGCAACTAGCTCATCGTCTGTCGCTTCTGGCTTTGCGATTTGCAGGTTCACACGCACAGAGGCGTTGAACATCACGGCATTCTGTTCTAGGTAGCCAACGCGCTTTTGAATCGAAGAAGTCGAAAAATCATCGGCCGATTGGCCATTTAGCCGCAACTCTCCGCCGCGCAAGTTCAAAAGCCTCGCCAATATCAACGCAACAGTGCTCTTGCCGGCCCCGCTCTGGCCAACCAGAGCGATCGTTTCACCCTTTTTGATATTTAGCGAAAAGTTAGTAATCACGCTTTCGTTGCCTGGGTAGCCTGCCTCTGCCGCAATCAGTTGCACAGCGTCGAGTTCACCCAGAACTTGAGTGCCTTCGAAAGTGAGTTCTGCAGGAATGTCGCGATCGATCACCTCAATCAAACGCTCTGCACTTGCGCGATAACGCCGCCAAACCCCAATAACCGGCTGAGCAGCCGAGGCGACATCAAACACGGCAAGGGGCAGCAAGGCAAAAACTGCCAACATGACGCGATCGCCGTGGCCAGAGGCAATTTCAGAAGCCCCAATTACGGCGGCAATGACAGCTGAAGCGGCTGCCCCGAAGCTGAAGGTTGCTTGTGCGAAACCTAGCGAAATAGCCTGACGTCGGGCCGATTTTGCCAAGCTGGCCTGAGTCTTTTCGATTTCGACGACGGCTGCAGTTGCCCAGCCGTAGGCGTTCAACAACTCTAAGTTGCCGAGCAACCTTTGGGTTTTTGTGGCGAGTTGAGCCCTTTCGGTAGCGCTTTGCAAGTCAGCCCGTCGAGCAATAAGAGCCGACAGCGGCAATGCAACCACGAAAGCAGTTGCCAGCAAGAGACCCATGACCAATGCGGCAGAGGGCAACATGACTGCGAAAACGATTGTCGAAATCACTGAAACGACGACAGATTGAACGAGCGGCGAGACAATTCTCAATCCGAGATTCTGCATCTCATCTGTGTCTGCTACAACGCGCGTTCCGAGATCAGCTGCAGACTGCCT
>JAHEGB010000053.1 GCA_024645175.1 Microbacteriaceae bacterium
AGAAGAAGGAACAAATGAGACGCGCCAAAATTGTTGCAACCCTAGGGCCGGCAACTTCAAGCTACGAGCAGATTCGCGCAGTCATCGAGGCTGGCGTTGACGTCGCTCGCATGAACTTGAGTCACGGCAGCTATGACGTGCACGAAGCCGTTTATCGCAATGTGCGCAAGGCAGCCGCAGATCTTGGCAAGCCAGTTGGTGTTTTCGTTGACCTTCAGGGCCCGAAGATTCGTCTTGGCAAGTTCAAGGATGACATCAAGGTCGACCTGGCAAAGGGCGACACCTTCAAGATCACAATCGATGACATCTTGGGCGACAAAGAAATTTGTGGCACCACATTCAAGGGCCTACCTGGCGATGTTAAGCCTGGCGACCTTTTGCTTATTGACGACGGCAAGGTTTGCCTGAAGGCAACCGAAGTTAGCGATACGACCGTAACCACAATCGTCGAAATTCCGGGAACGATTTCAAACAACAAGGGCATTAACCTGCCAGGCGTTGCAGTAAATGTTCCTGCTCTCTCAGAGAAAGACGAAGATGACTTGCGTTGGGGCATTCGCCTTGGCGCAGACATGATTGCACTCTCATTTGTTCGCGACGCAAAAGACATCGTGCGCGTTCACGAAATTATGAAAGAAGAGGGCAAGTTTCTTCCGGTAATTGCGAAGATCGAAAAACCTCAGGCTGTTGCTGCTCTTGAAGAAATCATCGACGCCTTCGACGGCATCATGGTTGCTCGTGGAGACCTCGGTGTCGAGTTGCCACTTGAAGAGGTTCCATTGGTGCAGAAGCGCGCCGTTGAGCTCTCTCGTCGCTGGGCGAAGCCAGTCATCGTAGCTACCCAGATGCTCGAGACCATGATCGACAACTCACGACCAACCCGCGCAGAGGCCTCAGACGTTGCAAACGCAATTCTCGATGGTGCTGACGCGGTGATGCTTTCGGGTGAAACTTCGGTGGGCAAGTGGCCGGTAGAAACCGTTGAGGTTATGGCTCGCATCATTGAGTCGACTGAGGACAACGGCCTTGATCGAATTCCTGACCTAGGAACCCGCCCGCACACGCACTCTGGAGCTGTTTCACTAGCCGCCGTTGAGATTGCTGAACTGCTCGGCTCGAAGTATGTCTGCGTCTTCACAGAGTCTGGCGATTCACTTCGTCGAGTCTCACGACTTCGCTCATCGGTGCCTACCTTGGCGTTCACGCCAAACGATGACACCCGCCACCGTCTTTCGATGGTTTGGGGCTCGAAGACTTTCATGGTGAACCCGGTAAAGCACACTGACCAGATGATGGATCAGGTCGACGAGATTTTGCTAGCTCAAGGTTTGGCAAAGGTTGGCGACGAGGTCGTGGTCGTTGCAGGCACGCCACCTGGCGTTCCTGGCTCAACAAACACCTTGCGCGTGCACCGCGTTGGAGAAGCCAACTAAGAGGCTTAAAGTGAAAACGGACCCAATTCTGGGTCCGTTTTTCTTTGTGCCGAAGGCGGGACTTGAACCCGCACTCCTTTCGGAAAAGCATTTTGAGTGCTCCGCGTCTGCCATTTCGCCACTTCGGCCGGCAACCTGAATAGTTTAGACCATTTGAGTTTCGAAGAGAAACTCCAATATGCTTAGCCCCATGAATGAGGTTGCAGCAAAGCGCACGGTACTGGTTGCCGAAGACGAATCACTCATTCGCATGGACATCGTCGAAACGCTTCGTGAGTTTGGCTTCGAAGTAATCGGCGAAGCCGCCGACGGGGCAGAGGCTGTGGCAATGGCCACCGAGTTGAAGCCAGACCTCATTGTCATGGACATCAAGATGCCAAACCTCGATGGCATTTCGGCAGCCGAACAGATTCAGCCGCTGCGCATTCCGGTCGTGTTGCTAACCGCATTTAGCCAACGAGAACTAGTCGAGCGCGCGAGCGAGGCTGGCGCAATGGCATATGTAGTCAAGCCGTTTACTCCAAATGATTTGCTGCCTGCAATCGAGATTGCCTGGAGTCGCCACCAGCAGTTCATCGCCCTTGAAGCTGAGATTCAAGATCTCACCGAACGATTTGAGACACGCAAGCTGGTAGACCGCGCTAAGGGTCTGCTAAACGAAAAGATGAACCTCACCGAGCCAGAGGCTTTTCGCTGGATTCAAAAGGCTTCAATGGACAGGCGCTTGACCATGCACGAAGTTGCGGTCACGATCATTGACCAGCTAAGCGAAAAGAAAGACGAAAAGACTAATTAGTTCTTGTCGCGCAAGAAATTAGTAATGCGAACCGTCGATAGACGTCGACCCTGTTCATCAGTAATTGCAATCTCGTGAACCGTAAGAGACTTTCCGAGATTGATTGCCGTGCAGGTTCCGGTAACAAAACCACTGCCAACTGAGCGACTGTGCGAAGCGTTCACTTCGATGCCAACTGCAACTTTGTCCATCTCATGGGCCCAAACATTCGCAGAAAAACTGCCGAGACTCTCGGCGAGAACAACGTGAGCACCGCCGTGCAAAATTCCAAAAGGTTGGGTATTGGTTGCTACTGGCATAGTTGCGACCGATCGCTCAGCTGCAAGCTCAATCAGCTTGATACCCATTTTGTCTGCAAGATCACCCAGGCCGCGCTTTGCAAGCAACTCTGCTGCAGCTGCACTTGTCTTGACTTCGTCGCTCATGACACTCCTGAAGTTGCCTGTCGTTTAGGCTATGCCTATGAATGCCAAGCCTACTCTGCTGCTAATTGACGGGCACTCTCTCGCTTTTCGAGCCTTTTATGCTCTTAGCCCAGATAGCTTTCGCACTCCAGATGGTCAGCACACCAACGCGGTGCACGGCTTCATCTCGATGCTGCTCAACATTCTTTCTGCAGAAAAGCCGACCCACCTCGCGGTAGCTTTCGACCTGTCTCGCGAATCTTTCAGAACCGAAGAGTACCCAGAGTACAAAGGCACGCGCGGCGAAACCCCACCGGAGTTCATTGGGCAGACCGAACTCTTGCGTGAAGCGCTGAACGCCATGAACATCAAGAACATCACCCGTGACAACTATGAGGCAGATGACATTCTGGCAAGCCTCGCAGACCAGGCAGCAGATCAGGGTTATAACGTTTTTGTTGTGTCAGGTGACCGAGACACTTTTCAGCTCATCCGTGAAGAGACCACAATTCTTTATCCAGTGAAAGGCGTGCTCAACCTGGCGCGCATGGATGACGCTGCCGTGCTCGCAAAGTATTCAATTCACGCAAAGCAGTATCCAGACCTGGCGGCGCTGGTCGGCGAGACTTCTGACAACCTTCCGGGCATTCCGGGCGTTGGGCCAAAGACCGCGGCTAAGTGGCTTCAGCAATATGGCTCGCTTCAGGCAATCTTTGATTCTGCAAACGAAATCGGTGGCAAGGTGGGCGAGAGCCTTCGTGAACACATGGCCCTGGCCGTTCGCAATCGTCGCCTGAACCACCTTGTTCGCGACCTCGACTTTGATTTCAAATTCGACGAGCTTGAGATCACCGGCGTGAACGAAGAGAAGGTTCGCGAAGTTTTCAACAAGTTGCACTTCAAGACTCTTACCGAGCGAGTGCTGCGATTGAAAGGCTCGGGCGCATCGGCTGCGGCAGGTTCTAGTTCAGAGCCGATCGAAGAGCCAACTGCCTCTGTTTTTGCAGAGCTAACGGTTCCAGAAAACAAGTCGCTCAGCGGCAAAGAAGCCGCCAGCTTCGTCGCAAGCCAGACAACCCTCGTAGCGATCGACTTCGAATTCGGTGAAAGTGGCATTCTCAGCATCGGTTTTGCCACCGAGACCACCCGACACACCTGGGCTCCAAAGACTGCTGCCGAGGTGAAAGAACACATCGGAGACTGGCTTGCATCTGATGCGCCAAAGGCTATCTTCGATGCTAAAAACACCACACGAAAGCTTTTCGAACTAGGTCTAGACCTTCGCGGTGCCGATTTCGACGTGCTTCTGATGACTTACCTGCAGAACCCGATTCGCAAGGGTTATGGCATAGACGACATCGCCCTGGAATACCTTGGGTTCACGGTTGAGCGAGCAGATCAGGACGCGCTGATTAAAGAAGACAGCAACGACGCTTCGCTTGACGCTTGGTTGGTTGCCAATCTCTCACCGGTTCTGTTTGCAAAGCTCGGAGAAGAAGATCAGCTGCGCGCACTAACCGAAATCGAGCTGCCTACGAGTCACGCGCTCGCACTGATGGAATTCACCGGAATTCAGATAAATCGCAAGCAACTCGAAACTCTTTTTGATTCGCTTGGCGAAGAAGTGGCACGCGTCGCTGGCGAGGCATACGCGATTATTGGCAAAGAGATAAACCTCGCGTCGCCGAAGCAACTGCAAACCGTTTTGTTTGACGACCTAGGCATGACAGGCACCAAATCGGTCAAAACCGGTTTCTCGACAAATGCGGCCGCGCTCAACGAGCTATTTGAACAAACCGAACACCCATTTCTGGCAAAGCTGCTAGAACACCGCGAGGTGAGCAAGCTTCGTCAAATTGTTGAAATTGTGATCAAGGCAATTGCTGCCGATGGACGCATTCACACGAACTACGTTCAGACCGGCACTTCGACTGGCCGCCTAGCGAGCGATTCACCGAACTTGCAGAACATTCCAATCAAGAGCGAACGTGGTCGTCAGATTCGCGACGCCTTCGTTGTCGGCGATGGATATGAAACGCTACTAACCGCCGACTACTCGCAAATCGAAATGCGAATCATGGCGCACCTGAGCGAAGACGCCGGGCTCATCGAAGCATTCAAGACAGGCGAAGACCTTCACCGTTTTGTTGGCGCTCGCATCTTTGGCGTCGAACCTTCAGAGGTCACCAGTTCTATGCGTTCAAAGGTCAAGGCGATGAGCTACGGATTGGTCTATGGCCTGAGCGAATATGGTCTGGCAAAGCAGCTCAGAATGAGCAACGGCGAGGCAAAGCAGCTCATGAATGACTATTTCGACCGATTTGGTGGCGTTCGTCGCTATCTGGCCCAGGTTGTAGATCAGGCCAAGTTAAACGGTTACACCGCAACCACATTTGGCCGTCGTCGCCCATTCGATGACCTAAAGTCAAGCGTTTTTCAGGTTAGAGAGGCAGCTCGCAGAGCGGCCCTAAACGCGCCAATTCAGGGCACCGCTGCTGACATCATGAAGCTAGCCATGACTCGAATCGCCGCCAAAATGAGCGAAATGGGCCTAAAGAGCCGAATGTTGCTGCAGGTGCACGACGAATTGGTCTTCGAAGTGGCAAAGGGTGAGCTTGAAAGCCTGAAGACAATGGTCGTTGACCAGATGCAAAACGTCGTAGAGCTAAGCGTGCCACTCGAGGTTCACCTCGGGGTTGGCAAAACCTGGGATGCCGCTGGCCACTAATCCCGGCCTCATTCTGAAGCCCAGAAGCTAGCAATCACGGGCGATTCAGGGCTAGAATGGGGCAGTGCCGTTTTGGCGCAACCAATAATCCATTGCCTTGGTGCAATTCGAAAATTCTTTCGTTTTTTGCCTTGGCCTGAGTATGTCCGTAAAGAGTAAAACAAAATATGACAAGCAC
>JAHEGB010000057.1 GCA_024645175.1 Microbacteriaceae bacterium
TTCGTGCTCGAGCAATCGGCAAACAGTTGTTTCTCGAATTCGACAACGATCTAACCTTGCGCATTCACCTTGGAATATATGGAAAGTGGAAGTTGCATTCGGCCGAAGATTGGCCCGAGGTAGTCGGCGAAGTTCGAGCTAGGTTCAGATCGTCGAAAGCAATTGCTGAACTGCGCGGGCCTACCGTTTGCGAAGTCATAGGCGATCGCGAGGTAGCGGCTGTCGAAAAGCGACTTGGCCCTGATCCGTTGAACCCAGACCCGCGCGGCAAAGAACGCGAGCGATTCGCAGCCAAAGTGGCGGCCTCGAGAACTTCGATCGGTCAACTCTTGATGAATCAAGAGGTCGTCTCTGGAATCGGAAACGTCTATCGCGCAGAGTTGCTGTTTCGAGCGGGCATCAATCCGCACACACCTGGCAACGCTCTGCCGCACGAGGTGATTGAAAACATTTGGCACGACTCGGTCAAGTTGCTCAAAGTTGGCGTGAAGACTTCTTTCATGATCACCAGGGATGACCTGTTTACCAAGAGACCGAGCAAGGCAGATCGAAATTGGGTCTATAAGCGCGAGGGGCAGCCTTGCCGCGTTTGCTCAACAAATGTGAGCATCGAGATCATGGCTGGCCGCAAGCTCTATTGGTGTGCCGGCTGTCAAAGCTAGTGGGCAAAGAAAAAGGCAGTCAATGCTGACTGCCTTATCTGGAGCGGATGACGGGAATCGAACCCGCGTCATCGGTTTGGAAGACCGAGGCTCTACCATTAAGCTACATCCGCGAAGTTAGCCGAAACCGGCGAACCTGACCATTCTATGGGATAAGATAACAAAGTTGTCTGCTCGTTATAGAGCGAACCTCCGGGATGTGGCTCAACTTGGTAGAGCACCTGTTTTGGGTACAGGGGGTTGCAGGTTCAAATCCTGTCATCCCGACCACTGTTTCATAAGTGATTCGAATAAAAAACCCAGCTTGCGATGCGTCGCGAGCCTTTTCAGGAGAAGGTTCATTGAAAACCACCGTTGAACGCATCAAGCCAACTCGCGCGAAGCTCGTTATCGAAGCAAGCCCAGCTGATCTAAAGCCAAGCATCGATCACGCATACGAGCACATCGCCGAAGAAGTGAGCATCCCTGGCTTTCGCAAGGGCAAGGTTCCACCAGCCATTCTTGAAAAGCGCGTTGGCAAGCCAGCAATCATGGCGCACGCAATCAACGACGCACTAGACAGCCTCTACCGTCAGGCTGTTGAAGAAAACAAACTTCGCGTTCTTGGTCAGCCACAGGCAGACATCAAGAAGACTCCAGATGAGACCACCTGGGATGGCGACCTAGTCGTCGAGATCGAAGTCGAAGTTCGTCCAGAGATTAAACTCATCGACTACAAGGGTCTAAAGGTTAAGGTTTCTGACATCACTGTTGACGCCAAAGAGGTAGACGCTGAACTCGACAACCTTCGTTCACGTTTCGGAACTCTAAAGACCGTTGACCGTCCAGCAAAGAAGGGCGACTTCACTTCAATCGACCTGAAGGCTGAAATCGACGGCAAGGCCATCGACGAGGCTCAGAACATTTCTTATGAGATCGGTTCTGGCAACTTGCTAGACGGCATCGACGAAGCGCTAGACACTCTTACTGCTGGCGAGAGCACCACTTTCAAGTCGAAGCTTGTTGGCGGAGACATGGCAGGCAAGGATGCTGAGATTTCAGTAACCCTCACTGCTGTGAAGGAGCGCGAGCTTCCGAAGGCAGACGACGCATTCGCGCAGCTTGCATCTGAGTTCGACACGATCGCGGAGCTTAAGGCAGATCTAGAGAAGCAGATCAAGGATTCAAAGGTTTTCAACCAGGGCCTTGAGGCACGCGACAAGCTAACCGACCTATTGGTCGAGAAGATTGAGGTTGCTGTTTCTGACGAGCTAGTTGAAGCAGACGTAAACCGTCACCTCGAGGGCGAGGGTCGTCTAGAAGACGCCGCTCACCGCGCAGAGGTAACCGAGCAGAGCCAGAAGTCTTTCAAGGTTCAGATGATTCTCGACGAGATTGCTCAGGCTGAAAACGTAAAGGTTAACGAGCAGGAGCTCTTGCAGTACTTGGTTCAGACGTCACAGTCATACGGAATGGACCCTAACGAGTTCATCAAGCTAATCGACCAGAACGGTCAGGTTCCTTCATTCGTGGCAGAAGTTGCTCGTCGCAAGGGTCTTGCGGTTGTTCTTGAGCACGCCGAAGTTAGCGACAGCAAGGGCAAGGTCGACATCTCGACTTTCACCAACTCTGACCAGATGACCGAAGACCACACCGGTCACGACCACGACTAAAAGCATTATTTACATCGGCTAAGCCGATGGCGAACACTGCCAAGCATTTCGATGCTTGGCAGTTAGCCTTAACAGGCGTCGAAGGGCAAGTGCCTGTCGATGTGATGAGAAGAGGAAAAATGGCTGATCACCTAACCCCAGGCAATTTTGAGCGCTACAGCACTTTTGAGCGCCTTCAGCGCGAGCGCATCATTTGGCTCGGCAGCGAAGTTCGCGACGACATGGCAAATGAGATTTGCGCAAAGATTCTTTTGCTCGCAGCAGAAGACTCAACCAAAGACATCTTCTTGTACATCAACTCTCCGGGCGGTTCGATCACCGCGGGCATGGCGATTTATGACACCATGCAATACGTGCCAAACGACATCGTTACTGTCGGCATCGGCATGTGCGCATCGATGGGGCAGTTCTTGCTCTCATCTGGCACAAAGGGCAAGCGCTACGCAACACCTAACACTCGCGTGTTGCTTCACCAGCCACACGGTGGCTTCGGTGGAACCGCAGCCGATGTTCAGACTCAGGCAGAGCTCATCATGTCGATGAAGCGTCAGCTTGCATCAATCACCGCCGCGCAGACCGGCAAGACCGTTGAGCAGATTGAGCGCGACGGCGACCGCGACCGCTGGTTCACTGCTGCAGAAGCGCTCGAGTATGGCTTCATCGATCACATTCAAGAATTCGCTGGCTCGGCTACCGGCGTCGGAAGCAACTAGGAGAAACCATGAACAACAAATTCGTTTCGCCAGAGTCGCGTTACATTCTTCCGAGCTTCACCGAGCGCACCTCATACGGTTACCGCGAGCAGAACCCATACAACAAGCTCTTCGAAGATCGCATCATATTCTTGGGTGTGCAGGTTGACGACGCTTCTGCCGACGACATCATGGCGCAGTTGCTTGTTCTCGAGTCACAAGACCCAGACCGCGACATCACCATGTACATCAACTCACCTGGTGGATCGTTCTCGGCCATGACAGCCATTTATGACACCATGCAATACATTCGCCCACAGGTGCAGACCGTTTGCTTGGGTCAGGCTGCCTCTGCTGCGGCCGTATTGCTTGCTGCCGGAGCACCAGGCAAGCGTTTGGCATTGCCAAACGCAAGCGTGATGATTCACCAGCCATCTTCTGGTGGCGGCCCAGGCCAGGCATCAGACATCGAGATCATGGCAAAAGAAATGCTTCGTTTGCGCACCTGGCTCGAAGAGACTCTTTCGAAGCACTCGAACAAGAGTGTGTCTGAGGTCAACCGCGACATCGATCGCGACAAGATTCTCACCGCACAAGAGGCCTTGGAATATGGTCTTATCGACCAGGTTCTAACCTCACGCAAGAACGCGTAAATAAAGGCAATCATCGAAGAAGCGGGGCGTATTTGCCCCGCTTTTTCGCTTCTCGCGGTTAGAGTTTTCTCATGACCAAACTGGGCGAATCGAGCGACCTGCTCAAGTGTTCTTTCTGCGGAAAGAGCCAGAAGCAGGTGCGCAAGCTAATTGCCGGCCCAGGCGTTTTTATTTGCGACGAATGCATCGAGCTTTGCAACGAGATCATCGAAGAAGAACTCGGCCAAGCACCCAAGCCAGTCGACGAGACAGAGCTTCCGAAGCCTCGCGAAATCAAAGGCTTTCTCGATGAATATGTCATCGGTCAAGACCAGGCCAAGAAGGCTCTTTCTGTAGCCGTCTATAACCACTACAAGAGAATTCGCTCGCGCGGCACCCTAACCAGCGCTGGCAAAGAGCACGACCAAATCGAGATCGCCAAGTCGAACATTTTGATGATTGGCCCTACCGGTTGCGGAAAGACCTACTTGGCACAAACCCTTGCAAAGCGTTTGAACGTGCCTTTCGCAGTGGCAGACGCTACGGCACTCACCGAGGCTGGCTATGTCGGCGAAGACGTTGAGAACATTTTGCTCAAGCTTCTTCAGGCTGCAGACGGCGACGTAAAGCGCGCCGAGAACGGCATTATCTACATCGACGAGATCGACAAGATTTCACGCAAGGCTGAGAACCCTTCAATCACACGCGATGTTTCTGGAGAGGGCGTTCAGCAGGCACTTCTAAAGATTCTTGAAGGAACCGTGGCTTCGGTGCCGCCTCAAGGTGGCCGCAAGCACCCGCAACAAGAGTTCATTCAGCTAGACACAACCAACATTCTGTTCATTGTGGCCGGAGCATTTGCGGGTCTCGAAGAAATCATTTCTTCTCGCGCTGGCAAGAAGGGCATCGGCTTCGGCTCGCCAATCTTCGCAAAGGGCGACGTTGCCGAAATCTTCAGCGAAGTTCAGCCAGAAGACCTTCGCAAGTTTGGGCTCATCCCAGAATTCATCGGACGTTTGCCGGTTATCGCAACGGTCAAAGAACTCGACCGCAGCGCACTAATGGAGATTCTCACGACTCCGAAGAACGCGCTAACCAAGCAGTACCAGCGCATGTTTGAACTCGACGGTTTTGAACTCGAATTCGATCACGACGCACTCGAGAGCATTGCAGACATGGCCGTAGCCCGCGAAACCGGTGCTCGTGGCCTTCGCGCCATCATGGAAGAAATTCTTGGCCCAATCATGTTCGAGATTCCGGGCAGCGAAGTTCAGGGCATTGTGCGAATCACTCGCGACGTAGTCGAAAACAAAGAGACGCCGGCAATCTTGCCTTTCAAGAGCAGCCGCCAAGAAAAATCTGCCTAACAAATGGCCTTCAGCTTCGCTGATCACAAAGCGCCGATGCTCGCAGGATCGGTTGCTTCAATCACCGGGCAAGCTGCTAGCACTGGCGTTGTTCTAGCCGCTCTTACGGCACTAGGCGCAAACCAAAACCAAATCGTCTCGGTCATTTTCTCGATGCTGATTCTCTATGGCGTCTTGTCGATTGTGCTGTCGTGGCGTTACAAGATGCCGCTGAGCATCGTCTGGTCTACGCCTGGCGCGGCACTGCTCGTTTCTGCTGGTGCGCTCAACTACGGTTTTGAGACCGCCGTAGGTGCATTTATTTTTGCAGCACTCATGATTGCGCTAACCGGTCTTTGGCCAGCTTTAGGAAGACTGGTCACCTCGATTCCTAAGCCGATTGCTAGCGCGATGCTGGCCGGTGTCATCTTCAGCTTTTGTATTGCGCCATTTCAATCTCTGAAAGATTTTCCGCTGATCATGGCACCGG
>JAHEGB010000066.1 GCA_024645175.1 Microbacteriaceae bacterium
CATTTGTCTGCGCGCGATGTTCATGAAGCAAGCCTAACCGCAGCCCCGATAGGCTAAACGCATGGCTGACAGAAGCAAAATCACTACCTGGCTCACTGACATGGATGGCGTTCTCGTTCACGAGGGGCAAGCACTTTCGGGTGCTGCAGAACTCATTAAGCAGTGGCAAGACACCAACACCCCGTTCTTGGTTCTAACCAACAATTCGATTTACACGCCGCGCGATCTATCTGCTCGTCTTCGCGCTGGTGGTCTCGATGTTCCCGAAGATCGCATCTGGACTTCTGCTCTAGCGACCGCAGCTTTCTTGAAATCGCAGAACCCGAGTGGCACAGCTTTCGTTCTAGGCGAGACCGGGCTCACCCAAGCGCTTCACGATGTTGGCTACATTCAGACCGACAACAACCCCGACTATGTTGTGCTCGGCGAGACCCGCAACTTCAACTTCGAGAGCCTGACCAAGGCGGTGCGCCTGATCAACGCAGGTGCCCGCTTTATTGCTACCAACCCTGATGCCACTGGGCCCTCTGCCGACGGCGTCTTGCCAGCTACCGGATCGGTTGCCGCCCTGATCACCAAGGCAACTGGCAAAGACCCATATATCGTCGGCAAGCCAAACCCGATGATGTTTCGCTCTGCGATGCGCAAAATCGGTGCTCACTCTGAGACCACCGGCATGATTGGTGACCGCATGGATACCGACGTGGTGGCCGGCATCGAAGCCGGACTGCACACGGTTCTCGTGCTCACCGGCATCGCAGACGACGCAGAGATTCAGAAGTACCCGTTCAGACCGACAGAAATTTTGAGCTCGGTCGCAGACCTGATCAAGTAACCAAATGTCAGAAACAAAGAAGTCTTCACACCTGCGCAATAAAAACTTTTTAGCGCTCTGGGGCGGGCAAACTGTTTCAGAAATCGGCTCACAACTGAGCGGCCTGGCTCTGCCGGTTTTCGCGGTGACAATGTTGAACGTCAATGAAGCGCAAATGGGTTTTCTCAATGCGTCGTCGACAGCTTCGTTTTTGCTAGTTGGACTTATCGCGGGTGCTTGGGTTGATCGCTGGGTAAAACGACGCGTGATGATTTGGGCAGACATAATTCGTCTTATCGCGGTGTTGTCGCTGCCGATTCTCTATTTCGCAAATGCGATTCAGGTCTGGCACCTGTTCGTTGCTGCCGGAGTGATTGGTTTGGCAACGGTGTTCTTCGATGTTGCATATCAAAGTTTTGTTCCGATTATTGTTCCTAAACAGCAAATCGCATCTGCCAATTCGTCACTCGAAACTACCAACCAACTTTCGGGAATCGCCGGGCCCGCAATCGTTGGCAGTTTGCTAACAGTGTTTAAAGCGCCAGCACTATTGATTGCCGATGCGCTTTCGTTTTTAGTTTCAGCAATCAGCCTGAGTGCAATTCGCGATCGCGAAGTGCCGAAACCAAAAGCTGAGCGCAACAAACTTCGTGACGAAATTGCAGAAGGTCTGAAATTTGTCTGGAGCAACAAAATCATCCGTGCGGTTTCGTTCACGACCTCGACAAGCAACCTTTTTTCAACTGCTCAATTCACGCTGATTCCGTTGGTGCTACTTCGCGACCTGAACATCTCGCCTGCCGTCTATGGAGTCATGGCTTCGATTTCAGCTGTCGGTGGCCTGCTCGGTGCGGTCACTGCGGCGAGATTCTCTAAGTGGATTGGCGAAGGCCAGGTCATCGCGGTTTCGGCCGTTGTCATGGGCTTGACCGCCTTCGCCCCTGCCATTGCGGCAAGCAGCAACCAAATGACCGCGATTGTGGTCTATGCGGCCGGGCAGTTCGTGGGCAGTTTCACAGTGCTGACCTACAACATCACCCAGGTCAGCGCTCGCCAACGTCTTTGCCCAGAGCACCTGCTTGGTCGAATGAACGCTTCGATTCGCTTCTTCGTTTGGGGAGTCATGCCTATCGGTGCGCTGCTCGCTGGCGCCGCTGCCACAGTCTTCGGAATCGCCGCCGTGATGTGGGTCTGCGCAGTTGGTGTCTTGTTGTCTGCCGGGTTTGTGGTCTTCTCACCACTTAGCCGCATGAAGAGACTGCCTGACGCAGAGAACGAGTAAATCTTCGCGAGTTCTAGCGCTTAGATTTAGTTAGTGAGCAATTCGGCGGCCTGGCGTGCACTTAAGCATCGCAACTACCGCATTCTCTACCCGGCCAGCGCTCTTTCAAACATCGGCAGCTGGGCTCAACGCGTGGCCCAAGACTGGCTGGTTCTCGAACTAACCGGAAGCCCCCAGATTCTGGGCATAGTGACCGGCCTTCAATTTGCACCGACCCTGTTTTTGAGCCTTTATGCCGGCAAGCTGGCAGACAAATTCGACAAGCGCAAGCTGCTTTATCTAACGAACCTCGGTGCCGGCCTAGCTTCTGCTTGGCTCGGAATTCTTATCGTCACCGGAGTCGTTCAGATCTGGCACGTTTATATTGCCGCTTTGGCAATCGGAGTCTTCAGTGCTCTCGATGCGCCTGTGCGAACAAGCTTTTCGAGTGAGCTAGTTGGCAAAACAGATTTGGCAAATGCTGTCAGTTTGAACTCTGCAAACTTTAACGTGGGTCGTCTGGTTGGCCCGGCACTAAGTGGTTTCTTGATTTTGCTTTTCGGAACCGGCCCCTCGTTCATAATCAACTCACTTACATATGTGGTGATGATTGCAGCTCTGTCGATGTTGAATGCAAACGAATTGCATCTGAATAAAAGCGATGAGGTTGGCGGCAGAATTCGAGATGCCGTGGCTTTCATTCGCTCACGCCTCGACATCACCATGCTGATGCTCACTGTTTTCTTCAGCGCGACATTCGGTTTGAACTATCAAATCTTCAACGCGCTTATGGCAACCCAAGAGTTCAACAAAGGCCCGGCCGAGTTCGGTGGCCTAGGAACATTTCTTGCGGTCGGTTCACTCTCGGGTGCACTCATTGCTGCGCGCCTCGAGAGTTGGCGCGTGCCTCGTCGAATCATGGCAGGGGCAACTCTGTTCGGGCTGTTTCTCGTGACACTGTCTTTCGCACCTACCTATGAGTTGTACTCGTTCTTGCTTCCGTTCGGCGGGGCTGTTGCTCTGATGACTCTGGTCTCGGCAAACAGCTATGTGCAGACCAACGTCAGCTCAAATTTGCGCGGGCGAGTCATGGGTGTTTACCTTTTGATCTTCATGGGTGGCACACCTATCGGTTCACCGCTAATCGGCTTTCTCGCCGGTGAGATTGGCATTCGTGCGACCATCGCGGTTTGTGGCAGTCTCACAGCCCTAGCGGCAGCAACTCTGCTCGTGATTTACACAGCGAAGCGCAACGCCCAGAACAGCCAAGAGGTTGTCGAGTGAACGCTCAGCAGCAAGCAATCAGGCCTTGGCACCGCTCAATCATTGCAATGTTCGCCCTGCTTGGCCCAGCCGGAATGTCGCTCTTGGTGCGCCTGCCCGAGATCAAAAACTTGCTCGGAGTCTCAACCAGCCAACTTGGTTTGCTGTTGTTCTCGGGTGCCGTTGGTTCGATCTGTGCGCTGACAATTACCGGTCGCATCGTTGCGCGCTTCGGAACAAAGCCGCCGATGATGATTGGTTTCTACATCGTCGCACTAGGTCTCATTGGTCAGACGCTCGGTGCACTAAACCAGTCATGGATAACCTTCGGCTTGATGATCTTCATCACCGGTTTTGGTTATGGCATCGCCGATGTTCCGATCAACGTTGACGGTTCAACAATCGAAACAAAACTCGGTCGCTCAGTGTTGCCAAGAATGCATGCTGCCTATTCGGTTGGTGCACTTGCTGGTTCAGGTCTCGGAACAATTTGCATCGCGTTGAACATTTCTTTGCTCATGCAGATTCTGGTTTTGTGCACGCTCATGATGGCAATGCCAATTATCGTTTTCAGATTTGTTCCGGCACACACAGCTCAAGATTTGCATCACCGCGATGAAGCCGCTGCAAAGCCAGAAAAAGTGAATCTTTTCAAAGACCCGAGAATCGTTTTGCTTGGAGTCGGAATTCTCTGCATTACTCTCGCTGAGGGTGCGGCAAATGATTGGCTCGCACTGTCGGTAGTCGAGGGCTACAACGAGTCGCCAGCGAACGCCGGAATCGCATTTGCAGTTTTCAATTTGTCGATGACGATCACACGCTTCTTCGGTGGTTCGATTTCTGATCACTTCGGTCGTCGTCACACGGTGCAGGCGATGGCACTCACCGGTGCTATCGGTTTGCTATTTGTGATCTTTGGGCCATCTGTGATTTTTGCCTGGATAGGCGCAGCGCTATGGGGAATCGGCGCGGCACTCGGGTTTCCACTCTTCATCTCTGAGGCTGGCGAGGGCGAGAACGCTGCTCGCAAGGTGACCCTTGTGACAACCTTTGGTTACTTCGCGTTCTTGGTAGGCCCGCCGAGCCTAGGGTTCATCGCGCAGGCAATCGGCCTGCTGCCAATGCTGTTCATCGTTGCAGCGCTTCTATTAGTTGCCGTTGGTGTTGCTCGAGTCATGAGCAACCGCAAGCTCTAGCGAAGCAGTTCGGCAGCGGCCTCGAGTTCAGGGGCCAAGAAGCGGTCTGGCCCAACACCCGGCACGACCTTGCGCAGACGAGCAAGCCACTCACCGGTCACCTTTGCGGGCTGAAGCGGGGCACGGCCATCAATGGCACGGCCAGCTGAGACGTATTCGACCGCAAGAATCATTCGCAGATTGTCGACGACGCGGCGCAGTTTGCGACCGGCGTGCCAACCCATCGATACGTGGTCTTCTTGCATGGCCGATGTCGGAATCGAGTCGACAGAGGCCGGCACGGCTAGGCGCTTGTTTTCTGAAACCAAGCCGGCAGCGGTGTATTGACCAATCATCATTCCGCTGTCGACGCCGGCGTCTTCAGCCAAGAACGGGTTCAACCCGAATGAGCGAGCCTTGTCGAGCATGCGATCTGTGCGACGCTCAGACATCGACCCGAGGTCGGTCGCAGTGATCGCCAAGAAGTCGAGCACATAGCCAACCGGTGCTCCGTGAAAGTTTCCGTTAGAGGTAACTTCGCCAGACTCTAGAACCACCGGGTTGTCGATTGAAGCGGCTAGTTCGTTCTCTGCAACCGACTTTGCATATGCAATCGAGTCACGAACAGCGCCGGTCACCTGAGGTGCACAGCGAAGCGAGTATGCATCTTGCACACGGTCGTCGCCATCGCGGTGAGAGGCAACAATCGGTGAACCCGCGAGCGCGGCATACAT
>JAHEGB010000030.1 GCA_024645175.1 Microbacteriaceae bacterium
TGTATGTCGAACCGGTCTGAAAGCCGCTAGAACCGCCGTGGGTCTTGTCGCTCGAGAAGTTCACCGAGGTGTGACCCTGCTCGCCAGAGTTGGTCTGGTCGTAGACGCGGTTCTGGGTCATAGCCAGAATGCGGCCGGTGCCAGCCTGAACAGACACGGTTGCCGAACCGATGTGGTGCTCGTTGGTCGGTGGCACCCACTTCATGGTTGCGTCATAGGCCGCCTGCTGAACGGCGAGATCCATGGTGGTGTAAATCTCTAGACCGCCGCGACGAAGAAGCATTTCGCGATCTTCGAGGGTCGGGCCAAACTCCACGTTGTTGCGAATTTCCCAAACTGCATAGTCGCAGAAGAAAGATGTGACCTGGTTTGCTTCACAGCCGGCAGGTGTCTTCTTGATGTTTACAACGATTGGCTTTGCCTTTGCGGCGTCAGCCTGTTGCGATGTGATGTAACCCTCGGCGGCCATGTTGTCGATCACATAGTCACGACGACCTTTCGCGCGGTCGAGGTTTGCTGGGTCGTCTGGGCGATAGTCGTTTGGTGACTTGAGCATCGCTGCCAAAAGTGCAGACTGACCGATGTCGAGATCTTTGGCCTTTACGCCGAAGTAATACTCGGCAGCAGACTCGACACCGTTGATCTGGTTGCCAAAGAATGCGAGGTTCAAATAGCCGGCGAGAATCTCTTGCTTCGTTGCAACACCCTCAAGGGCAATTGCCAAGCGAATTTCGCGAAGCTTGCGGTCAATCGAAACAGCGGTTGCCTCTGCGATTGCTGCCTTATCGCCGCTGAGGTTAGCTGCCTCAACCAATGAGTTCTTGACGTACTGCATTGTGATGGTCGAACCACCTGGGCCGCCGCCGCCCATTGCCGCGTTGGTGAGGGTCGCGCGAATAAGAGAAATGATGTCAACGCCGCCGTGCTCAAAGAATCGAGGGTCTTCGGTAGCCACCACAGCGTTGCGAATGTTGGCTGACATGTCGTTGTAGTCGATTGAGATGCGGTTCTCGTTATAGAACTTGGCCACTTCGACCGGCTGGCCATCCTTGATGCCATAAATGGTCGATGCCTGAGATGCGTTGACGGGCTTGATGTAGTCAGGAAGGTTCTCGAAGACCGAGATGCCGGCAGAGGCCAAGAAACCGCCGACTAGCAAGATCGGGGCCAAAACCACCATTGCTAGAACTCCCGCAATAGCGCTCAATCCGCTGAACTTGAGGATTGCGCTAAAGAAGGTCTCGTTCTTCTTGCCGCCAGACATAGGTTCTAGGTTACCCGACAAAGTCAGCGATAATTAAGTCCATGACTAAGTGGGAATACCTAACAACGCCTCTTCCGCCGCACAACCAGACCGCCATTTTGAACGACTGGGGCATGGATGGCTGGGAGCTCGTAACCATCGAAACCAACGCCATGGGCGGTCTCGTGGCCTTCTTTAAGCGCCCACTGGAGGGCTAAGTGTCTCAAATCGAACAGCGCCTAATCGAGCTCGGCTCGCCTCTGCCTGAGGTGGCAAAGCCTGTGGCGGCATACGTGCCTTCTGTAGTCTCAGGAAACCTGGTTTTCACCTCTGGCCAGCTGCCATTCAAGGATGGCTCACTCATCGCAACCGGCAAGGTGGGCGAGACCGATGGCTTGGTCGACCCAGCGCTTGCCAAGACCCTCGCCCGTCAGTGCGCGCTAAACGCGCTCGCGGCAATCAAGTTGGCCATCGGCGACCTCGATCGCGTAACCCGCATCGTCAAGGTTGTCGGTTTCGTTTCTTCTGTTCCTGAGTTCACCGGTCAGCCTGGTGTCATGAACGGCGCGAGCGAATTCTTGGTTGAGGTTTTTGGCGACAAGGGAGTTCACGCCCGCAGCGCGGTAGGTGTTCCATCGCTGCCACTTGACTCGGCCGTCGAGGTCGAGCTCATCGCCGAATTCGAATAGTTCAGGTCACGCTTCGAATTTGAATTTCGAAAGCAACTTGTTCTACAATTTGTAGAATAGAGAATGTTTCTTAATCTCTTTTCCCAATTCGACAAGGAAATCTCAATGAAGCTATCTTCAAAACTCATAGCCGCTGCATCTGTTTCGACACTCCTTGTGTTCGGCGTTACTCCGGCAAACGCTCACGTAAGCGTGATTCCAGGAGTGTCAGCTACCGGAAACACCACTGATGCCGTCACCGTCGGCAAAAACAACACCCTCTCATTCCGTGTTGGCCACGGATGCTCGCTAGAAGCCGACGTGCTTCACCCAACCACTAAAAAGGTTGTTGCCGCGGTCGCCACATGGAAAGGCGCAACCAGCGTGTTCAGCGTTACCGTGCCAGCTGACGCCCTCGGCGATGCTGGAACAACGGCTCCTCGACCTGCCTATGTTCCTGGTTGGAAAACTGCCATCAAGCTAAATGCCGACAAGACCCAGACCGTAACCTGGACAGCCATTTCGCGTGACTTCGCTCTGCCAAATGGCCCATCTGGCGATGTTGCAACGACTTCATACTTTGACTTTGGTCTTCGAGTTTCTTTTGCAAAGACCTCAGCTGGAACCACCGTTTCGTTTCCGGCGCGACAGACCTGCCTGGTCGACATCGCTGCAGTGAAGGCCACAAAGAAGACCAAGGCGGTCAAGGCAACCACGATCTCGGTTTACGAAACCTGGGATGGGTCTGCGACCGACACCGTGCTTGATAACGACAAGCACAGCACCGCACCATCAATCAAGGTTGCCGGCTAAATTTGCGCAAGCTGCTCGTACTGCTTTTGTCGGTGAGCCTCCTGGCAACAGGGGCCTCACCGGCATCTGCGCACGCTCAGCTCACCAAGGCGAACCCAAAAGCCAACTCGACGGTTTACGCGATACCGGCAAAAGTAAATCTGCAATTTACTGACGACATCGTCGAACTCGATGGTGGCAACCTGATTACGGTGACGGCTCCTAGCGGAAAAAGAATCGACACGGGCGCGACCGCCGTTTTGGGCAATCAACTTTCTGTTGCTTTGAAGAAGACAACAACCATTGGCAAGTACACCGTTCGCTACCGTGTCATTTCTGAAGACGGTCACCCGATCACGGGCACATTCAAGTTCTCGCTAGCGAAAAAGAAAAACTAGTCGTTAGCTCCGCCAGCGATCTTGCCAGAGATGATGTCCATGACGCTGGTGTCAGCGAGAGTGGTGACGTCACCAATTGGTCGATCTTCTGCAACGTCGCGAAGTAGGCGACGCATGATTTTTCCGCTTCGGGTTTTTGGCAATTCCTTAACCACGATGATGGTTCGTGGTCGAGCAATCGGGCCAATCTCTTTCGAAACGTGATCGCGCAAAATCTTTGACACGTCAGAATCTGATCCGGCTGAGTCGAGTTGGTTTTGACGCAAGATCACAAACGCGACAACAGCCTGACCGGTGGTCTCATCTTTCGCACCAACGACAGCTGCTTCTGCAACGAAGTGGTGTGACACGAGCGCGCTTTCGATTTCGGCGGTCGACAAGCGGTGGCCAGAAACGTTCATCACGTCATCGACGCGACCGAGCAACCAGAGGTCGCCCTCTTCGTCCCACTTAGCACCATCGCCCGCGAAATACTGGCCTTCAAACTTTGACCAGTATGTCTCTTTGAAGCGCTCCGGGTCTTTCCAGATTCCGCGAAGCATCGATGGCCAAGGCTCGGTGAGCACTAGCAAACCTGCGTGGCCGCGACCGAGAACGTTGCCCTCGTCGTCGAGCACTTCTGCCGAGATGCCAGGCAGCGGGTGCTGCGCAGAGCCAGGCTTGAGGGTAGTGATGCCAGGCAGTGGCGAGACCATGATTGCTCCGGTCTCGGTCTGCCACCAGGTGTCGACGATAGGGGCGTGGCTGCCACCGATGTGCTTGCGGTACCACATCCATGCCTCTGGGTTGATTGGTTCGCCAACCGAACCGAGCACGCGAACGGTCTCGAGGTTGTACTCGTTTGGAATCTGGCTGCCGAGCTTCATGAACGAACGAATCGCGGTTGGCGCGGTGTAGAGAATGCTCACGCCGTACTTCTGCACGATGCTCCACCAGCGACCCCAGTCTGGAGTCTCAGGCGTGCCTTCGTAGATGACCTGGCTTGCGCCGTTGGCGAGTGGGCCATAAGCCACGTATGAGTGGCCGGTGATCCAGCCGATGTCTGCGGTGCACCAATAGACATCGGTGTCTGCGTGCAAGTCGAAAACATTTTTGTGCGTGTATGCCGCCTGGGTTAGATAGCCACCCGAGGTGTGCAAGATGCCCTTTGGTTTTCCGGTTGTGCCAGAGGTGTAAAGAATAAACAGCGGGTGCTCTGCATCGAAAGGCTTAGCTTCGTGCTCGTCACTCGCTTCGCCAACGGCCTGGCTCCACTCGACGTCGCGGCCTTCGACCCAATCGACATCTTGGTTAGTGCGGCGAACAACCAAAACGTTTTTCACCGATGCGCACTTGCCAGCGCTTAGAGCCTCGTCGACTGCAGGCTTGAGCGCACTTGCCTTGCCCTTGCGGTAGCCACCGTCAGCGGTGATAACAAGTTTTGCTTCTGCGTCTTCGATGCGTGATGAAAGAGATTCTGCGCTGAAGCCACCGAAGATCACGCTGTGTACCGCACCAACGCGAGCAACTGCCTGCATTGCAATAACGGCTTCAGGAATCATCGGCATATAGATAGCAACGCGATCGCCTGGCTTGATGCCGAGGTTGATTAGTGCGTTTGCCGTCTTCTTGACCTGACGGGTTAGTTCGGCATAGGTGATTTCGCGGGTGTCGCCCGGCTCGCCCTCGAAGAAGATTGCGGTGCGGTCGCCGTTGCCGGCTTCGACGTGGCGGTCGAGGCAGTTATAAGAAACGTTTAGCTGGCCGTCTGCAAACCACTTGGCAAAAGGAGGGTTGCTCCAGTCGAGGGTTTGGGTGAATGGCTTGTGCCAGTGCAGCTCTTTGGCCTGCTTGGCCCAGAAGCCCAGGCGGTCGGCCTTTGCTTCTTCATAAAGGCTCGCCTTGGCGATTGCTTGATTTTTGAATGCTTCGCTTGGCGCAAAGTGGCGCTCTTCGTGCAGCAGATTTTCGATCTCGTGATCGGCAGACATCATTGTCCTCCAACGTTGGAATTCCCTTTCGTCATAATGCCATAAATAGCGCCGCGCTTTTTGGCCCAGCCTTGGCTATCCGTGAAAATGCTGGCAATTTGTGAATATTTCGTGAAATTGGGGAATGAAAGTGGGGTACTCCACCTTAAGATTGATTAGTTGGTTCAATCCAACGTGGCATACCAATGATTCCCCCAATCAGGTATGCCCTGGCGCCAGGTTCCCCCAACCTGGCGCCCCTTTTCTTTTAATCCCCAGATTTGTCGGTGCCGTCCGCACGGCTTGCTTTTTGAGCAACCCTTGGCAGATGTTCAGCCAGCCCGAGCTTCAGCCAATTTCACGGATGCTCGCCGAGCCCGGGGTCAGCGACGTTGTGATCAACGGTCACGACTGTGCCGAGGTCTTGGTCGGCTCGAGTTGGCGTCGAGTCGAGGCCGGTTTTGCAGACCCCGAATCACTCGAGGCCGCAGCTCGAATGCTGATCGCAATCGGCGGTCGTCAAATCGACCTCGCTCACCCGTTTGCCAATGTCGACATCAACGGAAGACTTCGCGTGCATGCGTTGCTCGCGTCGGCAGTGAATAGCAAAACACACATTTCGATTCGAGTTCACGCCGCGAGACAGGTGGCGCTTGAGCAACTTGTGCAAATCAAAATGCTCTCGGCAGACCAGCTGAAATTGTTGCGTGAAATTCTTCGCAGTCGCCAAAGTTTCTTGATCAGTGGCGCTGCCGGTTGTGGCAAGACAACATTGCTTCGCGCAATGCTCGGCGAATTGACCGCAGAGCGAATAATCACAATCGAAGATGTGGCAGAGCTGCAACTTGAATCGACGTCTAGTGTCTCGTTGTGCAGTCGCGAAGCAAATGTTGAAGGCAATGGAGCAATCTCTCTGCAACAACTTTTGCTCGAGTCGCTTCGAATGAGACCAGATCGACTGGTCATCGGCGAGGTGCGTTCGGTCGAACTGATTACTTTAATGCAGGCAATCAACACTGGGCACAGTGCCTGCGCAACCATCCATGCGAATTCTGCTGATCAGGTTCGCGAGCGAATCATCGGCATCGCAGTTGCGGCTGGTCTCAGCGGTGCTGACACCTGGCAGCAATTCTCGAAGTCGATTGACTGGCTAATTCACATCGAGAATCGCTCGGGCTCGCGCGCAGTTGAACTGAGGCGACTAAATGAATGACAGAGAGAAGCTCGCGCGACTGAATGCCTTGCTGACATCGGGGCTGAGCCTGCAAGAAGCCGAGAGGGCCAGCGAGACGGCGACAATCGGGGGAGTGCTCGGCAGGCAATACCGCTTGATTCGAGAGCTGTGCCTGAGTTGCGGGGCCGCTCCGGCGCTTGCCATGGCTGAGCTGCAGGCCATCGCGGTGGGCCAAGCTGAGGCCGACGCCCGCTTGGGTCTGGCTGCGGCTATGCCCAAATCGAGCGCAAAGCTGGTGCAGTGGTTGCCGCCGGCAGCCCTACTGTTAGGGCAGGTTTGCGGGCTGGGTTCGCTCGAGGTTCTGTTTAGTTCTGCACTTGCGGCAATTTCGTGCGTCATCGGAATCGTTTTTCTTTTGCTCGCGAACATTGCATCAACCCGAATGATTGCCAAGGCGCAAATGGTGCAGGTTGATCACTCTATTGCGCTCGACGCTTTTGCCATGATTCTTCGAGCTGGGCTTTCGCCGGCAATTGCGCGCGAAAAACTCTTGCAAACTTTTCGAAAAGTTTTTGAGACAGAGGTATCTGTCGATGCCAAAGATGAAATCGCCCGGGTTATTGCCCTGAGCGAGACCACCGGAGCGCCAATTGAAAAGTTGTTGCGTGCTCGAGCAACTGAGATTCGTTTCAATTTGCAACAAGAGCTACTTCAGAGATTTGAGAGGCTGTCTGTTCGACTGCTAATTCCGTTGGCAATCTTCGTGTTGCCAGCTTTCGTTTTCATTTCAGTTATTCCGATATCCATCTCGCTGTTAAGCAAGACCTGAAAGGCAGGCATGAAGAAGATATTTTTTGACGAAACTGGAGCGGCTACCGCCGAATATGCAATTGCGACCATGGCAGCTGTCGGCTTCGCCGGGTTGCTCGTGATCATTATGCGAAGCGACGAAGTGAGGCAGATTCTTTTTGACTTGGTCAAGAGTGCCCTGACCTTTGCTAACCCGAATGATGCGCCAAACAACTAGAGATCGAGGTGCAATCACCGCCGAGTTTGCCATCGTTCTGCCAACAGTGTTTCTGCTTCTGGCGTTCTCAATGTCGACGCTGACCGCTCAATTTGAAAAAACCAGGCTGGTTTCGGTAGCCGCTGGGTTGGCTAGGGCGGTGGCTCGCGGCGAGCCCGAGAGCCAGGTTCGCGAGCTTTATGCAACCCAGCTTCGAGGCAGCAGGGTCACATTTTCGACCGAAGGGTTGCTGCTCTGTGCCGAGGTCGGTCGAGATCTGAACCTGCTCGGGCTGCCCAACTTGTCCCTGCGACTCGCCGACCGAGAGTGCTCAAGAAGGCTCGGTTTGTGAAAAATTTTTTCGGGGCCCGATTGGGGTTGTCGGAGGGGTCTGGCACCATTCTCGGCTTAGGTGTGTGCATGGCTAGCCTTTCGGGGCTAGTTGCCTGCAATCTAGCGGTTTTTGGGCTCTTTGCGGCCGAAAAATTGCAGTCCCAGGCGGATCAAATCGCCATTGCGGCGGCAGATTCTGCCAGGGGTCTGATTACGGGCTATCCGTGCCAAACGGCCAGCCAAATTGCGACTAACTATATGGTGTCGCTTGACACATGTCGTATTGTCAGTCTCGAATCTTTTATAAGGCTGCGTTCTGTCGCGGCCGGCTTCGAATTGATGGCAACATCTCGAGCCGGACCGGCCGAAAGCAACTGATGCAGGGAGTAATGCGTGGCAAATAGCCGAAAATTGGTCATCGTCGAGTCGCCGGCCAAAGCCAAGACCATTGGCAAATACTTGGGCAACGACTTTGAGGTCTTGGCCTCGGTTGGGCACATCCGTGACTTGATCGATACCAAAGATGTTCCGTCGGAGCTCAAGAAGACCTCGGTCGGCAAGTTCTCGATCAACATCGAAAACGACTTCGAGCCGATGTATGCCATCTCAGCCGGAAAGAGCAAAACCGTAGCCGATCTAAAGGCTGCCCTAAAAACCGCAGATGAGCTCTATCTCGCCACCGATGAAGACCGCGAGGGGGAGGCAATTGCCTGGCACTTGCTTCAGGTGTTGAAGCCAAAGGTTCCGGTCAAGCGAATGGTGTTTCACGAAATCACCAAAGAGGCAATTCAGGCGGCCCTAAGCCACACCCGCGACATCGACGAGAACTTGGTTCAGGCTCAAGAAACTCGCCGCGTTGTCGACCGTCTCTATGGATATGAAGTTTCTCCAGTTCTTTGGCGCAAAATTAACCGCGGACTAAGTGCTGGTCGCGTTCAGTCTCCGGCAATGCGATTGGTTGTCGAACGTGAGCGCGAGCGCATGGCTTTCGTTTCTGCTCGCTACTACGACGTCAAAGCAATTTTCGATTCGCAGGTTTCTGGTGAACCAAACTTTGAATCGAAACTTCTCAGCATCGACGGCAAGCGAATTGCAACGGGTGAGAGTTTCGACGATCGCGGAGTGCTCAAGAGCGATGTTCGTGTTCTAACTGAAGCCGAGGCAGAGTCGCTCGCCGCTGGCATGAAGTCAAAAGATGTAAACATCGAAGTTACTTCGGTTGAAGCAAAGCCTTCGACTCGTCGACCAGCTGCGCCGTTCACCACTTCAACACTTCAGCAAGAGGCGTCGCGCAAGTTGCGCATGTCGGCAAAGCAGACCATGGATACCGCTCAGTCGCTGTATCAAGAAGGTCACATCACATACATGCGAACCGACTCACCAACTTTGTCTTCGCAGGCAATTGCTGCTGCTCGCTCGCAGGCTGCCGAGATGTTTGGCAAAGAGATGGTTGCCGACGCACCGCGCATCTACACAGGCAAGAGCAAGAACGCTCAAGAGGCCCACGAGGCGATTCGCCCTGCTGGTGAGGTGTTCAAGCGCCCATCCGAGCTTTCAGGCGTCATCTTTGGCCGAGCATTCGAGCTCTATGACCTGATCTGGAAGCGCACCATTGCCTCGCAGATGCAAGACGCCAAGGTGTCAACCACCACGGCTCGCATTCAGGCAACCGGCATCGAGGGCAACGGCCCGGCCGAGTTCACAGCCTCTGGAACCGTCGTGACATTCAAGGGTTTCTTGGCTGCCTATGAAGAAAGCCAGGATGAGTCTCGCAACGAAGACGACGACAACGAAGAAAAAGAATCTAAGTTGCCGAAGCTCGAAGTTGGCCAGAAGCTAAAGGCAGTCGATGTCTTTGCGAAAGACCACCAGACTTCGCCACCGCCACGCTACACAGAAGCGTCGCTGGTCAAGGCTCTCGAAGAAGACGGAATCGGTCGCCCTTCAACTTATGCATCGATCATGTCGACAATCATCGGCAAGGGTTATGTGACCAAACGTGGTCAAGCGTTGGTTCCTGAATGGATTGCATTCACAATCACGCGTTTTCTCGAGAACAACTTTGAGCGCTTGGTTGACTATGCGTTCACCGCGCAGATGGAAGAAGACCTCGACCTAATTGCATCGGGCGATCTCGATCGAAGCACCTGGCTGCACCGTTTCTATTTCGGCGGCGAGGGCATCGAAGGTTTGCACCCAACGGTTGAGAACGTTGGCGACAGCGACCCGCGTGCTGTGAACTCGATTCACATTGCAGACAACATCACTTTGCGCACCGGCAAGTATGGCCCATACATCGAAACCATGGTTGAGCCCGGCAGCGAAGGTGCAGACGAAAACGGTCGACGCATCGTCAACATTCCTGAGGGTCTCGCACCTGACGAGTTGACGGTCGAGAAGGCTCAAGAGCTCATCGATGCGCCGATCATCAGCGACCGCGTCATGGGTCAAGACCCAGAGACCGGCCTCGACATTCTTTTCAAGGATGGCCGCTATGGCCCATATGTCTTGCTCGACGACGAGAAGGCTGCGAAGCCAAAGACCGCATCGTTGTTCAAGTCAATGTCGCCAGAGACCTTCACATTCGAAGAGGCCGTCAAGTTGCTTTCTTTGCCTCGCGTGGTTGGCATCGACCCTGAGAGCGGCAACGAAATCACCGCACAGAACGGCAAGTTCGGCCCTTACATGAAGAAGGGCACCGACTCTCGGTCGCTGGCAAGTGAAGAGGACATCTTCAATATCACCCTCGACCAGGCCCTAGAGCTCTACAAGCAGCCGAAGTATGGTGGCCGCCGCACGGCCGCGACTCCGCTCAAAGAGTTCGGCGAAGACCCGCTGTCAAAGCTCAACGTTGTTGCCAAGACCGGCCAGTTTGGTCTCTACATAACAGACGGCTTGGTCAACGCGACGGTTCCGAAAGAAGAGCCGCTCGAAGAGCTAACCTCTGACCGCGCATTTGAGTTGCTCATGATTCGTCGAGAGAAGCTCGGTGTTGAACCGGGTGAAGCACCGCCTAAGGCTTCGCGTTCGCGCAAGACCGCAACTACAACTCGCGTGGTAAAAAAAGGCGCGACCCGCAAGAAGAAGGCTTAGTAATGACCGGCGGCTTGTTTATTTCATTCGAGGGAATCGATGGGGTTGGCAAATCAACTCAACTCGATTTGCTCGTGCAGTTTCTAAATGAACAGGGTCGCAAGGTTTGCCGCACGCTTGAACCAGGTGGAACAGATTTGGGTCGCGAGATTCGCGAACTGCTTTTACACCGCAAGGGTGAGGTTGCTCCACGCGCCGAGGCATTGCTGTTTGCAGCAGATCGTGCACACCACGTTGCAACGGTTGTGCGCCCGGCTCTTGAGCGAAACGAAGTTGTCGTCACAGATCGTTATCTCGATTCATCTGTTGCATATCAGGGCAGCGGTCGCGATCTAGGTTTCGAACAGGTGCGCAATCTTTCACTTTTCGCAGTCGATGGTCTCTTGCCAGATTTAACCGTCTTGCTCGACCTTGATGCAGAGAAAGCAGTTGCGCGACGAAACAAGACCGGCGCAGAACCTGATCGCCTCGAGCGAGCCAAGACAGAATTCTTCGAATCTGCACGTCAGGCTTATTTGAAAATGGCTGCCGATGAACCTAAGCGTTGGCTTGTCATCGATGCCGAACTATCGGTCGAAGAGATGCAGAAAATCATTCGCGCGCGCGTTCAGGAGTTGCTTGGCTAATGCCAGCACCAATTTGGCGTGAACTCTTTGGGCAGGGCGATGCCATCGCTCAACTCGAACTAGCCGTAAAACACCGTGACGAGGGCGTGCACCACGCTTGGCTCATGACCGGCCCTCCTGGTTCGGGCCGCTCGAACATGGCAGTCGCCTTTGCTGCCGCGCTGCTCTGCGCCGAGGGTGGTTGTGCAACGTGCCGTTCTTGCACGCTGGCGATGGCTGGCAACCATCCCGATATCGACGTCTTGACCACCGAAAAAGTCGGCATCTCGATTGAAGAGATTCGCAACCTTGTGACGAGCGCTCAACTCGGTGGATCGATGGGGCGCTTTCGCATCATGATTATCGAAGACGCAGACCGCATGGCAGAGCGATCTTCAAATGTTTTACTCAAGGCTCTCGAAGAACCGCCAGCCGGAACCGTGTGGATTCTCTGCGCGCCAAGCGAAGCCGACATGTTGCCGACCATTCGCTCTCGTGTTCGTCGAATTGCGTTGAAGACTCCGGCAGTCGAAGAAGTTGCAGAGCTTTTGGTTGAGCGCGACGGAATCGAACGCAGTCTCGCAATCAAGGTTGCCGCCGAGGCGCAGAGTCACATCGGAATGGCGCGCAGGCTCGCGACGAGTGCAGATGCGCGCGGTCGTCGACGCGACACTCTCATGGCAGCTTTAGAAATCGACTCTGTGTCATCTGCGATTTTCACTTCGGAGCGTTGGTTAGATCTTGCCCGACGCGACGCAGACGCACTAACCGCAGAACGCGATGCCGAAGAGCGAGCAGAGTTGTTGCGCGTTATGGGAGTCGAAGACGCAGCGAAGCTGCCGCCATATGCGCGAGCCGATGTAAAGGCGCTAGAAGATTCGCAGAAACGACGCGCGACTCGGTCACTTCGCGACGGAATCGACAGAATTTTGGTTGACCTGCTTTCGCTCTATCGCGACGTTTTGATGTTGCAGCTCGATGCTCAAGTGCCAATGGTCAACGAGGACCTGCGCACTCAACTGCTCGGCATTGCAAATCGATCGACACCGCAGCAAACTCTGTTCAAGCTGGCCCAGATTGAACTTGCGAGAACCAGGATCTCGGCGAACGTCAAAGACCAAATGGTCATGGATGCCCTGGCCGTAAACTTGCGTACAAAGCCATAACTAGCAGGGGAGTCAAATGAGACTAAAGCGCGTTCTCGCCTCAATTGCCCTGTTCACCGTGTTGCTAGGTGGTTGTGCCACAGTCTCACCGACCAATTCGGCGATGTCAGAAGACGTGTCTGCGGCCCTGAAGCCCTTCTATAGCCAGGCCCTGAACTGGAAGACCTGCCGCACCGACCTGAAGTGCGCAACCATCAAGGTTCCGCTCGACTGGAAGAACCCGTCTGCCGGTTCAATCAATCTCTCAATCAACTACTTGGCTTCAACCGGCTCTGCAGATCTTGGCTGGATTCTCGAAAACCCTGGTGGCCCTGGTGGCTCTGGCCTCGATTTCGTAGCGGGCGGTGGCGAGCAGGTTGGCAGCGCTGCCTTGCGCAAGCGCTACAACGTTGTCGGCTTTGACCCTCGAGGTGTTGAAAAGAGCACGCCGATCAAGTGCCTGAGCGCAAAAGACACAGACGAGTTTCTCTATGGCACCACACCCGGTGCGCCTGGTTCGGCAACAGAGATGGCCGCGCAGCGAAAAGCCATGAAAAAATACATCGATGCCTGTGTGAAAAACAGCGGCAAGATTTTTGGGCACGTTGGCACTGTTGATGCTGCACGCGACATGGATGTAATCCGTGCATTGCTCGGCCAGTCAAAACTGAACTATCTGGGTTACTCATATGGAACTTTCTTAGGAACAACATATGCCGCGCTGTACCCGCAGCGAGTTGGTCGATTCGTTCTTGATGGCGCCATTGATCCGACGGTTAGTGACGAAGACCAAAGTGCAAATCAACTCAAGGGTTTCGATTTGGCGTTGCGAAACTATCTCAAGGATTGCCTGACCACTAACAAGAAAACCTGCCCGTTCACCGGCGACGTTGATTCTGCAATTGCGCAGATCACCACTTTCTTCAAGAAGCTAGAAACAAGGCCGTTGCCAACAACCCTCGCCGGGCGCAAGCTAACAATCTCTGGTGGAATCACCGGATTGATCATGACTCTCTATAGCGAGACCTATTGGCAGTACACATCGTCTGCCTTTAAGAATGCTTATGCCGGTGATGGCACAACCTTCTTGCAGCTGGCCGACTTCTATAACGACAGAAACTCAGACGGAACTTACGCCTCAAACATGCTCGAGGCAAACATGGCGGTGTCGTGCCTAGACAGTCGGTCGAAACCAACCACGACTGCGATGAAGGCACAAAACGCCCGACTGATGAAGATGAGCCCGTTCTTCGGTCGCTACTGGCAAAACGGCGCTCTCGGCTGTGAGCAGTGGCCATATCCAATTGCAAAGCCGCCGGTTAGCTATGCGGCAAAGGGTTCTGGGCCGATTGTGGTCATTGGCACAACCGGCGACCCGGCCACCCCATACTGGCAGGCCCAGAATCTAGCCACCAAGATTCTCAGCGATGGCCACCTCGTTACCTTCAATGGCGAGGGCCACACGGCCTATGGTCGCTCGAACGAATGCGTCGTTTCAGCGGTTGATAACTTTCTCATAAAAGGTGTTGTTCCGGTCAAAGACCCGAACTGTTAGGGTCCTGACCTTCGCTAGATTGTTCGAGGGGCAACCCAGGTCGATGGCAATGAGGCCATCGGTATCTCATGGAAAACGGAGTTATATGAGCTCGTCTGAAGATGAAAAGGTCTGGGTTGAAACACAAGCCAGTCCTGAGTTTCAAGCGTTGCGAAAGAAGTTTCGCAACTTTGCATTTCCGGTAACAGCAGCCTTTCTTGGCTGGTACTTCTTGTATGTCTTGCTAACCGCGTTCGCGCGTGACTGGGTAAGCCAAGAAGTTGCACCGAACATTAACATCGCAATTGTGCTCGGTGTTTTGCAGTTCGTTTCTACATTCGTGATCATGTGGCTTTATGAGCGTCACTCATCACGCACGCTAGACCCTGCATCTGACGCATTGCGCGACAAGGTAAACGCGAGGTTGGCCAAGTGATCGATTCAAGAACCCTAGCTACGATTCTTTTCGTTGCTTTTATTTCTGTAACGCTCGTACTGGTATTTCGTGCCGGACGCTCAAACAAAAAGAGCGCGTCTGACTTCTATGACGGCGGTGCTTCGTTCTCAGGTTTTCAGAACGGTCTAGCTATCGCCGGTGACTACATGTCAGCTGCTTCGTTCCTCGGCATCGCCGGCATGATTGCACTTTTTGGATACGACGGCTTCTTGTATTCAATCGGCTTCTTGGTCGCTTGGCTCGTAGCGCTGTTGCTAGTTGCTGAACCGCTTAGAAACTCGGGCCGCTTCACCATGGGTGACGTGCTCTCGTTCAGAATGCGTCAGCGCCCAGTGCGCAGCGCATCTGCGGCCTCAACCGTTGTCGTTTCGATCTTCTATCTGCTAGCGCAGATGGTTGGAGCCGGAAGCCTCGTAACCCTGTTGCTCGGCATCGACCCAACTGACACAAACGCTAAGAACGTCATCATTTTGGTGGTCGGCGTTCTGATGATCGTTTATGTGACCGTTGGTGGAATGAAGGGCACAACCTACGTGCAGATCATCAAGGCTTTCTTGTTGATGATTGGCGCCACCTTGCTCACCGTGATGGTGCTTGCCAAGTTTGGCTTCAACATCTCAGAGCTTCTTGGCCACGCTAAAGACGCAAGCGGCAGCGCTAGCTTCTTAGAGCCAGGCGGCAAGTATGGCAAGGTGATTTACTCTGACGAGGCGCACACAGTCGTTGACCAGTTCAAGACTCTGATGAGCAAGCTAGACCTGATCTCACTTGGTATGGCCCTTGTTCTCGGAACCGCTGGTCTGCCTCACATTCTGATTCGCTTCTACACAGTGCCAACCGCTAAGGCAGCTCGCACAAGTGTTAACTGGGCAATCGGAAACATCGGTTTCTTCTACCTAATGACCATTGCTCTTGGTTTTGGTGCAGCTGCACTAGTTGGCTCAGCCAAAATCAGCGAGGCCGATAAGGGTGGAAACCTGGCGGCACCGTTGCTCGCTCAAGAGCTCGGTGGTGGCGCTGGAACAACCGGTGGTGCAGTGATGCTCGCGGTAATCGGTGCGATCGCTTTCGCGACCATCCTTGCTGTTGTTGCAGGTCTGACCCTTGCTTCTTCTTCATCGTTCGCGCATGACTTCTATGCCAACGTGATCAAGAAGGGCAATGTTGACCCGAAGAAAGAAGTTCGCGTCGCAAAGATCGCTGCAGTGCTAATCGGTCTAGTTGCAATCGCGCTAGCAATTGGTGCGCAGGGTCTAAACGTTGCGTTCTTGGTTGCTATTGCCTTCGCAATTGCTGCCTCGGCAAACCTTCCGACAGTTCTTTACTCATTGTTCTGGAAGAAGTTCAACACTCGCGGAGCAGTCTGGGCTATCTATGGTGGTCTAATCGCTGCAATCGTCTTGTTGATCTTCTCAGGCAACGTTTCTGGAACCGAGACCAGCTTCATCAAGTGTCTTCCTGATGCTGTTAGCTGTGTCAAGTTCAACTACTTCCCACTGAACAACCCTGGAATCATCTCGATTCCATTCGGTTTCTTCATGGGCTGGTTGGGCACCGTAACCTCGAACGAGCGCAACACTGCGAAGTATGCAGAGCTTGAAGTTCGTTCGCTAACCGGCGCTGCCATTGGCAAGGCCGTTCAGCACTAAGATCCGCAGTTCAAGAGAAACCCCGGTCTTTTTGGCCGGGGTTTCTCGCTACTAAACTTGCATGGTTGCGGGGTTTTGGCCGCGCAACTTGCCGCCTTAGCTCAGTTGGTAGAGCAGCTCCCTCGTAAAGAGCAGGTCTGGGGTTCAATTCCCCAAGGTGGCTCGTGATTAAAAGAGCAGCAATCAAGCCGGCGCAAATTGTTGCCCTGGGCTTCATGGCTGCCATTGCCGTCGGAACCGTTCTGCTTTCGCTTCCGATCTCGCGAGCCGAGGGCGGCTTCGGTCGTGGGCTCGAAGCTTTCTTCACTGCCACCTCAGCGGTTACGGTTACGGGTCTATCGACCGTCAATGTCGAAACCTTCTGGACTCCCTTCGGACACCTGGTAATTCTTGGCCTGATCAAAATCGGTGGCTTTGGAATCATCACCTTTGCGACCCTGCTGGGTGTTTTGGTGTCTAGCCGAATCGGTCTTCGCAGCCGAGTAACTGCAGGAGCAGAGTCTGCCTCTGTCTCGGGCGGCGATGTTCGCAAGTTGTTGAAACAAGTTCTTCTTGTGAGTGCTGCAATCGAATTGTTTGTGACTGCAATGCTTGCCATTCGCTTCATGACTTTCTACAACTACTCGCTCGGCGACGCACTCTGGCATGGCCTCTTTCACTCGGTTGCATCGTTCAACAACGCAGGCTTCTCGCTCTACGGTGCAAACCTGATGAATTTCGCGACAGATCCATTCATCCAGTTGCCAATCGACCTTGCCGTGATTCTTGGTGGCCTCGGATTTCCGGTGTTATTCGAACTCGGCAGACGCCTGAGCAAGCGCGTCGAAAAGAATCGAGTCGGTGGCGTCATAGAGTCGAAACTTCATTGGACTCTCACAAGTCGAATTGTTCTCTGGGCCTATGTGATTCTGGCTGTCGCCGGAACTCTTTACATAGCTGCCCTTGAGTGGAACAACCCAGCAACCCTCGGTCAGTTTGATGTCGCGGGCAAGATTCTGAACGCCTTTACCGCTTCGGTTCAGCCAAGAACCGCTGGCTTCAACACCCTTGATTTGTCGCAGATGCAGCCCGAAACCTGGCTTGGCATGGATGTTCTGATGTTCATCGGTGCCGGCAGTGGCGGTACCGGTGGCGGCATCAAGGTGGCCACAGCCGCAATTTTGATCTTCATCGTGCTGACCGAGATTCGCGGCGACACCGCGGTGAACGTGGGCAAACGTCGCCTTCCCCGTTCGATTCAAAGAGAAGCGCTAACCATCGTTTTGCTTTCAGCTCTTGCCGTTGCATCATCGGTGGTCGTTCTCTCGCTCTTGACCGAATTCACAACTGATCAGCTGCTATTCGAGGTAGTTTCGGCCTTCGCTACCGTCGGTCTCACCACCGGAATCACGGGCCAATTGCCTGACATTGCACAACTCGTCATTATCGCCGTTATGTTTACCGGTCGCATCGGAACCGTGGCGGTAGCATCAGCATTGGCTTCAAGAGTTAGACATGCGCACTTCGAGTATCCAAAAGAGAGGCCCACAATTGGCTAAGAATGCAAAAGCAAATTCGACAAAGAAGGTAGCTGTCATCGGCTTGGGCCGATTCGGCGCCGCCTTGGCTCTTGAACTAATCGAAGTAGGCAAAGAAGTTCTTGGCATCGACACCTCAGATGCCGTCGTTCAGCAATATGCACCGCTTCTAACTCTCGTCGTCAAGGCAGACACAACCAACCGCGATGTTCTAGATGAACTTGCGATTGCCGACTTTGACCGCGTGGTCGTGGCAATCGGTGGCGACATCGAGTCGAGCATTCTGACTGCTTCGCTGCTTATCGAAATCGGTGTGAAAGAAGTTTGGGCAAAGGCAACAAGTGATGCTCACGGACGAATACTTCGCCAACTCGGAGTTCACCACGTCGTGTTTCCAGAGAAAGACATGGGCAAGCGCATTGCTCACCAGGTTGGTGGCGACCAGCTTGACTACGTTGAAATCGACGAAGGCTTCGTCATGGCTAAGACCGCAGCTGCGAGTTCATTCCACGGCAAGACCCTGACCGATCTTGCTTTGCGAGCAACCTACAACGTCATCGTTGTGGCAACCAGCCACGGTGATGTGAAGTACGAGGCGGCGACCCCGGCAACCTTGATCAGCGAGGGCGACTGGCTAATTGTGGCTGGGCCAAAAGACGCTATCGAAGACTTCTGCCAGATCAACTAGCTAGCGAGCCAATCGCCGCTCTGTAGCCCTGAACGGTTGACCGCAAGCCGATTCCGCAAACGCCAACCATTGTGCCCGCGCGGTAATAGCCAAAGACGCAATCGCCGTCTATTTCGCCATGGATGAGCTTCACCTCGTCTGCAAGGGCAAGCAATCCGAATGCCAAGATGTGCATTTCAAACTGATCGCTCCAGAAAGACGGAACCGGCGCAAACTGTTCATCGAGCACGCTAGGCCAGTTTTCGGCAGAGTTTAGTTTTGCCCCAAGAACCTGACCAACGCGCTTAGCTGTGTCGGTCGGAATATTCCAGTGTTCTACCCGACGTGCAACTTCGTCAAAAATCGGGTTTGCGAATCTGGCAACGTCGCCAATTGCGAAAACGTCTTCGTGCACCGTGCCATCAGTGCGAATGGCACGCATTGCGTTGTCTGTCAAAATTCCATCAGTGATGTCGACGTCAGTGCCTTCGAGCCACTCGGTGTTCGCGTGAGAACCGATTGCCTCAACGAGAACATTGCAGTCAAGCTGTTCGCCGCTGTCAAGCTGCACGCCTTCAACGCGAGCGGTGCCAATCAGATCAGTGATGGTCGTTTTCATCAAGAAGCGAACGCCTTCGGCTTCGTGCCGACGTTGAATCTCTTTAGCCAACTCGACGCCTAGCGGTCGAACGATTGGGTGCACACCAGGGGCAACCACGGTTACCTCGCAACCGAGTTTGCGCGCGGTGGCGGCAACCTCGCAACCGATAAAGCCGGCTCCGAGAATCACAACTCGTGCGCCCGGCACAAGGGCCGCGCGCAGACCGATGGCGTCATCCAAGGTTCTAACCGCGTGACGGCCGGCAAGGTCGCCGTTCGGCACCTGCAGTCGCTTGGGGCGCAATCCGGTTGCGGCAATCAACGCCGAGTATGCGTGAGTGTCGCCATTTGAGTCAGTTACCGTCTTGTGTTCGAGATCTGCGCTAACCACCCGCGTGCCGAGAACCCAGTTCACGTCTTCGGTTGCTGGCCGCTGGGCAAAGGCAACGGCCTCGTGGCTCACCTCTTTGGCAAGCACTTCTTTGCTGAGCGGTGGTCGGTTATAGGGGGCATATGGCTCGTCACCGATTGCCGTAATCGGCCCTGTGTAGCCGAACCGGCGCAGGGCTTCGGCGACGCGTAATCCACCCATTGATGCGCCAACGATGACGACCGGCTTGGTCACGAGTTACCTATCCGTGTAGAAGTCGAAGAGGTTATTCGACGATGAAGATTGCCTGCATAGGGCAAACGTCAATCGCGGCTTCGACATTTGCGCGTTCGCTGTCGTCGGCTTCTGCGGTGTATTCGAGCTTGTCGTCGTTGTTTAGGCGAAAAATGTTTGGTGCTTCAAAAACGCACTGTCCGTAGTGCTGGCACTTGGTCATGTCGACGTCGATCTTGATGGTCATTTATTTCTCCTCAACGGTTGAAGGGTAAAGGTCTTTTGATGGTGTGCGAATGCCACGAAACTCCCAGTCGCCGCCCAGTGCAGTTGATACTACCTCTTCACTTTCGGTTGGCTGGGCACCCACATCGGTGCGAATTGCGGTTGGGCCTTCGACAATGTGGTTGGTCAGTTTGCCAAGGCCTTCAACTTCAACCTCGACAATGTCGCCTGGCTGAACCGGGCGAGAGAACGCAGGGGTTCCGCTAAACAAAATGTCGCCAGGAACAAGCGTGATTGTGCGCGCGATGTCGGCAACCAGGTAGTGCATGTCCCACTCCATGTTGTCGGTATTGTCTTCTTGCTTAACAACGCCGTTCACAAGAGTGCGAATGGTTTTGTTTCTGAAATCCCAGTCGGTCACCACGCCAGGGCCAATCGGCGCAAGGGTGTCTGACCCCTTTACGCGCAACATCGAACCAGCATCGGTGTCTCTAAAGTCGTGAAGACCGTAGTCGTTTCCGATGGTGTAACCCGCGATGTATTCGCCAGCTTCGGCCGGTGAAATGTTGCGGCAGGTCTTGCCAATGACGATGACGATCTCGCCCTCGTAGTTCAACCACTTGCAACCCTGCGGGCGAACCACCGCCGCGTTGTGGCTGTTCATAGCCGTAACCGGCTTCTGAAAATAGGTTGGCGCGGCAGGCAACTTGGTCATGAACTCTTTGGTGCGGCTGTCATAGTTCAGGTGCACGGCGATGATCTTGGTTGGCTCAACCGGGGGCAGGTGCACAGCGTCGGCAATGGCAACACGGCGACCGTCACCGGCAACCAGGTGCTCGCCGTCGCGGGTTACCTGGGTTGGGTAGCCATCTAGAAGAATGCGTCTAAATTCAGCCACGGCTGTTCACCACGTCTTTCGGCAGCGGGAATCCGCCCTCTGGGCGCGGAAAGTAAACGTGAACCTGACCGGTACCGATCGAGTTCTCATACTCGCTATACATAACGCCCTTGGCGGTGTTGGCCTCTTCGCCGGTAGCGCCGGCCATTGCTAGCCAGTGGAAGAAATTTGCCTCTGGCTTGTACTTCTTAAAATTCGGCATGTTGTCGAGAATCGCCTTGTGGTCGCCAGCTTTCATCCACTCGAGCACCTCTAGGTCGGCGGCGTATGCCTCTGGCGTAAAGATGTGCTTCGGGTCGCTTGCTTCGTGCTTGCGAAGTTCGCGCAGTGGCCAGAAGGTGTGTGACAGCGCACCAGATGCGAGCAGCAAGACTTTGCGATCGCTATCACGGATGGCTTCGCCGAGTGCACGGCCTGCACGCTTGAAGTCTTCGTAGTCGCCGGTCTGGCAAACGCTCATGCTGATCCAACGCTTGTCGTCGAGTCCGCGACCGAGGTAGTGCCAAAGATTAACCGTCGCGTAGAAAATCGGAAGGTGCGGATCTGCAATCGGAGTGACCCAGGTGCCGTTCTTCTCGTCGTACTTTGCGATTGCGTTTGCGAGTTCAGGGTCACCCTTCATCGCATAAGGAACCTGAGACATTCCGCGCGGTAGTTCTTCAGAGGTGAAAAGTCCGCTGCGCTCTGCTGCCGAGGTGACAACAAACTCGACGGTGGTTGCCCAGTGTGAGTCGAGCACAACTACGGTGTCGTAGTCGAGAGTCTCCATAACCTCTTTGCGAAAACGCTTTAGCCCTGGCACGAGAGAAATTTCTTTGCCCTCGTTCAAATCGAAACGAGTTGCCTCAGGCAACATGATTGTTGGAACGTGCGCCAGAATTGCTGCGCCTACTACTTCGCCCATGTTTATTCCTTCCATCCATTCGGTGAAACCACGGTGTTCTTTACGTCTGCATAAAAATCGAATGACCAGTTGCCACCCTCGCGGCCAATGCCCGACTTCTTCGAGCCACCGAATGGCGCGCGAAGGTCGCGAACAAAGAAGCAGTTGACCCAGATAGTGCCGGCAACGAGGTCTTTGGTGATCTTGTCTGCGTGAGCGCGATTGCCAGAAACCACAACAGCGGCCAGGCCGAACTCAGTGCCGTTTGCCATCTCTAGTGCCTGCTCGTCGGTGCTGAAGGTCTGCATGCAGAGCACAGGCCCAAAGACCTCTGCGGTCACGATCTCGCTGTCTGCTGCGGGGTTCTTGACCAGTGTTGGCTTGAAGAACAGGCCACCGAGCTCGGCGTTTGGCTCGCCACCCATAACGATGTTTGCGCCGTCAGCCTTTGCTCGATCGACGAAACCCTTGATGCGGTCGAAGTGCACCTGGTGAATCTGCGGGCCGATGTCTGTGCTCTCGTCGCGTGGGTCACCCTGCTTGATTCGAGCCGCGCGCTCAGCGAACTTTGCAGCGAATTCATCTGCGACCGATTCGTGAACCAAGATGCGTGTGCCTGAGAGGCAAACCTGACCAGCGTTGTCATACTGCTCAACTGCGAGCTCTGCAGCGAGGTCGAGATCTGCATCTTCAAAAACCAAAAGTGGGCTCTTGCCGCCGAGTTCAAAACTGACCGGAGTCAAATTATCTGCAGCAGCACGAGCAATCACCTTGGCCGTCGGAACAGATCCTGTGAATGAAATTCTTGAAATGTCTTTGTGAGCCACAAGAGAAGCACCAGCTTCTTTTCCGAAACCTTGAACGACGTTGAAAACGCCATCAGGCAATCCAGCTTGCTTGGTTAGGTCTGCAAAGAATGACGCAGACAGGGGAGTCCACTCTGCCGGCTTCAAGACAACAGTGTCACCAGCCGCGAGTGCTGGGCCGATCTTCCAGGTTGCAAGCATCAGCGGCGCATTCCACGGTGTGATCAATGCGCAAACACCAGATGGATCCCAGCTGATGTTGTTGGTGTGACCGCGAGTTTCGAAAACTTCGTGGTGCAAGTCGTTGATTGCCCACTCGGCAAAGAAGCGAATGTTCATTGCGACGCGTGGCATCACACCGCGTCGGTGTGAGCGCAAGAGCGAGCCGTTATCCATGGTTTCTAGTTGCGCGAGAGTTTCGATGTTTGCCTCAACGAGTTCTGCAAGGCAAAGCAAAATTTCGCCGCGCTTGCGTGGGCCCATTGCCGCCCAACCCTTGAATGCCGCCTTAGCCGCTGCAACCGCGAGGTTTACCTCATGCTCGCCACCGCGCGCGATTTCGCCGAGAAACGATCCGTCGATTGGAGAGGTGTTTGTGTAGGTTTCGGCAGAGGCTACGCGCTGACCGTTGATGTAGTGGCGGGTGTCGATTGCCGCGCCGGCAACTTCGATGGTTGTCACTCTTCTGGCCCCTTTGTCAGCTGAGATTGCATTTCATTTGGATGCTAATGACCTAGATTACGGCATACTAAGAACCAGCAAAGCCACGTTTTATAACGATTTAGGAGTCGCCATGACCCAGTCAGCTCGCCCGCGAATTGCCATCCTTGGCCGCTTTGCCGAGAGCACTTCGGCCACCCGTCGCGATGGTCTGGTCACCGCCCTTCGCTTGGCCGAGGCCGTCTATACCGCTGGCGGCGAACCGCTAACCATGCTTCCGGTAGCAGATTCAAACTGGGATGAACGCCTCGCCGGTTTTCAGGGAGTGCTGCTTCCTGGTGGCGGCGATGTAAACCCTCGCGCCTATGGCCAAGAGCCAATTACCGAAGAGATCTATGGCGTGCACGACCTGCAAGACGCGGCAGACATCAGCCTCGCCAAGTGGGCAATCGAGCGCGGGGTTCCGTTGCTATCGATTTGCCGCGGCACCCAAGTGGTCAACGTCGCAACCGGTGGCACGCTTGTTCAGCACATGGATGAACCACACCGCCACCACATTCACAACGTGACCATCGAATCGCACGGGGCAGACCTGGGTCTCACTCAGCACAAGGTCGAATCGAGTTGCTATCACCACCAGATGCTCGACCGCCTCGGCGAGGGGCTCGAAGTTATCGCGCGCTCTGAAGAGGGAACCATCGAGGCAGTGTCTATTCGCTCGAAGGGTTGGGCATTCGGTTTGCAGTGGCACCCAGAAGACAACTGGACTACCGATCACGAACAGGCAAGCATCTTCAAGAAGTTCGTGAGTGAAGCGGCTAAAGCCGAAAAGATTTAGTTAAGCGTTTAACGCGGAGGCTACTGAGCCTCGGTAAACGCGGTTACCGCGCGAAGCATGTCTGCAAAGAGAGTCTGATTCTTCTCGGCGACGACGCTCGAAATCTTCTGCTCCTGCTTGTTGAACTCCGGAAACAGGCCATCCATTAGCTTGCGGCCCTTAGCGGTGAGCGAAACCAACACAAGGCGGCCGTCATCCTTGCTCTTTTCGC
>JAHEGB010000046.1 GCA_024645175.1 Microbacteriaceae bacterium
TAAGGCACTGCATGACTGACCAGCGTCGCGACATTCGAATCGTCATTCTTGGCGACACGTTTGTTAGCGCCGCTGGTGACGAACGCGGAATGGGTTGGGTTGGTCGCGTAACCGCGAAGACGCCAGCGAAGCATCCGAGAATTGATATCTTCTCGCTGCCCGCTCCTGGTGAAACCACGACGATGTTGGCTGAGCGTTGGGTTGCCGAGGTGCAGCGGCGCTTCAGCACCGAGACCGAGAACCGACTGGTAATTCAACTGCCAAACACCGACCCTGCTGCCGGCATCTCGATTTCTCGCTCTCGCCTAAACATTGCGACGATTGTTGACGAGGCCAAGAAGGCAAACATCGAGAGCTTTTTGGTTGGCCCGATTCCGAGTCGCAACCCGCAACTAAACCCAGAGATCGAGCACCTAGCAAGCGGCTTCGAAGACGTTGCTACTCGTCGCGGAATTCCGTTTGTTGATTGCTTCAGACCGCTCGTCGAGCACGACGGCTTCAACTCAGAACTGCAGAACTCAGAACATGGTTTGCCTGGTCAGACCGGTCACGGCTTAGTTGCTTGGCTCGTGCTCAATCGCGGCTGGTATGAGTGGCTCGAGATCGAGTCGCCCGAATAAATTCGGCTATTAGTTAGTGCGCTTCGCCGGCCTGAATCGCGCGAATGCGACCCATGATGGTGTCTGCCAGCTGCTGCGGCGGAACTTCGCTGCAGTGCTGCTCGATGACTCCGTTGATGGTGTTCTCTAGGTCATAGTCAGACTCGCAACTGTCGCAGTTTGCGAGGTGTGCGGTGATGTCAGCAAGTTCTTGCTCTGAAAGTTCGTTGTGCAAATATTCGTGCACGTGACGCTTGGTTTCTTGGCAGTCGAATTCAGGCATTATGCGCTAACTCCTAGACTCTGGCCGATTTGCACCTTTGCGCGATGCAAGCGGCGAACAAGTTCTGGTTGACGAATTGCGAGACGCTGCGAGACATCGCTCAAAGTGCGCTTCTCGACGAGCACGAGGGTTGCAACATCGGCAAGGTTGCTCGGCAGACCGGCGATTGCAGATTTCAGATCGTCAGCACTGACCGCAGATAGATCTGGCGCAACATCGTCGTCATCGAAAGTGACGTCTAGATCAAATTCGGCCATCAGAGCTTCTCAACTTTCTCACTCGTGTCGTATCCCTCTTCTTTTGCATATTCAAGCAAAAGCGAGCGAAGCATTTTCTTTCCGCGGTGCAAACCACTCATCACTGAGCCATCTGGAATGTCGAGCACCTTTGCAATCTCGGCATATGCCAAGCCTTCGACAACGCGGTAATAAACAATCATTCGCCAGTTTTCTGGCAGTTCTGATAGGGCCTTTTTGACAGCGCTCGATGGCATTGCATCGATTGCCTCAACCTCGGCAGAACGGCTTGCTACTGAAGTCAGCGACTCAGCGCCACCGACCTGCCAGTCTTCGAGTTCATCGAGGGCTGTCTTGGCCTGATCTTTGCCGCGTTTGACGCTGTTGTTGATGTTGGTGTTGCTAAGAATTCTGAACAACCAGGCCTTCAGGTTTGTTCCCTGTTCGAACTGGTCAAAAGCCTTGAACGCCTTGACCATGGTTTCTTGAACCAAATCTTCGGCGTCAGTGGGGTTCTTGGTCTTTTGCATCGCCACACCGTAGAGCTGCGGCATGTATTGCAACGCCTGCTCTTCGAATAGGCGAACCTTGCGGTCTTCAGCAGTCTCTTGAATGGTCATCATTCGCAGTCTATCCGTGCCTTTCGCGGGGCCAAACTTCAACTTTTTGAGTCGTTGTCGGGCTGATAACTTAGAACCAATGACTTCAGCCTCTTATTCCCCAGCCGGCACGCCTTGGCCTGCCCCGACCGCTGAAGCCCCAATTCACGCAACCGTGGCCCTGCCCGGTTCAAAGTCGCTTACCAATCGCGAGCTCGTGCTTTCGGCCCTTGCCGCCGAGCCGACCCTGCTGACCGCGCCGCTCGAGTCGCGCGACAGCCGCCTCATGATCGAAGCCCTTCGCTCGCTCGGCACCGGCATTGAAATCATGGATAACGGCGATATCTTGGTGACCCCTGCCCCGTTCGATCAGCCGGCGAAAATCGATTGCGGCCTTGCCGGAACCGTGATGCGTTTTGTTCCTCCGGTGGCCGCGTTGTCATCTGAGGTAATCGAGTTCGATGGCGACGAAGCTGCCAGACGCAGACCCATGGATGTCACCATCAGCTCACTGCGCGACCTCGGCGTCTTTGTCATCGACGACATCGTCAAAGGGTCGCTGCCATTCAGAATTCACGGCGAAGGTTCGGTTGCGGGTGGCGAACTAACCGTCGATGCTTCGTCGTCTTCGCAATTCGTTTCTGGTTTGCTTTTGGCAGCTGCTCGTTTTGAAGACGGATTAGTTCTGCGTCACGAAGGTGAACACTTGCCTTCGATGCCTCATATCGAAATGACGCTCGACTGTTTGGCAAAACGCGGAGTCAAAGTATCTTCACCTGAGCAGGCAGTGTGGGTTGTTGAACCCGGGCCAATCGCTGGTGGCGAAGTTGCAATCGAACCAGATCTTTCTAACGCTGGGCCGTTCTTGGCAGCGGCGATGGTTGCCGGCGGCAGCGTCACCGTGCCGCATTGGCCAACTTCGACAACTCAGGTTGGCGACGAGTTCGATGGCATCTTGCAAAAGATGGGTGCAATCGTCACTCGCAACGAACACGGATTGACCGTCACCGGCAACGGCAAGATTCACGGCATCGACATCGACCTCTCTATTGGTGGCGAGCTGACTCCGGTAATCGCTGCCCTTGCTGCAATCGCAGATTCACCAACTCGCATTAGCGGCGTTGCCCACCTTCGCGGTCACGAGACCGACAGGTTGGCCGCACTCGCAACCGAAATCAACCGCATCGGCGGCATCGCTCGCGAGACCCCAGACGGCCTCGAGATCGACCCGAGCGACAGGCTGGTTGGCGGCCTCTGGCGAACCTACGAAGATCACCGCATGGCCACGGCCGGCGCAATCATTGGGCTTCGGGTGCCCGGCATCGAGATTGAAGACATCAAAACGACCTCTAAGACCATGCCCGATTTCGACAAACTATGGCTCAAGATGCTTGGCGGCAACGCTTGAGTTGGCTCTATGAGCCCGAATCGGGAGCGCACGACCTAGACGAGTCAGACGTTCGCGTTCGCCCAAACCCAAAGGGCAACAAGCCGCGCACCAAGAACCGACCAGACACCTCTGCTGCCCCGCTCGGCATGATTCTCGGTGTTGACCTAGGTCGTTATCGCGTTTTGCTCGATGGCGAAGACCGAGTTGTCGACGCAACCATGGGCAAAGAAATGCGCAAGGCCGGTGCCGTAGTTGGCGACCGCGTTGCACTTGCCGGTGACTTGAGCGAAACGGTTGGCGCATTAGCGCGCGTTGTTCGAGTCGAGCCACGCACATCGCTGCTGCGTCGAAGCGCAGACGACAGCGACCAGGTTGAGCGCGTCATCGTTGCGAACGCAACCCAGATGCTAATCGTCACGGCAATTGCAAACCCAGAACCTCGCACTCGCTTAATCGACCGCTATCTAGCTGCGGCTTTTGATGCCGGTTTGAAACCAATTCTCTGCATTACAAAAGTTGACCTTGCTGACCCATCCGAGTTTTTGTCGCACTTCGAAGATTTGAGCATCGACGTGATCACAACTCGCAGCGACGAACCTGCAGTTGAGAAACTTCGCGAACTCTTGCGCGACGAAATGACGGTTGCGGTTGGTCACTCGGGTGTTGGCAAGTCGACACTCGTGAACGCTCTTGCACCCGATGCACTTCGCGCAACCGGAATCGTAAACGAAGTAACCGGTCGAGGTCGTCACACTTCAAGTTCGGTTCGAGCAATTCGCCTGCCAGAAGACTTTGGCAACGCCTGGATCATCGACACACCTGGCGTTCGCTCGTTCGGGCTAGGTCACGTGAAGGCCGAAAACATTTTGAAGTCATTCGAAGACCTCTATGCGGTTATCGAAACTTGCCCGCGAGATTGCAGCCACCTAGAAGGTGCGCCAGACTGCTCGCTCGATTTGGCAATCGCGAATGCTCTTGATCAGGCGCAATCCGAAGATCGCGAAACTAGCCGTTTTGTTGCGCGAGTAGATTCGCTTCGCAGACTAATGGCCTCGATAAGCACCGCGGGTAAATTAGACGAATGAGTTTCGCCGACGACCTTGCGCTAGCGCACGAACTTGCAGACATCGCAGACGCGATTGCCCTGCCTCGCTTTATGGCCCAAGACCTTCAGGTTGAAACCAAGCCAGACGACAGCCCGGTAACCGATGCCGACCGAGCAACCGAGAGAGCAATCAAGGCTCGCCTGGCAGAGGCTCGCCCAAATGATGCGCTAATTGGCGAGGAGTATGGCAACACCCCTGGTTCAGGCAACGGCTCAGGTAACGACTCAGACAATGACTCTGGTTCGCGCACCTGGATTATCGACCCAATCGACGGCACCGCAAATTTCATGCGAGGGGTTCCGGTTTGGGCCTCGCTGATTGCACTTGCCGTCGACGGCAAACCGGTCGTAAGTGTCGTCAGCGCGCCGGCTCTCGGTCGTCGCTGGTGGGCAGCACCTGAGACGGGTGCTCACACGCGCGAGATCGACGGCACCGAGCGAGCAATCCATGTTTCAAACATCGGCGATGCGGCACACGCGAGCATTAGCTATAACAACCTTCGACTCTGGGATGCCTCTGGCAAGCTGCCGCAGCTTCTCGATTTCTCGCGCACTCTCTGGCGCACTCGCGCATATGGCGACTTTTGGTCATACATGCTGCTAGCCGAGGGTTCGGTTGACATCGTTGCCGAGCACGATCTCAAGATTTATGACATTGCGGCTTTGGTGCCAATCGTCGAGCAGGCCGGCGGCAAACTCACCGCTCTCGATGGCCCGCTTACTGCCGAGACTTCATCGGTTTTGGCAACAAACGGCAAGCTGCAC
>JAHEGB010000054.1 GCA_024645175.1 Microbacteriaceae bacterium
ATGCTCGTCGACCTGCTCTGCGCTAGCGGAATGTCAGAAGACGACGCCCGCGCCGAGCTGCCTAAAATCTAGTTTTCGGAGCAACCGCTTCGTAGGCCACAGAAATTTCGCCTAGCCGCCAACGTCGTTGGTCGCCGACGAGGGGCCATCCGGCAGAGCGCAATTCTTTGCAGACGGCTATCCAGCGTTGCGATGCGCCAAAGACGGCAAGTGCCGAATTGTTCTTCCAGGCTGCGTCAAGAGCCGACAAGAAATCGTGAATCTTTTCGCCCTCAACATTTCGATGAATCAAAACCTTGGGCAGCCGCTCGGCAACTTTGCTCGGCAGATCTAGGCCGAGCAGGCGAAGTGAAATAGTCAGCGAGATGGGTGCTTCTCTGTCGAGGGTCACCCAGCAACTGAGTCTTCCGATTTCATCACAGGTGCCTTCGACTAAAAACCCGTCTGCAGTTAGTCGCGATTGCATGAGCTTCCACGCGCTAGCGACTTCTGTCTCGTCATACTGTCTAAGCACGTTGAATGCTCGAATGACGGTTGCCTTCTCTGAGTCAAATTGTTGCGGCAGGGGAGTTTCGAAGCCTCCGTGAACGAAGTGCAAATTCGAATGCGCAACAGCTAAACCACGTTCGACTCGCTCGCGTTCAATTTCGATGCCAACCACGTGAACATTCGGGTTTATCTTCTTTAGTCGCGCATGCAGTTCAACGGCAGTGATCGGGCTCGCACCGAATCCGAGGTCGACAACAATCGGGTTGCCGTTTCGCAGCACAGGCAAACTCGCGATAAAGCGATCAACGCGACGCAAGCGGTTCGGGTTTGTCGTGCCCCGCGTGATTGTTCCCTGAGGTTTCTTGACTGCCACGGCATCTAACTTATCGCTCGCTAAACTTAAGGGCATGACCGCTAAATACACTTTGATTTTGCTTCGCCACGGCAACTCTGTCTGGAACCAAGAGAACCTCTTCACCGGTTGGGTAGACGTTGACCTAAGCGACCAGGGTCGCGCAGAGGCAAAGCGCGCCGGAGAACTTCTTGCAGAATCTGGACTAAAGCCAGACCTTCTTTACACCTCACGCCTTAAGCGAGCCATCAACACCGCACACATCGCGCTAAGTGCCGCCGACCGCTCATGGATCGACGTCAAGCGCGACTGGCGCCTAAACGAGCGCCACTACGGCGCTTTGCAGGGCAAAGACAAGGCTCAAACCCTTGCTGAGTATGGCGCTGAGCAGTTTCAGACCTGGCGCCGCAGCTTCGACGTGCCACCACCGCCAATCGACGACAACGACAAGTTCTCGCAGGCTCACGACGAGCGCTACGCAGACCTCAAAGAGATTCCTAAGACCGAATGCCTCAAGGATGTTCTCGAGCGCATGTTGCCGTTCTGGCTCAGCGACATTCAGCCAGACCTAAAGTCGGGCAAGACTGTTTTGGTTACCGCCCACGGCAACTCTCTGCGCGCTCTGGTTAAGCACCTCGATGGCATCTCTGATGAAGACATCGCCGAGCTGAACATTCCAACTGGAATTCCACTTGTCTATAAGCTCGACGAAAACTTCAAGCCACTGGTAAAAGGCGGCGAGTATCTCGACCCTGAGGCAGCGGCTGCCGGTGCGGCTGCAGTTGCAGCTCAAGGTGCCAAGAAGTAGTTTTTAAACAGAGACGCCCTCCCATATCTGCGGGAGGGCGTTTCACTTTAAGTTCTATTCGGTTTCGTTCCACTCGCCGGTGGTCAAGTATGAAACCTTTGCGCTGATGTCAACAACGTGATCTGCGAAACGCTCGTGGTAGCGAGAAGCCAAAGTTACGTCTACGGTGAACATCGCGTTTTCTTTCCAGTCGTCTGCAAGAACGACATCAAAAATGTGGCGGTGCAGTTCATCAACTCGAGCGTCTTCTGCCTGAATCTCGCGGGCAAAGTCGACGTCGGTGTTCTTCAATAGCTGAACGCACTTCTTTGCCAGTTTTACATCAAGCTCGCCCATCTCTTTGAATGTCGCGATAAGGGTTGCAGGAACAGCCGAACCCGGAAAACGGTAGCGAGCAATGGCTGCGATGTGGCCTGAAAGCGCACCCATGCGCTCGAGAGAGGCAGAAATGCGCAGTGCTGAAACCAAAATGCGAAGGTCACGGGCAACCGGTGACTGCTTAGCAAGAATGCGAATCACAAGTTCATCGAGCGCGAGGGCCTTATTTCCGGTCTGATCTGCGATAGCAATGGCCTCATCAGCAAGAGTTACATTCGACTCGGTGAATGCTTTTGTGGCTTTTTCGATGATTCGAACAGTGTCTTCTGCCATTTCGACAAGGCGAACCTGCACCTCTTGAAGCTGTGTTTGGAATACTTCGCGCATGCGATCGCCCTTCGCTAATTCATCTGTCATGAACACTCGCATCACTAAGTAAACAATTGTCAAACAGACGCAGAACTTTGACCCAATTCCGCCTGTTTGCTGCGTCTCAGCCAAGTTTACCTAGTTAATTCCGCATAGTCTTGAAACGTGAACAACGGAAACACGAAGCAAACGGCCGAAGTTGCGGTCGAGGTGCTCGAAGCGCTCGGCACTGCAGGTGTCGTCGTGAACGAAGTCAACGTGATGGTTCAGGCTACTTCGATCGCTGAGAGCTTCGGCTTGCAAAAAGATCGTGCACTCGTTGAGTTAGAGCTCTTGAACCTGGTCGACTGGGCTCGCAAGTCAAAATCGAGCAAGACCGTTGAAGGTGCAATCAATGTTGGTGGCCGTGCGGCCAAGGTTTGGGTTCAGGCAACAGCTGCGCCAATCGGAAGCGGCTCTGTAATTCTGACTCTCGAAGACCGCACCGAGGCCCGACGACTCGATGAGACACGAAGAGACTTCGTTGCAAACATTTCACACGAACTAAAGACACCAATCGGTGCAATTGGCTTGCTCGCCGAAACTCTGCAAGGCGCAACAGATGATGCCGATGCAGTAATGAAGTTTGCTGCCAGCCTTCAGCGCGAGGCAAACCGCCTTGGTCACATCGTGCAAGAAATCATCGAGCTTTCTCGCTTGCAAGCTGCGACTGAAGTTAACAACACGCTCGAGTTCAATCTCGCCGAACTAATTTCTGACTCACTCGACCGCGTTCGCATTGCGGCAGATGCTAAGGCAATGAAAATTGTCAGCGACTCTTCTCAAGAAGTGATTACGACAGGCAGCTATGAGCAGGTAGCCACCGCCGTCACTAACCTTCTTGAAAATGCAATCAACTACAGCGACGCCGGTGGTCAAATCGGAATCGCACTTCGCAAGTCCGAAGACGCCGCTGAAATTGTTGTCACAGATTCTGGCGTTGGCATTGCACTCGAAGACCAGGCAAGAATTTTCGAACGCTTCTATCGCGTTGACCCTTCTCGTTCTCGTGAGACCGGCGGAACCGGCTTGGGACTCTCGATCGTCAAGCACATCGCACTGAACCATGGGGGCGACATCTCGGTCTTCTCTAAGCCTGGACTTGGCTCAACCTTCACACTTTCGCTGCCCCTCAAGAGAGAGAACAACGAATAACCATGACAAAGATTCTTGTAGTTGAAGACGAGCAGGGCCTTCGAGAGCCACTGGTTTACCTGCTGAAAAAAGAGGGCTACGAGGTTTGCGAGGCTGCAGATGGCGACGAGGCTATCCGTGAATTCAAGGCACAGAACCCTGATCTGATTTTGCTCGACCTCATGCTGCCTAAGCGAAGCGGCAACGACGTTTGCCAGATCATCCGCCAGACTTCGAACGTTCGCATCATCATGCTCACTGCAAAAGACAGTCCGATTGACAAGGTTGTAGGTCTCGAGATCGGCGCTGACGACTACGTCACCAAGCCTTATGAGACGCCTGAACTCTTTGCGCGCATCAAAGCTGTGCTTCGTCGCGGTGTTGAGCCACAGGTTGAGGTTGGCAGCGTTCTCGAGGCTGGCGGCGTGCGCATGGACGTCGAACGTCACGAAGTCGAAGTTGATGGCCAGCGCGTGCAGATGCCGCTAAAAGAATTTGAATTGCTCGAGCTACTACTTGAAAACGTGAACCGTGTTTTGACTCGTGGGCAGATAATCGATCGCGTATGGGGCAGCGACTACTTCGGTGACACCAAGACACTCGATGTGCACGTTAAGCGCATCCGTTCAAAAATTGAGGCTGACCCAGCTCGACCAAAACACCTGGTCACCGTGCGCGGTCTCGGGTACAAATTCGAAGCTTAAGCTTCGAATTAGTAGGCGCTGCGAAGCTTAGGCTTCGAATTAAGGCTTTGGCTCTTCGGTCGGTGCAATCGCGCCGAGGCTGTTAACCAGCGGTGCGTATTGCTCGAAGGTTCCGTCTAGAACAGGCACAGTGCTTTCGACGGTGTGTTCTGATCCGTGCTTGAACGTTACGTCAGCAAGTGAACCAGCCTGTGCGGTTAGGCCGCTTAGCGGAAGCGCGTTTTTGCCGTTGAAACCAACATCGAGCTTCTCGCCCTTGGCCAAGTTCCAAACATATGACTGACCGGCAACCTGCATCTCGAAAGAAGAGTCTTCTTCGCCGGTGTTGATGAAGCTACCGAAGAGCGCGGTCTGGCCCGAAGGTGTCACCAGAATGAAAATGTTGCGAGCCGCGATTGGTCCGAAGTTGGCGTTGGTGCCATCGCCAGGAGTGTAAACCTCCATGGTGGCAATAGGGCTCATGAAGGTGCAACCGGTGGTGCCCAACAAGACTCCGGCCGCGACTGCGACCGCTGCAAACTTACGATTTAGCAATTTTTCTCTCCCGAGGTGAGGTGATGACCCTAGTTTACCCTTGGAATAAGGGCTCATCCGTGGTAAAATCGTGGTTTCTGAAGGGAAATCCTCCACATGAACATTGAAGTCGGCGAAACTCTCGTTTACCCGCACCACGGTGCAGCAAAAATCGTAAAAATCGAAAACCGCGAATT
>JAHEGB010000055.1 GCA_024645175.1 Microbacteriaceae bacterium
CTCGCTTCGACACAGAACAAAGGTGGCACTTCGTTATAATCGAGAAAGCACGGCTTACAACGTAGTTCGCTGATTTATCGCCCCACATCGCTGAGGGGCATTTTTTATGAAAGCACTATAGGGAGTTCCATGTCTGGTCACACCAACGGTTCGCCGATTGTCACACTGACACCTGCGCCAACCCTAGACCGCACCTACTTCGTGACCAACCTTCACTCAGGTGCCGTGAACCGTGCCGACGCAGTTGGCGAAGAACTAGCCGGAAAAGGCATTAACGTTTCACGCGGACTTCACCTCGCTGGCATCAGCGCACCAGGCATTGTTCCGATCGGCAACTCAGACCCAGGCGTTCTGGTTCGCACCGGATCAGCAGAATTTCTAACTCCACTTTGGGTCGACGGAACCCTTCGCGTTTCAACCACAATTCTTGAACACGGCGGAACCACAACCAAAGTCAACGAAACGCCTCGCCCACTCAGTCACGAAGACTGGAATGCAATCGTCGAGCTAACCGAAAAGACCGTTCGCGAAAGCGGAGCGAAGTGGTTGGTCGTTGCAGGCGCTCTGCCTACTTATAAAGAGTCTGGCGAATACGTTAGCCTCAAGCCGATCTTCGAGCGCATGAAGGCACTCGATGTCAAAGTTGCACTCGACACCTCAGGTGAACCACTTTCATATTGGGCACACGAGGGTTGCGCAACTCTTATGAAGCCAAACGCTGAAGAACTCGCATTCATCGTCGGCCGCAACCTCACCACTCTTGGCGATGTCGTCTCGGCAGCTCGCGAAGTGAACGGCTATGGCGTCGAAGTTGTTCTAGCTAGCCTCGGCGGCGATGGCATGGTTGCCGTAACCAAAGACCACGTATGGTCTGCTCGCACCGCACCTGTAAAGGTGATCAACACCGTTGGTGCCGGCGACGCAACCTTGGCTGGCTTCTTGTCAGCAGTGGTCAGCAACCCAATCGCCGATGGCGCAGATGACTATGGCGTTGGCTATGACATTCCTCTAGGTGTAAAGACCGCAGTTCAGTGGGGCGCAATGGCTGTAACCCAGCCAACCTCGGGATTGACCGCTGTCGAACCACTGCCAGAAGGCTTCTTGAACTACACACCAGACCTCAGCACCTTGCTCGACGAGCCTGCAGTCGGCAAGCCTCACTAATCAAGACCACTCATGGCTGACCTCACTCTGAAGTTTTCGGGTGAGGTTATCTATTGGCGCGGGCCTGCGCCGTTTCACTTCGTGGCCGTTCCTGAAGCCCAAGCACTCAAGATCAAGGCCGAAGCCTCTCGCCTAACCTATGGCTGGGGTGTGATTCCGGTGACAGGCAAAATCGGCAGGGTTGAGTTCACGACATCGTTGTTTCCGAAAAACGGTGGTTACCTGGTGCCAATTAAGAACGTGGTTCGCCAGCCAGAACAAATCGAAGTTGGCGACGTAATCAACGTCACTCTCAAACTCGGTTAATCTTCGAGCTCGGTTAATCTTCGAGCTCGACGCGAACGTCGAGTATGTGACCTTCGTCAAGGTCGCTGTCTAGCAAAAAGGTCTGAACCTCGAGTCCATCGTCGCCCTCGCGTATTCCACGAACGAGCAAACCGTCGGTAACACCGGTGAGCACGAAGATGAAACGCTCGCCCCAAACCATGTCATTTAGCTCGAGTTTCTTTTCTAGGTCATAGCCCGCGTCGAGTGCGCGCTCGAGTTCATCAGGGTTGCTAGGTGCAAGTCGGCCCTGCATGTGACCACCGAGAATTTGCACTGCGCAAGCGGTGACGATTCCCTCTGGGCAACCACCAACACCGATCAACATGTCGATGCCGCTGTCTCCGGTTGCTGCAGCAACAGCCATGGCAACATCGCCCTCATCGAAGCTCACCCAGGTTGCACCGCTTGCCTCGACCTCGGCAATCACATCTCTGTTGCGTTCTTTGTTGATCACAGCAACACGCAAATCGGTGACGGCAATTTCTTTTGCGGCCGCCAGCGCGATGATGTTTTCGGTCGGTGTCATGTCGATATCGCAAACACCAATGCCCGCGGCATCGGTGACCAACTTCTTCATGTAATAAACGTCTTTGCAGTCGAGCATCTTGCCGCGTTCGGCCGCCGCGATAACCGAAACAGCGCCTTCGACACCTTCGGCCGCGAGCGCGGTGCCGTCGATCGGGTCAACGGCGATATCCCACTCTGGGCGCATGCCAGCACCAACTAGCTCGCCGTTGAACAGCATCGGAGCCTCGTCTTTTTCGCCCTCACCGATAACCACGATGCCGCCGAAGTCTGCGGTCTTGAGCGATGAGCGCATCGCGTTGACCGCCGCCTCATCAACGCCTAACTTGTCGCCAGAGCCAACAAGTGGCCAAGCACCCGCCGCGGCAGCTACGGCAGCGGCAAACATATCCAGGGTTGGCTGGCCAACGTCGTTGAGTTTCATGAGGCAAACCTAGTCGCTTAGCCACTAACCTTGAAGCAATCCCAATGACGCTTTTAGGAGTTCGGCCATGCCTGTAGCAAGCCCAGACCAATACCTCGAGATGCTCGACCGTGCAAAGAACCACGGATTCGCCTATCCGGCAATCAACGTTTCAAGCTCACAAACCTTGAACGCAGCGCTCGCTGGCCTTCAGGCTGCAGGCTCAGACGGCATCATTCAGGTGACCACCGGTGGCGGCGACTACTGGTCAGGCCCAACCATCAAGAACATGGCTTCGGGTGCTGCGGCAATGGCTGCATTTGCTCGCGAGGTTGCCAAGAACTATGGCATCACTATCGCGTTGCACACCGACCACTGTGCAAAAGACCAACTCGACAAGTTGGTTCGCCCACTTATCGCAATTTCACAAGACCGCGTAAAGCGCGGCGAAGACCCACTATTCAACTCACACATGTGGGATGGCTCAGCTGTTCCGATGGCAGAGAACCTAGAGATCGCAAAAGAGATGTTGAAGCTAACCAGCGGCATCGGTGCGGTTCTTGAAATCGAAGTTGGCGTTGTTGGCGGCGAAGAAGACGGCGTCGAGGGCGGCATGGGTGAGCACCTATACACGACTCCTGAAGACGGCTTCATGACCGCAGAGGCTCTTGGTCTTGGCGAGAACGGCCGTTACATGGTCGCTCTCACTTTCGGAAACGTGCACGGCGTATACAAGCCTGGCAACGTAAAGCTTCGCCCTGAACTTCTTGGCGAGATTCAGGCAGCAGTCGGCGCGAAGTATGGCAAAGACAAGCCGTTCGACCTCGTGTTCCACGGCGGATCAGGCTCAACCCCTGAAGAGATTTCTGAGGCAGTCAGCCACGGTGTCATCAAGATGAACATCGACACCGATCTGCAGTATGCCTTCACTCGCCCAATCGCAGCACACATGTTCACCAACTACGACGGTGTGCTCAAGGTTGACGGCGAAGTTGGCAACAAGAAGGCTTATGACCCACGCGCGTGGGGCAAGCTCGGCGAGGCCGGCATGTCTACCCGTGTTGTTGAGGCTGCTACCGAGCTTGGCTCGGCTGGCAAGTCAATGTCGCTATAGGGTCTAACCATGACTGAGAGAAGCCCGTTCTATGAGAACGGGCTTGCTCGCTTTAAGGGCGAATACAGCGACGGCAAAATGCACGGTTTCTGGCAGTTCTTTCGCAAGGATGGCTCTCTCATGCGCAGCGGCGCATTCGATCACGATCGACAAATTGGCGTATGGAAGACGTTCGATCGCGAAGGCAAGTTAGTGAAAGAGACCGACTTCGGCGCTTAGATGTTGAAGCTTGTGCGATTAGCGCTTGGTCTTGTTGCTGACGTCTGTGCCGGCAGCCTTTAGTTCTTTGCGAAGCTCTGGCGGCAACGAGAACTGAACATCTTCTTCGGCAGTCTGCACGTTGCGAACGTCACCAAAGCCGCGAGCGGCGATGAAGTCTAGAACTTCGTCAACAAGTTCTTCAGGAACCGAAGCACCCGATGAAACTCCGATGGTCTCGACGCCTTCGAACCACTCGTCTTGAATTTCGCTCGCGAAGTCAACGCGGTATGCAGCCTTGGCTCCGGCTTCGAGAGCAACCTCGACCAAGCGAACTGTGTTCGATGAGTTTGCCGAACCGACCACGATAACTAGATCGCTGTCAGCGCCGACCTTCTTGATTGCAACCTGACGGTTCTGCGTTGCATAGCAAATGTCATCGCTCGGCGGGTTTTGCAAAGTCGGATATTTCTCGCGCAACTTGAGAACGGTCTGCATTGTCTCGTCGACAGAAAGAGTGGTCTGCGAAAGCCAGATCACTTTCTCTGGGTCTGCGATCTTGGTTGCCGCGATTGAGTCGTCGCCATCGACAACCTGAACAATTTCTGGAGCCTCGCCGGCAGTACCTTCGACTTCTTCGTGACCCTCGTGGCCGACGAGAAGAATGTCATAGCCCTCGCGAGCGAAGCGCTGCACCTCGCGGTGAACCTTGGTAACCAACGGGCAGGTTGCATCGATGGTGTTTAGTCCGCGAGCCTCTGCTGCCGCGACGACGGCTGGTGAAACACCGTGTGCCGAGAAAACTAGAACTGAGCCAACTGGTGCCTCATCGACCTCTTCAACAAAGATTGCACCGCGCTTCTCGAGCGAAGCAACCACGTGCTTGTTGTGAACGATCTGCTTGCGCACATAAACCGGAGCGCCGTAGTGATCTAGGGCCTTCTCAACCGCGATAACCGCACGGTCTACCCCGGCGCAATAGCCACGAGGTGAGGCCAGAAGCACCTTTTTGCCCGCAGATTGGGCGGTTGGGCTGGCGGTATCCTTGATTTCAGTCACCCGTCAAGTCTAAGCGTCGGGGGCTGCTGAGAACCTAGGGGCACTATGAGCGACGAACTCACGGCTGACGCAGCCGCCCCGAAATCTGGGGCGAGCAACAGCTTCGAAGAACCTTGGCCGGTCTC
>JAHEGB010000060.1 GCA_024645175.1 Microbacteriaceae bacterium
GGCTTCGGCGAAACCGGCGAAGCACTCTTTCTAAACTCTGGCTTCACCTATGACTCGGCCGAGCAGGCTGAGGCAGCCTTCAAGGATGAAACCGACCACTTCTTGTATTCACGCTTCGGCAACCCAACCGTGGCCACCTTCGAACAGCGCATTGCGGCAATCGAAGGCTCAGAGGCTGCGCTTGCAACCTCGACCGGAATGTCTGCGATGTTCGCATCGGTTGCCTGTTTGGTTCAGGCCGGCGACCACGTCGTTGCCTCGGCATCGATGTTCAGTTCTTGCTACGTGGTGCTAACCGAAATCTTGCCTAAGTGGGGCGTGACTTTCGAGCTCGTAGAGGGCAGCGACAAAAAGAAGTGGGCGGCGGCGCTTTCAAAGCCAACCAAGGTCGTCTTCATCGAAACCCCAAGCAACCCGCTCATGGAGATCGTCGACATTCGCATGGTGAGCGATCTTGCTCACAAGGTTGGTGCAACCGTAATCGTCGACAACGTTCTTGCTTCACCTGTTTTGCAAAAGCCACTCGAACTCGGTGCCGACGTAGTCATGTATTCGGCAACCAAGCATATCGATGGCCAGGGTCGCGTTCTCGGTGGAGTCGTTTGCGGAACCAAAGACTACATTCATGGAGTTCTTCGCCAATTCGCTCGTCACACCGGCCCATCGATGGGCGCATTCGAAGCCTGGGTGCTAACCAAGTCACTCGAAACCATGAGCATGCGCGTCGAACGCATGAGCAACACCGCTCTCGAAGTTGCAAAGTTTCTTGAAGGTCACGCGAAGGTCGAGGCAGTTCGCTATCCGTGGCTGAAGTCGCACCCGAGTCACGCTCTTGCCAAGAAGCAGATGCGAGGTGGCGGTTCGACAATCGCGATTCAATTCAAGGGTGACAAGTCGAAGGTGTTCAAGTTCATGAACGCGCTTCAGGTGATCGACATTTCGAACAACCTCGGCGACTCAAAATCACTCATGACTCACCCGAGCTCAACAACTCACCGACGCTTGACCGCTGAGGTTCAAGCGCAGATGGGCATTACCGAGAGCACGGTGCGTTTGTCTATCGGTCTTGAGCACGCTAGCGACTTGATTCGCGACATCGAGCAAGCGCTCAAAAAGATCTAACTCTTAGAGGCAGCTGATGCGGTCGATTGCGGCCGTGATGTTCTCTTTGCTAGTCGCAAAGTTGAAGCGCACAAACTGGCCGAATTGCGGGCCAAAGTTGGTTCCCGGATCAAGCGCCACTCGGGCCTTCTCGAGAATCTTGATGGCCGGCTGGTCGCCCAGGTTCATCTCGCTCACGTCAAGCCAAGCCAGATAGGTGCTTTGCGGCAGGTGGGTCTTGACCTTCGGCAGCTTGGCTGCAATCTCGGCGAGCAAGTGGTGACGGTTCTCATCGAGAGCCTCAACGACCTCATCAACCCAACCGGCGCTACGGTCGAACGATTCTGCCATTGCAAATGCTCCGAGCAGCGAAGCTCGCCAGTGCATTGCCTCAGGCAACTTGGCAACCAGGTGCAACATTTCGTCTGACTTTGTCACAACGATTGCAGCCTTTAGACCTGCGGTGTTCCAAGACTTGCTCGAAGATGTGATGCAGATGCCAACCTTCTCGGCGTCTTCACCGCAAGCCAAGAACGGAACAAACTCGGCGTCGTCATAAGTGAGCGGTGCGTGAATTTCATCGCTGACGACAATTGCTCCGTGCTTGCGAGCACTTGCTGCGATTGCAGTTAGCTCTTCGCGCGAGTGAACAGTGCCAACCGGGTTCTGCGGGTTGCAGAGCAGCAATACTTTTACGCCTGATGCAAAAGCCTTGTCGATTGCATCGACATCGAGACGCCATCCGCGAGCGCGATCGAGGGGAACATCAAGAACCTGCCCGCCGACTTCAGGAATCCATGTCCAGAAGTTTGTGTAAACCGGAGAGTTCACCATGACCTTGTCGCCAGGTTTTACGATTGCACGAAAAATTTCGACAGCGGCCACGCCAACATCCGTGGCTAATTTCACCTGGTGGGCATCAACCTGCCAGTGCCACTTCTTTGCGGCGTATTTAGAGAATGCCTCGCCAACTTCAGGAATTGGTCCGAGGTAACCGAGGTCTGATTCATTGATCATCTTTGCCAGAGTTTTGCGAATGCCAGAGGCGACCTCGAAGTCCATCTCTGCCACGTGCATCGGCAACACATCATGTCCGTAACGTCTCCACTTTGAGCTGTGACGGGTTCTGAGTTGCGAAAGTTCTGGAATGTGATTGTGTTCACTAGCCATGTTTCTGAGTCTATGCCTGTTGGGCAATAGGCTGGCATTGCAAAGGAGCAAACATGAGCAGTCAGCCGAAGATTCTGGTCGTCGTTCACGACATCGATGACCACCTAAACGAGATGGCCAACCCGATTGCCGAGGCCGGCATTTTGATGACCACCTGGGATGTTCAGAACGACGGCGACGGCCGCCCAATGCTCGAAACCCTTGACCAGTATTCGGGCATCATCTCGCTCGGAGCCCATGCCGGAGTGCTTGAAGAGGCCGAACACCCATGGATGACCCACGAGCGCAAAATCATGCAGTGGGCGCTTGAAACTGAGACTCCCCTGCTTGGCCTTTGCTTTGGCTCTCAGTTGCTAGCTTCGGCTGCCGGTGGGCGCGTCTATAAGGCCGAGACCGGCGAATTTGCCTGGACCAAGGTAAAGATGTTGCCAGAGGCCGCAAACGACCCTGTAATCGGCACTCTGGGCGAATCGGCAGACGCATTTCAGTTTCACTACGACACTTTTGAATTGCCCGAGAACGCCGTTCTGCTTGGCGATGCAGATGGCATGGTCGAGGCCTTCAGGGTTGGCTCGAGCGCTTGGGCGACCCAGTTTCACCCAGAGGTCGGGCTTTCACAGCAGCTGGCCTGGCTCAGCACCTACCGCCGCGCGTTCATTCGCGAGGGCATCGACCTCGACGAGCAGATCGCAAAGTCTCACGAGTTGGCTGCCAGCTATCGCAAGCAGGCTTGGGCGTTATCTGAGGCATTTGCAAAGCAGGTTTTGGCCTTTCACGCCAAGCGCTAACTGAGGCTTGTGTGCAATTTGTAAATAATATACATTTTGCACATGAACACTATTAGCTCGACTCAGGCCCGTCAGAACTGGGCAGACACCATCGAGGCCGCTCGCCTTGAACCGGTCACCATCACCGATCACGGTCGCAAGACGGTAACAATCATGGATGCCGAGCTCGCGAAGCTCGCCCTGCAGGTGCTCGAAGACTCGCGCGATATCGAAATAGCCGAAAAGCGAATGGCCGCCATTCGCAATGGTGAACCCACCTACACCACCGAGGAGTTGGCCGCCGAGTTGGGCCTAGATCTTGACGAAATCTAGCTACACGGTCGAATGGTCTTCAAAAATCAAGAAGGACCTTCAAGCGCTCGACAAGCCTGTTCAACGACGCATCTTTGCGGCGGTCGAGTTGCTGCGCATCAACCCCAGACCTTCAAAAGCTTTGCGGCTGGTCGCGAACGAGCCAAAGTTTCGAGTTCGAGTCGGTGATTACCGAATCATCTACCAAATTGAAGACGAGCGATTAGTGATTCTCGTGGTGCGAATCGCACATCGGCGTGACGTATACAAAGACGTTAGTTAGTTTCGAGCAACCAGTAGGTTGAGCCGTTTGGCGTGCGATCGAGAATTCGGTTTTCGATCATCATTCGGCGGGCAAATACGTGGTCTTCGAATAGCTGCATCAAAAGAATGTTGATTTCAGTCTCGGAGTATTGCTTGCCTGGTTCAAACAGCGTCGCGGCCCGGTCAACCTGAATCTTGCGCTTCGCTGATTTGCGAGCAATCTTCTCGGGTGCCTCTGGCATGACTCCGGCTGGTGCGAACTTGATGTCCATGGCTTGATGCTAACCGAGCAATGCGTGCACTCGACGCAAAGTCTCTTCGAGATATTTCGGAACCATTGCTCGGTGCTCAGGGTTTTCGGTTTCGAGAATGTAGCTGAGCAAAAAGATTCGCCTCTGCAATCGCAAGATCTGCATCTCTTCTTCTGTGTAGTCAGGCAGTGGTGCGATCTCTTGATAACCAGCCAAGAACGCAGCATCTTGCTCAGGGGTGTCGTTGTAATAGAGGGTGACTGCAATGTCTTGCGCCGGAATTCCAATCACGCAGTCGTCAAAGTCGAAAACGGCAACATCACCGTCGTGCCACATCACATTCCACGGATGCACATCTGCGTGCAGCAGTTGCGGCTTGGTGCGCGCATACATGGCTTTGGTGGTCGACTCAATGCGTTCGATTGCTCGAGCAAGTGTCGCCTTGTCTTCTGCAGTGAGCTGGTCAGACGGAGTTATTGAGTCGGTGTTGCCCCAGAACATGTCGTCGACCGTCGCAAGTTCTGCACCTGCCGGCAACTTGGTGTCGCGCGAAGCGATGTGCATGCGGGCAACGGCTCGACCGGTTGCTCGCATCATCTCTTCGGTCGGCTCGTCACCAAGCTCTTCGCCTTCAAGCCAGGTGAAGAGCACGGCAAATAGGTCGCGCTCGAGCATCGGGTGCCACGCCTTCGAGATGTATTCGCCCGAAGCGTTCTTTACAGGTGTTGGCACTTTTAGGCCTTCAACATGAGCGAGTTGCTCGACCCAAAAGATCTCGGCCTTAAGGTTTGGCAGCGTGCGCTGCGAGTTGACGTTTATGCGCAAAGCGAAGCGTTCGCCGCTCGCAGCAGTCACCTTGAAGGTGCTGTTGAACTCGTGGTTGATCGACTCAAGTTCGCACTCGCCGAGGTCGAAGCCGTCGATGATCTCTTTGGCGAGTGGCAGCATGGTCTCAACCTGCTGCTCAATGGTTAGGTCTGCAAACTTTGTC
>JAHEGB010000064.1 GCA_024645175.1 Microbacteriaceae bacterium
ATGACCCAGAACCGCGTCTACGACCAGACCAACTCTGGCGAGCAGGGTCACACCTCGGTGAACTTCTCGAGCGACAAGACCCACGGCGGTTCTAGCGGCTTTCAGACCGGTTCGACATACAAGATCTTCACCCTTGCTGCCTGGCTAACCCACGGATTCAAGCTCGGCGACCACGTCGACGGTCGCGTCAAGGAATGGAACGCCTCAGACTTCTCGGCTCGCTGCGGCGGCTTGGTCGGCACCTGGGCACCGAAGAATATCGTCAAAGAACCAGAAGACCTATCGGTTGTCTCGGCAACTGCCATGTCGGTAAACACCGCGTTCGCCGACATGGCCAGCCAGCTCGACCTGTGCGACATCCGTGACACCGCGATGGCATTCGGAATTCGTCGTGCCGACGGCACCGAATTGCAATATGTTCCTTCATCGATTCTTGGCGTCAACGAGCTTTCACCATTGCGCATGGCAGCGGCGAACGCAGCAGTTGCAAACCACGGAGTGTATTGCTCGCCAATTGCAATCGACCGCGTTGTAGTTCGCTCGACCAAAAAAGAGATTGCTGTTCCAAAATCTTTGTGCAGCGCAGCGGTGACTCCTGAGGTTGCTGCCGGAATGACCTATGCGATGCAGCGAGTTATCAGCGGCGGAACCGGTGGTGCTTCGGCAACCGGCGACAACACTCCGCTCGCCGGCAAGACCGGAACAACTGACTCTGGTGTTCAAACCTGGATGACCGGATTCTCGAGTGCTGTTGGAACAGCTACTTGGGTTGGCAACGTTTCTGGTTCTGTTGCTTTGCCGGGCATTCGTCTAAACAACAAAGCGGGTAACACCGTGCGTCACGACATCTGGCGCACAACGATGCAAACCGTGAACAAGCTCTACCCTGGTTCGGCTCTCGATGTTCCGCCGCCATCTATGGTTGCCGCAACCATGATCAAGATTCCTGTTGTCACAACTCAAGTTCCGAGTGCTGCAGTTCAGGTAATTCAGACTTCAGATTTGAACGCAGCAGTTGTGGTTGGTCAGGTTAGCTCCTCGGCACCTGCCGGAACCGTTGCCTACACTCGCCCAGCCGCCGGAGCTGTTGTGCCTCGTGGCACCCAGATCAAGATTTTTGTGAGCAAGGGTGGCAACACCGTTGTGCCAGATGTTGCCGGTCTAACCGTTGCGGCAGCCAAGGCGAAGTTGCTCTCAGCCGGCTTTGCCGCGGTTAGCGAGCCACAGCCTTCGCAGACTCAGTTCTTCGTGAAGTCGACCACGATTGCCAAGGGTCTTGTTACTGGCACAGACCCGGCAGCCGGAACTTCAGCACCGGGCACCGGAGCGATTCTGCTCTACATCAGCTCTGGCCCATAGCCATGACCGCTCTAGCCATTGCGCTTGCCGTCGCCCTCGCGATTGGCATCTATGCCATGACCTTCGCGCGCTGGCGCTTCACCGTTGTCGAGGCAGAAGCGGCGGTTTTGCCGGCAGGCTCGAGGCCCATCCGTGTTTTGCACATCAGCGACATTCACATGGCCCCTTGGCAGCGACGCAAGCAGGCGTTCATCAAAGTCCTCGGCTCGCTGCAGCCACACCTGATTGTCAACACCGGCGACAACCTTGGCCACACTGATGCAATCGAGCCAACCCTGAGCGCACTGGGCCCGCTGCTCGACGTGCCAGGTGTGTTTGTCAACGGTTCGAATGACTACTACGCTCCGAGATTCAAGAGCCCGATTGCCTACTTGTTCAAGCCATCGACTCCGCACCACGAAACGGCTCTGCAAACCGAAATCATGACTAGCACTTTCGAATCGCTTTCCTGGAAAAACCTGAACAATCGCAACGCAGTTCTTGATATTGCCGGCACCAAGATTTCTTTCATCGGCGTTGACGATGCACATGACGACCTAGATGACCTTGATGCTTTGAATTCAGATTCGAGTGCCGACCTGATTATCGGTGTGACGCACGCGCCATATCGCCGAGTCATCGAAGCGATGGCAGAAGAGCGAGCAGACATTATTTTTGCCGGCCACACGCACGGCGGTCAGGTGCGGTTTCCGTTTATTGGTTCGCTGACTACAAACTGCGATCTGCCAAACAAGTTTTCAAAGGGAATGAGCGCTTGGGCTTTTGATAGGCGCGTTGTGTTGCTAAATGTTTGCGCCGGTCTCGGCAATTCGATTTTTGCGCCGATTCGCTGGTTCAACCGACCAGAAGTGCGACTGGTTACCCTGGTCGCTAAGAACTAGTTCTTTGCTGCCCAAACTTTAGGGCCGAGCGCCATGTATTGCGAGTTGGCGTTGTCACAGCGAGCAGTCACATCTTTCACGTAGCACTTGATCGCACCAACTGTGATTGATTCGCCGCTGTTCAGCGTTGCCGCGTTTTCAGGGTCTGAGTAATAACCGCCACTGCACAAAAACCCTGTTGCTGCGCCATCGGCAAGTGTCGAAGATGAGCCATCTTCATAGAGTTTCAGCTGGTAGCCATAACTGCCCTGGCACTCGTCTGGGGTTGGCACCGGAGCATATTCGGCAGCGGCCTCGTTTTGCTCGCAGAGCACCCACTTCTCTTCTGCGTTGATGGTGCACCAGACCGGGCCTTCGCCAGCTCTAAACAGGTATTCGCTGTAGCCAACGTCAAACAGGGCCGAGTCGATGTTCTTTACGTCGGTGCCCGGTGCGCCCGGAATCAAGGCTGGGTCTGGGGTCGACATCGCGCTAGAGCCATCTGGGTTCGGTGACGAATCGCCAGGGCTGCAGGCACTAAAAGTTAAAGCCAGCGCAATCGCACTGAGGAGTGTGATTGCTTTGCGCATATGAAAAGACTAGAACTCTTTTGCTACAAGTTCGGCAATTTCGTAGGTGTTTAGCGCGGCACCCTTGCGAAGGTTGTCGCCAACTACGAATAGCTCGATGCTCTTGTCGAAGTCGAGTGACTGACGAATGCGGCCAACAAAAGTTGGGTCTTGCCCGGCGACGTGTGAAGGTGTCGGGTAGACGTTATTCGCTGGGTCGTCTAGAACACGGATGGTCGGCTGCTGCTCGAGAACGTCGCGAACTTCTTCTGGAGTCAAAGATTCAGCAAAAGTAGCGTGCACGGTTAGCGAGTGAGCAACCTGCACCGGAACGCGCACGCAGCTTGCTGCAACCTTTAGGTCTTTGATGCCAAGAATTTTGCGTGACTCGTCGCGAACCTTCATCTCTTCGCTCGAGTGGCCGCCGGCCTTCAGCGAACCTGCGAAAGGAATCACGTTTAGAGCAATTGGGTGAGCCCATGGAGAGTTGCTCAAGTCGTTGCCTGCCGCAGCAAGTGCAGCTTTGACGTCGTCGGTCTCGGTTCCGAGTGAAAGCTTGCCGCCGACGACTGCAAGTTCTGCAGCTAGCTCATCGAGACCAGCGGCACCTGCACCAGAAACTGCCTGATAGCTCGAAACAACAAGTTCTTTCAAAGTCCACTTGTTGTGAAGCGCGCCCATAGCGGCCATCATGGTCAAAGTTGTGCAGTTAGGGTTTGAGATGATTCCGAGCGGGCGGTTCTTTGCCTGCTCTGGGTTTACCTCTGGAACAACTAGCGGAACCTGATCGTTCATGCGGAATGCGCCAGAATTGTCGACTGCAACTGCTCCGCGCTCTGCTGCGATTGGTGCCCAAACTTCTGAAACCTCGTCTGGCACGTCGAACATGGCAATGTCGATGCCGTCGAATGCCTCAGGTGAGAGTGCAACGACTGTTAGGTCTTCGCCGTGAACTTTGATCTTCTTGCCGGCCGAACGAGGGCTAGCGATTAGGCGAATTTCGCCCCAGATGTTCTCGCGGTTGTTAATGATGTCGATCATCACGGTGCCAACTGCACCGGTTGCACCGACGAGAGCGAGGTTTGGTTTGCGGCTCATGGTTTGTTCCTATCGTCCGGTTCCGGCATAAACAGTGGCTTCGGTGTCGCTGTCAAGGCCGAATGCCTTGTGCACGGCACGCGCTGCGTCGTCTAGCTGCTTTGAGCTGGTGACAACCGAGATGCGAATCTCAGAGGTCGAAATCATTTCGATGTTGATGCCTGCGTTAGCCAAGGCCGAGAACAAAGTTGCCGATACGCCAGAGTGGGTGCGCATTCCCGCGCCGACCACCGAGAGCTTGCCGATGTCTGCGTCTTGCTCGAGCTCGCGAAAGCCAAGAGTTGCCTTTGCACCCTCGAGGGCACCGGCCATGCGGCCGAGGTCGCCAAGCGGAAGCGTGAATGAAATGTCTGCCACGCGGTCGGTTACGTCAACACCGGTTGGGTTGTTCTGAACGATCATGTCGATGTTCGAGTCAGCCTCGGCAACCACGCGAAAAACCTCTGCAGCCTTGCCAGGCTCGTCAGGCAGACCGATAACCGTAATCTTTGCCTGGCCCTTGTCGGTTGCAATTCCCGAAACGATTGGCTCTTCCATTTTGCTTCCCTCTGGTTTTGTTGAGTAAACGATGGTTCCCGGATCAGTGCTGAATGTCGAACGAACTCGCAAGTCAACGTTGTGACGACGCGCGTATTCAACCGCACGGATGTGCAAAATCTTCGCGCCGGCCGCAGCCAACTCGAGCATTGATTCGATGTCAATTGCGTCTAGCTTGTGAGCTGCAGGAATTACGCGTGGGTCTGCGGTGTAAACACCATCGACATCCGAGTAGATTTCGCAAACGTCTGCATCAAGTGCAGCTGCAAG
>JAHEGB010000065.1 GCA_024645175.1 Microbacteriaceae bacterium
CAGCTTCGCGAACCATGCGCTCGATGTCTTCCTTTGGCAATGAAGATCCGCCGGTGATGGTCATCGACTGCTCTTTGCCAGTGCCCTTGTCTTTCGCGCTTACGTGCACAATGCCGTTTGCATCGATGTCGAAGGTGACCTCAACCTGAGGCACGCCGCGTGGTGCAGGTGCGATTCCGGTTAGCTCAAAGTTTCCGAGTGACTTGTTGTCACGAGTGAACTCGCGCTCACCCTGGAACACCTGGATAGAAACCGAAGGCTGGTTGTCAGCCGCCGTAGTGAATGTCTCAGAACGCTTGGTTGGAATCGCAGTGTTGCGCTCGATCAACTTGGTCATGATTCCACCCATGGTTTCGATTCCAAGTGAAAGTGGAGTTACGTCGATAAGAAGAACGTCTTTGCGCTCACCCTTCAACACACCAGCCTGAAGTGACGCACCAACTGCAACAACCTCGTCAGGGTTCACACCCTTGTTTGGTTCTTTACCTCCGGTTAGCTGCTTAACCAATTCAGTTACTGCAGGCATGCGAGTTGAACCACCGACGAGAACTACGTGTGCAATGTCGCCGACCTTTACGCCAGCTTCTGCGATCACATCGTTGAATGGCTTGCGAGTGCGCTCAAGCAAGTCGGCAGTCATCTGCTCGAACTGTGCGCGAGTTAAAGTTTCGTCCAAGTTTGCTGGACCATTCTCGGTTAGAGATAGGTATGGCAACTGAATGTTCGCAGACATTGACTGTGACAATTCTTTCTTCGCCTGCTCAGCTGCTTCTTTCAAACGCTGAAGTGCAATCTTGTCTTTCGACACATCGACACCTGTGGTCTCTTTGAACTTCTTTACCAGGTGCTCGACTACGCGGGCGTCCCAGTCGTCTCCACCGAGACGGTTGTCACCAGAGGTTGCGCGAACCTGGATGGTTGAGAAGCCTTCGTCTTTTCCGACTTCGAGAAGAGAAACGTCGAAGGTTCCGCCACCGAGGTCGAACACGAGAATCAGTTCGTCTTCTTTGCCCTTGTCGAGACCATATGCCAAAGCTGCAGCGGTTGGCTCGTTGATGATGCGAAGAACGTTTAGTCCGGCGATCTCGCCGGCATCCTTGGTTGCCTGACGCTCGGCGTCGTTGAAGTAAGCCGGAACGGTGATTACCGCGTCGGTAACAGCCTCACCCAGGTAGGTCTCAGCGTCGCGCTTTAGCTTCGCAAGAATGCGAGCTGAGATCTCTTGTGGGGTGTACTTCTTGTCGTCGACTGCGAAAGTCCAGTCGGTGCCCATGTGACGCTTCACCGATGCGATGGTGCGGTCAACGTTGGTGACGGCCTGGCGCTTTGCGGTCTCTCCGACCAGAATCTCGCCATCCTTGGTGAATGCAACTACCGAAGGGGTAGTGCGAAAGCCTTCTGCGTTAGCGATAACGGTTGGCTCTCCACCCTCGAGCACGCTAACCGCGCTGTTGGTGGTGCCAAGGTCGATGCCTACTGCACGTGCCATTGTGTTTCCTCTTTCTTTGGGCTTGTTGCCCTTTGTTTTGCTATTGGGCTCAAAAACCTGAGCCTCGTTGACTCAAGTTTCGGTTCTCGAAAACGATTTGTCAAGCATTTTGGGCCAAAGTTGAGCGATGTTCACTCAACTCTCAGGTTTGGGCAATTCGTTATCAAAATCGCACGGATGGCCGCCCAGACTGCCATAAGTTGTCGTTATGACTTCCAATGGCGCAAGCACAAAGAAACGTGGCACATTCGCATGGGCACTCTGGGATTGGGCCGAACAGCCTTACCCGACCATCATGCAGACCTTTATCTTTCCGGTCTATCTGGCCGGGGCCGTTGCCGGAGCTGATGTTCAAGCTGACGCGCAATTAGGTGTCGCCACCGCAATAGCCGGCGTAATTCTCGCCCTAATTGCTCCGGTGCTTGGTCGTCGATCTGATGACACTGGGCGCCGCAAATTCTGGTTGATGTTCAACACCTATCTATTGGTTGGCATCATGATTGCCAGCTTCTTTGTTCGACCCGCACCTGAATTCTTCTTGATCGGTTTGGTTCTGTATGGAGCCGGAAGCGTCATTCAAGAGTCTGCACTCATTAACTACTACGCAATGTTGAAGTCAGTAACTACCGAGAAAAACATCGGTCGTGTTTCGGGTTATGCCTGGGGTCTTGGTTATGCCGGTGGAATCGTCTTGCTTGCGATTTCACTTGCTGGCTTCATCATGGCCGAAGTGCCGTGGTTCGGAATTAGCACAGACGACTCGATTCACATTCGTGCCGTCTTCTTATTCAGCGCTGCATGGACTTTGGTTTTCTCAATTCCGCTGATGATTCGGGTGCCAGAGATTGCAAAAAACCCGAACGCCCGCAAAGAAACCATTTTGCAGTCGTACCAATCAATCTGGGCGCAGCTTAAATCTCTTCGTGCACAAGCACCAGAGACTTTAAAGTTTTTGATTTCATCGGCAATTTATCGCGATGGACTTGCTGGCGTATTCACCTTTGGCGCTGTGCTCGGTTCACTCGCGTTTGGTTTCACCCAAACTGAAATCATCATTTTTGGAATTGCGGCGAACATTGTGTCTGGAATCGGTGCCGTAATCGGCGGCCGCCTAGATGACATCTTCGGAAGCCGAAGCATCATCATTGCTTCACTTGTGGGTCTCATCATTTCGGGCTCGGCGGTGTTCTTCTTCTACGACTACGGCGTGATCACCTACTGGATCGGCGGTCTGGCGCTCTGCTTGTTTGTTGGCCCGGCACAGGCCTCGAGCCGAACTTTTGTATCTCGCTTTACTCCAGCTGGCCGTGAGGGCGAGGTCTTCGGGCTTTACCAGTTCACCGGTCGTGCGGTTAGCTTCATGTCTGGCACGTTCTGGGCTCTTTCAATCACATTGGCCAACTCAGTGCTGGGCGTGAAAGATGCAACTATCTGGGGCATCTGGGGCCTGATGCTGATTCTCATCGTGGGTCTCTTCTTGCTGACCAGGGTGCACCCAAGACCGACGGTTCTAGAGAGCAAATAATTCGACAAGTTGTAGAATTGTGCAATGACCAAACGCGCAAGACAGCAAGGCGAGCTCGAAAACCTGGTTCTAGATATTCTCTGGGATGCCGATCAGCCGTTGACTTCTAACGAGATTCTTGCTCGTTGCAATGTCGATAGCGATCTTGCGCTAACCACAATTCTCACGGTGCTGTCTCGTCTTTGCGACAAAGCACTTGTTGAGCGCACAGCTGGCGAAGGTCGTTCTCATCTATTTGCTGCCGTCGACTCGCGCGAACAGCACACCGCCCGCCAGTTGCTAGAACTAGTCAATGACTCGTCTAATCAAGCGCTAACGCTTTCGCATTTCACAGCTGGCCTCAGCAAAAAGTCTCTTGCAGCGCTAAAGAAACTGCTGAACGAAAAATAGTTCGTGAAACCTGCGCTCGTTTTAGTGCCGCTCGCACTCGAGTGGGTGGTGATTGCATCAACAATTGCGCCACTGTGGTTAGGTCTGTTCACAAAACGTCCTCGCTTTGGAATCGCCGCGTGGTTGATGCTGTTCGTTTCGGCAATCGTTGCGACCTCAACTGCGATCATCGTGGCGATTTGGTCTGTGTTCGATAACTTCTCGAGCCTGGAGCAACATCGTCAAGACCTTCTTCTTACGATTGTCTTCAGTCTTTTGCCTTGGTTGCTATTTGCAATGGCTGGAATCGCCATCAATCTCATAAACCTAAAGATTGACCCAATCGTGGCCAAGTTCAAGCAGCTCTTCTCGTCGCCGGTGTTGCCAGGCAAGTTGATTCGCACGTTTGAGGGCGTGCCCGTTGAAGTCGTAGAAATCGACGTGTTTATTGCCATCGCGCTTTCAAAGCCAAGCCCCAGGATTCTGGTGTCTAGCGGGGCGGTTCACTCGCTTACCGAAGCTCAACTCGAAGCTGTGCTCTGGCACGAGTTAGGACACCTCAAAGCCAGACATAACGGCCTTCGCCGGTTCGTTCGGGTGGTCGAAACGCTGACCGGATTCGTTCGAGCATCAAAGGTAATGAGCCACGAGATCGATCGGCTTTGCGAGGTAGCAGCAGACCAGTTTGCCGCCAAACGCGTTGACGCTTCAGTGCTCAAATCGGCACGAGCCAAGTTTCTCTAACTAAAGAGTTCTTCGGCCAGAATCTGACTCGGCTCAACCCCACGAGCTATGGCGAAAACTGCCGAGCCAACCGGAGTGGTCCATTGGTTTAGCAGGTCAAACTCAGCCAACCTCTTCTGAACAGGCAGGTATTGCTTAGTCAGGTCACGCGCATAGGCGGTCCAGAGCAGGCCCGACTCGAGCTCTCCTGGATTTTCACCGAGCACCTGGTAGTTGAATGGGCGTCTGAAGAATCGTTCACCTAGGTCTGCAGCCGAGGCTCTGCGAACGTGAGCAAAAGCAGGGATGACATCTAGGCCATTTGGTTTCTTGGCGTTAAAGTCGAGAAAATCGAATTCGTTCGTCTTTCCTAGCGGTGCGCCCGTGTCGAGATGCCGACCGATTACGTCTTCTTTGGCTTCACGACCGAGTTTGTCCCATGTGTCAAGATTCATGCGAATGCGGCGAAGCACCAACTGGGTTCCACCAACTGCCCATTTCGGTCCATCAGCGATCCAGACCAATTTGTCGAAGTCTTCGGTGCCGAGATCAGGGTTGTCAGTGCCATCGACTTG
>JAHEGB010000045.1 GCA_024645175.1 Microbacteriaceae bacterium
AATCGTTCGCCGAGTTTGGCAAATAGCGGCGAATCGAGGTTCGCCTCGAGATTCGCCAGTGCCTCGGCCACGCTCTGCATGCTCTCAATCGTGCCACAGGGTGTGGCTTGGTCGAAGGCTTAAACTTTGCTTTATGAGCGAACGGCAGCGAGGCACAACCCGACCACGGGTGCCCGAGACTTCTGCCGGAGGTTTCGTGCTCTGCTCAGACGGCAGTTTGCGTGTGGCCCTGATCGGGCGTCTAAATCGCGGCGGACGAATCGACTGGTGCGTTCCGAAGGGTCACCCCGAGGGCGACGAAACCATCGAGCAAGCAGCGGTTCGAGAAATCGCCGAAGAGACTGGGCTCGAAGTTGACATTCTCGAACACCTTGGCGACATTCGCTACGAATTTCAGACGCCCGAGAAAACAGTTGTGAAAACCGTTCACCATTTCTTGATGCAGCAAACCGGTGGCGAGCTCACCATCGAAAACGATCCAGACCAAGAAGCTGTCGACGTTCAATGGTTTTCACTCGACGAACTAGAAAAGCAACTGACGCACGAAAACGAACGACGCCTCGCGCGAAAAGTTATCGAGTGGGCGAGGGCCGAAGAGTGATTCGCAAATTCGCTGCAACAGCGCTCGCACTTTCTTTCGCACTGATGTCGACTTCTTCAGCGAGTGCAAATTTGCACACCGAAAAACCAACCGACTTTGCGCGCGTTCATTTCGTGCCAGGTTCTGACATCAACCTGCTTTCTTCTTCGTCGAATATTCCTGTGCGAATTCAAAACGATTACGCGAACGATGTTGTCGTGCACATGCACGCTATTGCGACAAACGGTCGACTAGTTATTCCAGCGGCAATCGAAGTTAAGATTCCTGCGCGCACCACGGTCACCGCAAAACTTCCGGTGACTGCAACCGGTGTTGGCAAAGTCGACTTAGTGGTTTGGCTAAAGAGTTTCTCTGGTCACTCTCTCGATGAGAAGACCATCATCCATGTGAATGTGAACGCAGACGCAGAGACCACGATCATCGTTGGCTTCACCGCAGCTGTTTCGATTCTCGGAACACTCGGTCTGATGCGAACTCTTCGCAAGCGTCGCGAAAACAGAAACGCCGAATGAGCATCGTAAAGTCTTCGCTGGTTATGGCGAGCGGAACCGTGCTTTCGCGAGCACTCGGTTTCGCTCGTTCGGTGTTGCTGGCGATGGCGATTGGTGTCACCACAAACGCAGCAGACGCCTTTGGTGTCGCCAACCAGCTGCCAAACAACGTCTATGCGATCATCGTCGGCGGCGTGCTGCAGGCGGTCTTGGTGCCGCAAATCGTCAAGGCCAGAGCCCACAAAGATGGCGGCAAGGGCTATGTCGACAAGCTGCTGACCTTCATCATCACCATCTTCTTTTTCACGACCGTGGCCACCACACTCGCCGCTCCGGTCTTGGTTTCGCTTTACACCTCTGGTTGGTCGGCGTCACAACTAGCTCTTGCCACGGCGTTCGCATACTGGTGCTTGCCACAACTTTTCTTCTATGGCCTCTATTCGCTTTTGGGTGAGGTGCTAAACGCACGAAGCGCATTCGGCCCATTCATGTGGGCGCCGGTTTTGAACAACGTTGTTTCACTCGCCGGCCTCATCGGTTATGTCGTGATGTTCGGCACAGACCCAACCGGAATTCAAAACGTTGAAGACTGGTCGCAGTTGCAAATTTCATGGATAGCCGGCACTGCGACACTCGGTGTGATTTCGCAAGCACTAATTCTTTTTGTTGCCTGGAAGAAAATCGGAATCAAACTCAACTTGAATTTCAAGTGGCGCGGTTTCGGATTGCGACCTGCACTCAAGGCGGCATCATGGTCGCTCGGCATGGTTGTCGCAACACAGATCGGCGGGCTTGTTCAAACTGTTGTTGCATCGAGTGCGGTTAGCGCGCGAAGCAATTCGGTTGCAATCGCATCCGTTGCAGCAGCCGCAATTGCCTGGTTGATTTTCATGTTGCCGCACAGCGTTGCAACGGTTTCTATTGCGACCGCATATTTCACAAAGATGTCTGCGCACGTTCAAGAAAATCGCATCGACCTGATGAAGTCAGATCTCGCTCAGGGTCTTCGCACAATCTCACTTATTTCAGTGATCGCGAGCGCGACCATAATCGTTCTCGCTTATCCGATCTCGCGAATCTTCATCGGCGAATATGTTGGCACCGCTGCTCTGGCAAATGTTTTGATCGCGCTGATGGTCGGGTTGCTTCCGTTCAGTTTCGTCTTCATGATGCAGCGTTCGTTCTATGCACTCGAAGACACTCGCACGCCTTTCGTTTTCACCTGCGTGCAGATCGCTTTGCACATCACCGGTTCGCTAACTATGTCGGTGCTGGTTCCACGCGAGTGGTTGGTTGTCGGTTTGAGTTTGCTCACCAGCTTCACCGTCACTGTTCAGGCCGCACTTGCATACTGGCTATTGCGCAAGCGAATCGGCTCACTTGGCCAACACCAGATTGCGAGCAGCACGCTGAAGTTTGCCGCCGCGGCCGCAGTGGCAGCGGCTGCCGGTTGGGGCACGCTCAACCTGTTCGGTGGCGTCGGCCCGAGCGCATTCGCCGTGAAGACCATTGTGAACTCGCTGATTGTCGATCTTGCCGTCGGCGCTGTGATGGTCGCGGTCTACCTTTTGCTTCTGAAGCTGTTGCGAGTTCGTGAGGTCGAGAACGCCCTGTCGTCAGCAAAGGGAATTTTGCGCCGCTAAAATTTGCTTAGTATCTGTGGGGCATTCGCCCAGTTCTAGGAGAAATCTTGCGCAACGTCATCATCGTCGGTTCAGGGCCAGCAGGCTACACCGCCGCCATCTATACCGCTCGTGCGGGGCTCGAACCGTTGCTTATCGCCTCATCGGTTGAAGCCGGTGGCGAGCTAATGAAGACCACCGAGGTCGAGAACTTTCCTGGTTTTCCAGATGGCCTAATGGGCCCAGATCTAATGGCAAGCATGCAGGCTCAGGCCGAGCGCTTCGGCACCGAAATTCTCTTAGATGACGTTATCGAAGTCGAGCTAAAGGGCGACATCAAGATCGTGAAGACCGGTGGTGGCCAGACTTTCGAGGCCAAGACCGTCATTTTGGCTACCGGAGCGGCTTACCGCGAGCTCGGTTTGCCTCGTGAAAAAGAATTGAGCGGCCACGGTGTCTCGTGGTGCGCAACCTGCGACGGCTTCTTCTTTAGAGAGAAGGCAATCGCCGTAGTTGGCGGTGGCGACTCAGCCATGGAAGAAGCCAACTTCTTGAGCCGCTTCGGCAGCAAGGTTTATCTGATTCACCGCCGTGACTCGTTCAAGGCCTCAAAGACCATGCAAGACCGCGTCTTGAACAACCCGAAGATCGAAGTCATCCATAACTCTGCGGTCGAAGAGTTGCTGGGCGAGAAGAACCTTTCTGGCGTGAAGCTAAAGAACACCGTTGACGGCAGCGTTAGCGAACTCTCAATCGATGGTCTTTTCATTGCAATCGGTTCAGACCCTCGCGTCTGGTTGGTTGAGAACCAGGTTGAATTGACAAGCGAGAAGTTCATTAAGGTTGACGGTCGCAGTTCGCGCACAAGCATCCCGGGTGTATTTGCCTGTGGTGACGTGATTGACCCGACCTACCGTCAGGCTATTACCGCTGCGGGTTCTGGCTGTGTCGCAGCCCTAGATGCAGAGCACTACCTAGACTCCCACTAAATTTAGAAACTAAGTTCCACAAGAAACCGAGGATAAAAATGGCCAAGAACGTAACAACCGCAAGCTTTCAGGCAGATGTACTTGCCAACGCCAAGCCAGTGTTGGTTGACTTCTGGGCGGAGTGGTGCGGCCCTTGCCGTCAGGTAGCTCCTATCCTCGACCAGATTTCAGCTGAGTATGGCGACAAGATCGAGATCGTAAAGGTCAACGTCGACGAAGAGCCAGGACTCGCACAGCAGTATGGCGTCACCGGCATCCCTGCCCTTCAGGTTTTTGAAGGCGGACAGCTGGTCAAGGCAATGGTCGGTGCCAAGCCAAAGTTTGCGCTTGAGCAAGACCTTGCTCAGTGGCTTCGCTAGGCCTATGCCCGAGAGCAATACTCCGCGCAGCACTAACTTCGATGGCTGGTTAGATTCTTACGCCGAGCGCGCCCACACCCTTTCTGTCTCTGAAGTTCGCGCGCTTTTTGCCGTTGTTTCACGCCCAGAAGTAGTCTCGCTAGCCGGCGGCATGCCTTATGTCTCGGCTCTGCCAAAAGAGTTGCTCGCGAAGTCATACGAGTCGATGATGGCCAAGAAGGGCAATCTCGCAATTCAATACGGCGGCGGTCAGGGCGATGCCGAGCTTCGCGAACAGCTTCGCGACATCATGGCTCTCGAGGGAATTCACGCGTC
>JAHEGB010000026.1 GCA_024645175.1 Microbacteriaceae bacterium
TCCCTATGAATGTTCAACGCAGAACTGCCTATTTCTATTTCATTCTCGCAGGTGCGGGGTTGTTGACTGCCTGGTATTTCAACTTCAAGGCCATAGTCAACCAAGAGAACTTCTTTGGTGAGTGGTTCACATCTAACGCAGATTTGGTGGTTGCCTGCGATCTGATGATTACCGCCTTTGCTGCCGGCCCATACATGATCATTGAAGGTCGCCGACTAAAGATGCGCAAGCCGTGGCTCTATGTGGCGCTATCTGCGGTGAGCGCCATTGCCTTCGTTTTTCCGCTGTTTTTGGGCATGCGCTCGCTAAAACTAGCCAAAGATCACATGGCTGGAGGTCGACTCGAGACTCACACGATTCACAAGCACCGAGTCGACGTCTGGGTGCCTGCCGACCTGAACCCAGAAACCCCGGTCTTGGTGATGCACGACGGCAAGAACCTATTCATGCCAGAGTTCTCAACGTTTGGGGCCACCTGGGGGCTGCTTGACGCTCTTCGACCTGATGCGCGCGGCTATAGGCGCATCCGTGGTGATCGCACACCGATGATTGTCGGCGTTTGGCAGCTCGACGACAGCACCCGCATTAACGAACTCGGCCCACAGGTTCTTGTCGACGCAAACCCAGAGATTCTCGACATGTTGCCCGAGGCGATGAAGCCGGCAAGCCGAGTCATGTTGAGCGACGAATATCAGGCGCTGCTTGCCAAAGAGATTCTGCCGTTCTTGGCGAAACGTCACTCGCTGAAGCTCGACAGCAGCCGAACCGCAATTGCGGGTTCGAGCATGGGCGGTCTTGCTTCACTTTATGGTCTCGCGAAATATCCAGATGTTTATGGAACCGCACTTGCATTTTCAACGCACTGGCCGTTCGGCATGAATCTTGCGGTTGATGGTTTGGCTAAGGCACTGCCAGATGCAGGCAAGAACAGAATCTGGACCGACTGCGGAACCATCGAACTAGATGCGCTCTACCCACCGTTGCACGAAAAGTTTGTAGCTCTCATGCGCGCAAAGGGATACACAAAAGACGAAGAATTCATCGGGGCGATTTATCCAAACACCGGACACAGCGAAACCTGGTGGGCGGGTCGCGTTGAGCACCCGATCAACTGGTGGTTGAATCCGAATGAACCGAAAAGCAATTTGACCGACCGCGAATGGGTCGGGCTCCCTCAATAGGAATTTATGGAACGCAAAGAGATTCGCGGTTACGACGCAGTTCGAAATGCCGCAAAAGATTTTGAAACCTACTCGAGTGATTTGCTTGGCGATCGCGACGTTCGAACTTATCGACAGCTTCCACTCGAAGCAGACCCACCGCGACACACGAGTTTTCGTTCGGCAGTTCAGCCGCTTTTTCTAAGCGCAGCGATTGAACCGAAGGTTGGTCAGTTTGAAGCTCTCGCTCGAAAACTAATTTCTGAACTCACCGCGCGCGGTGGCGGCGACATCGCGAGTGAGATCTCGCTGCCGTTTGTAATCGGCTGCCTCACAATCATTTATGACCGCCCGCAAGACTATGAAGAGTGGCTCTCGTGGGGGCCAGACGTCTGGACAGCCGAGTCACACAGCCAGGGGCACACCGAGCACAAACGTGACGGAGCGACCCTGCAGGCCTATCTAGACAGGGTTTTCGACGCCGCACAGGCCAATCTCGTCACCGACCCAACCAAGCAAGATGTCTGGGATGTCGTCTCGCAGCTTGTCGTTGACGAGCAACCGGTTAGCCGTGATGAGATGCAGGGAATCGCAAACGTCTTGCTTGCCGGCGGTCGCGACACCGTCATCAAGTTGCTCACCGGTTTGACCTGGCACCTCGTTGCAAACGAGTCAGATCGTGAATTCTTGAAAGCCAACCAGGATTGGTTCAATCGAACCATCGCAGAAATGGTTCGCTATCTTTCACCGCTGCCAAAGATGGAGCGCGTGCTTGAGGCAGATAGAACTGCGAAAGACTCTGACCGAGACCCGAGCAAATATGTGCTGCTCAGTTTTGTTTCTGCAAACCACGACAAATCGATTTGGCCTGATGCTGACCAGATCAACTTGCAAAGAGATCGCAAGCCTCATCTAGCTTTTGGTTTCGGTCGTCACTCGTGCATGGGCATGAACATCACCGAGCACGAAGCTGGTGCATTCTTGCGAGTGCTATTGAACGAATGGCCAAACTGGGTTTTCGATGGCGAACCCGAAATCGAGTGGGCGAGTGCCGAAGCTGCTGACGGTTCAGAAATTAAGTTCATCGACCGATTCAAGTCGCTGAAGGTTAAGCCGCTCTAGAAAATCGGAATGTCGTCATCAGGAATGAAGTCGCCATAGTCGCCTTCGTCGATTCCCGGTGTCTCAGTGTTGTGGTGACCGTTCATAAACGCGAGCACGCGCTGATCGATTTTCACGTCGGTTAGGCGAATCGCACGCGAGAGATACAAACCATCGAGCGAACGCACGCGACTCAAAGCCACGTAGGTCTGCCCAGGTGCAAACGCACCGGCACCCATATCGATCATCACTTCGTCATAGGTCTGACCCTGTGACTTGTGAATTGTGACTCCCCATGCCAAACGCAACGGAAACTGCTTGAACTCGGCAACCGGAACCGCGATGAGTGTCTCTTTGACCTTGTTGGTGTCTTCGTCGAAATACTCTTCGATTTCGTAGCGAACTTTCTCCCAGGTTGAACGACCAACGTCGAAGCGTTCACCATCGACTTCGACGACAATGTGGCTGTCGCTCTTGAACTCAACAACGTGCCCGATGGTGCCGTTGACCCAGCGGCGAATGGCGGTGCCGTCGCCATCCTTGAATGGGCTCGAGTCGTCGTTCTTGATGAACATGACCTGAGCGCCAAGCTTCAGTTCGAGTTTCTCTTCTGCTGGCTTAACTCGCTCAAATGCCTTCATGTCGCCAGAAGCCGTCGCGTGAAAGACGCGTGGCTTATCGGCGATTTGCGATAGGCGACTGATGTTGACCTGGTCGACCGTGCGGTTGATGGTTGCCAGGCGCAAGATGTCGTCATGAGGCATCGAGCGAACGGCAAGGCGGTTCAGTTCGTCGATCATCTCTTGGGTGCATGACCCGTCACGAATGGCGTTCAAAATGTCTTTGAAGTGGGTGTCGGTCTGTCTGAAGATCTCGATGAGCTCATAGCGCTCGAGGCCGGCATCGCGCCAGACATGAGCGTCGAAGAACCACGAGCTTTGATAGTTCTCGGCCATGTAGGCGATGTCTTCGGGGTTCTGCGGCGGCACCGGGGCCAACTGGTATGGGTCGCCAAACATGACAACCTGAGCGCCACCGAATGGCACCTTGCGCTTGCCTCTGGCAATTCCCATGGCGAGGCTCATGGCGTCCATCATGTCGGCATTGACCATCGAAACCTCATCGATGACCAAAATGTCGATGGCCCCGAGAATCTCGCGGGTATAGCGACGCAGGTGCTTTGAAATGTCAATGTTGCCGAGAATGCCAAACGGAAAACCAAAGAGCGAATGAATAGTGCTGCCGCCAACGTTCAGGGCGGCCACGCCAGTAGGAGCACAAACCGCGACCGACTTGTCAGTGTTCTCAATTAGATAGCTGAGCAGTGTCGACTTGCCAGTGCCGGCGCGACCGGTTACGAATACGTGCGAGTCAGTTGACTCGATGTATTCAAAGAGTCGCTGCTGTTCGTCAGAAAGCTTTACCTGTTGCATTAGTTTGACCGCTTGTCACGGTCGGCAAGTTTGTTGAGCATGGCGTTATAGTCCTCTAGATCTTTGTTGCCCCCACGATCGGCTGCGCGATCTAAACGACGAGCTTCACGAGCGTCTGATCTGAACCACTGAACCGAGACGATAATCGTAAGCGCTGCGGTCGGCAATTCGCCGATGCCCCACGCAATTGCTCCACCGATTTGTTGATCTTCGAGCGGAGTGACTCCCCAGGTGCGTCCCATTGCTCCAAACCACTCTGGCAAAAGCAAGCCGTTGCCGGTCATCAGCGCCAAGCCGAAGAACGCGTGAAACGCCAAAACACCAATAAGCAGCATGATTCGAAGCGGAAACTGAATTTTGTGCGGCCCAGGGTCAACACCGATTAGTGACTGCACGAATAGATAACCGGTGATCAAAAAGTGCACGACCATCCACTCGTGACCGATGTGCTCGCGAGTCGACCAACCAAAAATTGGCGTGAAATAAAACACCACGAGTGACGACGCAAAAAGAACTCCGGCAACAATCGGGTGCGAAATGAACTGCGCATACTTTGTGTGCACCGCCCAGAGCACCCACTCACGCATGCCTCGCGATTCATCCGTGCGCTTTTGAACGGCACGCGACAGCAATGTAATTGGCGCACCCGGCACCAAGAAGATTGGCACGGCCATGGTCAGCAGCATGTGGGCAACCATGTGAACGCTAAAGAGATATTCCTGATAGGCATTGAGTGATCCGCTCGTGATGAAGGCGAGCAACAGCATGCCACCAACCCACGACAGGGTTCTAGAAACCGGCCACTTGTCACCTCGGGATGCCAGGCGGCGAACACCTATCAGGTATGCCCCGATTGCCGAGATTGAAACCACGAGCCAAAGCAGATCTGGCTTGACTTCGGTGAAGAAGGTTTGCAGGTTGAATTCTGGCGGCAGCTTCTGGCCCGTGAGAATTTCGGCGGGTGTCGTGCCGACCAACTCGGATGGGTTCAGCGGTGGTGCGGTTCGGCTCAGCGCGGCGGCAATGCCGACAGCCGCTGCCATAACCGCAACCTCTGCGCCAACCACGCGCCAGAACGCGCTTCGCTGCTGGTCTATGCGGGCAATCAACCGGCGGCGATAGAGCGCGCCAAAGACACCGAGCACCGCGAGCGCGCCAATCTTCAGCAGCACCAGCAAGCCATAGTTAGACAACCAGTTCTCGAGTGAGCCGATTCTCAACTGCGCGTTGATCAGGCCAGAGACAAACACGAGAGCAAAGCTAAACAAAGCAATCGAAGAGAAGCGGGCGACCTCTTGGCCACTGACTTGTCGACGCAATCTGACCAATGCGAGCGTGATCAGGCCACCGACCCAAAGGGTAACTGCGAGCAGGTGTAGGCCGAGCGAGTTCACGGCCATTGAGTGATTGGCGGTGCCAGAGGCGTGGCCGGTTAGCGCAATTGGCACGAGCGATAGAAACCCAACTGCCGTAGCAATGGCTGCGGCGGTTAGTCGCTGAGAGGAAATCGCCAAAATCGAAACGACAAGCGCTCCGACCAAACTGAGCGATAGGTAGATTCCGAGATCAACCTGCGTCACGAATTGCCAGAGACCTGCTCCGTAGCTTTGCCCAGTGTTGAACGCAAGGCCAGTCACGTTTAGATAGGTGAAGTTAATCGACAGCATTCCGCTAATGACCCAGAGCACCGATGCCCCGGCGGCGATGTTCATAGTTGTTCGAAGTTTTGCTGAGCCTTCAGAAAAAACGAAAGCAGCGATTGCTAGTGCACCGATTGTCGTCGCCATGGCGACATCCATGAATGCTCGCGAAAGCGGCAGACCCCAGCGAACTAAATCACCCGGGTCTAAAAGTGTGAATGGTTTTGCAGCGCCGCCAATTTGAATTGCGACTGTCGCGCCGAGTGCGAGTGCTGCGAGTGTGAAAAAGAAAAGCGAAACAACTCTTGCATTGATGATTGGTTGTTTAGCGTTCACGCACTAAGCCTAAGTTAAGCGAAAAGGCGCCGACCGAAGTCGACGCCTCTTCTTGAAACAGATGACTACTTAACAGCAGCCTTAAGCTTCGAACCTGCTGAAACCTTTACGGTGTTCGCTGCAGGGATCTGGATAGTTGCACCAGTCTGTGGGTTACGGCCCTGACGAGCAGCGCGGTGACCCTTCTCTACTGACAACCAACCAGGAATGGTGACTTTGCCACCCTTTGCTACGGTCTTTGAAATGGTGTCAAAGAATGCGTCAACAACACGGTTGACTGCAGCCTGTGACTCGCCGGTCTGCTCAGCGATAGCTGCTACGAGCTCGCCCTTGTTTAGTGCTGACATGGTGTCCTCCTGGACTCTTAATGCGTAATTGACGTTTAGTCAAAAAACAAACTACATCCGTGTAGTTCTGCGCCAATGCTAGCCTCTCGGCGTGTTGCGACGCGGATTTCGAGGCGTTTCGCCCGAAAAAAGGCCAAAAATGACCTTAAATAGCAAAAACCCCAGCCGCTTGGACTGGGGTTTTCGTTAAAACTTTTGGATTACCAAGAAGACTTGGTGATGCCAGGAAGCTCGCCCTTGTGAGCCATGTCACGGAAGCGAACACGTGAAACACCGAACTTTGCGAGGAATCCACGTGGACGACCATCGATTGCGTCACGTCCGCGAACGCGAACTGGTGATGCGTTGCGTGGAAGCTTCTGTAGGCCTAGACGAGCCTCTTCGCGCTGTGCGTCGGTTGAGTTAGGGTCAACCAAAGCCTTCTTCAGTGCGAGGCGCTTCTCTGCGTAACGCTCAACGATTACTTTGCGCTGCTCGTTTTTAGCGATCTTGCTTTTCTTAGCCATTTTTAGCGCTCCTCGCGGAATTCGACGTGCTGGCGTACAACTGGGTCGTACTTCTTCAACACGATGCGGTCTGGGTCGTTGCGACGGTTCTTCTTGGTTACGTAGGTGTAACCAGTTCCGGCGGTCGAACGAAGCTTGATGATTGGACGGATGTCCTTGTCTTTCTTAGCCATTTTCTAGATCTCCTTAGATCTTCTCGCCACGAGCTTTTAGCTCGGCAACTACGGCCTCGATGCCGCGAACGTCAATTACCTTGATGCCGCGAGCTGAAAGGGTGAGGGTTACGTTGCGCTTCAACGATGGAACGAAGTAAGTCTTCTTCTGAATGTTCGGGTTGAAGCGACGCTTGGTCTTGTTCTGAGCGTGCGAGACGTGGTGCCCGAACTGTGGTCCGGTCTCAGTCACCTGGCAATACGCAGCCATTTGGTTCTCCTTTAGAGGGCAAGCCATCAGAACAGAGAGTTCAAAGGCTTGATGAATTCGGTCGCAATAGCAACTTTGCAAGTTTAGGCGAAAATTCAGGGCTTAAGCAAGCCCGAGAATAAAAAATTCAAGCCTTTTGGGCTTAATTTTTCACGGATTATTGGCAGGCCGAACAGGTGCCGAAAATGTCGATTGTGTGGCTCGGCTGGGTGAATCCGTGTTCGCTGGCAACCTCGTCTGCCCACTTCTCAACTCGGTCGGCCTCGATCTCGACTGTCTTGCCGCAGGCCCGGCAGATTAGGTGGTGATGGTGGCTGGTGGTGCAGGCTCGGTAGAGCAGCTCGCCATCCTTCGATTGCAGCGGGTCAGCCTCGCCGGCTTCGGCCAAGTCGGCCAGGGCTCGATAAACCGTGGCAAGACCAATGGTGCTTCCGTGGTTTTTCAAAACGAGGTGCAGCTGCTGGGCGCTAACGAAGCCAATCGCCTCGCCGAGCGCGTGCCTCACGGCATCTTTCTGGCGAGTGTTTCTGCGCTTTAGATCAGCCATTTTCGGTTACTAGATCTGGTGGTTGTCTTCGTCGTGGTGCTCGATGGCGTGCTCTTTGTCGAACTTCTCGTGAAGTTTCGGCAAGATGACTTTCTTCCAGAGAGTTCCGTAGAGCAACCAAATCATGACTACGTCTTGGATGATTGTCCAGCCGAGCTCAGCCATGATGTGGGCCGGGTCGGTGAAGATGCTCCAAGCCTCTTCGAAAACTGACATGCCGCCGTGGTCGCCTTGAGCCATGGTTTGCCTCCCTATTCGAGGCTAAGACTAAGGCTTATTGAGAACGATTGTCAATAACTGCTAGTCGAGCAGAAGTGCTGGCTCCTCGATGACAGAAGCCACATCTTGCACAAAGCGCGATGCAACGTCTCCGTCGACCACACGGTGATCGAAGGTTGCGCCAATTGTGGTCACCTGGCGAATCACGATTTCGTTGTTGACCACCCATGGCTTCGGGCGAATCGAGCCGAGGGCCACGATGCCAACTTCGCCTGGGTTCAAGATTGGGGTTCCGGTGTCAACGCCGAATACGCCGATGTTGGTAATGGTGATGGTTCCGTTTGCCATGTCTGCAGGAGTCGTGCGGCCTTCGCGAGCAGTAGCCGCGAGCTGTTCGATTGCCTTCGCTAGTTCGAGCATCGACATCTGGTCGGCATCCTTGATGTTTGGAACGATCAAGCCGCGAGGTGTTGCAGCGGCAACGCCGAAGTTCACGAAGTTGTGAACGATGATCTCTTCATCTGTCCAGGTTGAGTTCACGGTCGGGTTTCGGCGAACCGCCCAGATCATGGCCTTGGCCATAATCAAGAGCGGAGTGACCTTGACGCCAGCGAAGTCGGTCGAAGCCTTGAGGCGCTTGACGTATTCCATGGTGCGAGTGGCATCAACGTCAACGAAGATGCTCACGTGCGGAGCGGTGAATGCCGACTTGACCATCGCGCTTGCGATTGCCTTGCGAACACCCTTAACCGGAATTCGCTCTTCGCGCTCTGTTGGTGCCTCTGGAGTCGAAAGGTTTCTGAACACGCTTGCCTGCTGAGCGCCGCCGAGAACGTCTTCGCGAGTAACCTCACCAGCCATGCCTGTTGGCACAACCTTCGAGAGGTCAACGCCTAGGTCTTTGGCAAGCTTGCGAATTGGTGGCTTCGCGATGACCTGCTCGCTAGACGCAACGACGCTAATCAAGCCTGTGGCCGGTGCGCCAGGAATCACTGGGATAGCGCTCGTGTTCGGGGCGACAACCGGTGCCGGCGACATCACGCGACCGCGGCGACGCGATTGGCCCGCGTGGTTCGAGACGCCATAGCCAACTAGTGGCTTCATGGTTTCTTCTTGCGAGAGCGATGCTGCCGCTTCGGCCACGGCTTCGTGAGCGCTCTGCGCAATTTCAGGCGAGATAACCGGAATCGAAGAAGTGGCGGTTGCGCCAACTGCACCATCAGAAACTGTTGCAGAAATAATTGGGCGACCAACTTCAACGGTTTCGCCTTCGCGTGCAAAAAGTTCTGCGACAACACCTTCGAATGGGCAAGGCAATTCAACGAGCGACTTGGCAGTTTCAATTTCAACGATGATTTGGTTAACCGAAACTCGGTCGCCCGGTTGAACTTTCCACGAAACGATTTCTGCTTCGGTGAGACCTTCGCCGACGTCTGGCAAATTGAAATATGCGAGCTGACTCATGTTGTCTCCTAGTAAGCCAAAGCTCGATCGATCGCATCGAGAATGCGATCTGCGTCTGGCAAGAACTGCTCTTCGAGTTTCGCCGCCGGATAAGGAACGTCAAAACCACCAACGCGAATCGCTGGAGCTTCGAGGTGATAGAACGCGAGCTCAGAAACGCGAGCTGCGATTTCTGAAGAAACAGAAACGAAAGTGTTGGCTTCGTGAGCAATAACGAGTCGACCAGTTTTCTTGACCGACTCGACGATGGTTGCAAAATCAATTGGAGACATTGAGCGAATGTCGATGACTTCGATGCTCTTGCCTTCGTCTGCACCGAGTGCTGCAGCTTGAAGTGCAACGTTCATCATCGGGCCATAAGCAACCAAAGTGACATCGTTGCCAGGAACAACAACGCGAGCCTGGTGCATCGAGCCAGGTGCTGCGTCAAGATTGACCGCACCCTTTTGCCAATAGCGGCGCTTCGGTTCGAAAAATAGAACCGGGTCGGTTGACTCGATGGCCTGCTGAATCATCCAGTAGGCATCGTTCGGAGTGCTCGGGCTGATGACGCGCAAACCCGGGGTGTGTGCGAAGTAAGCCTCTGGGCTTTCGCTGTGGTGTTCAACCGCACCGATTCCGCCACCGTAAGGCACACGGATAACCACCGGCATGTTCAAGAAACCCTCGCTGCGGTTCTGCAACTTTGCCAGCTGGCTGGTGATCTGGTCGAACGCCGGAAAGATGAATCCGTCGAACTGAATTTCGGTAACCGGACGGTATCCGCGCATTGCCAAACCGATAGCGGTTCCGATGATTCCAGACTCGGCAATTGGAGTGTTGAAGACTCGGTTCTGACCAAACTCTGCGTGCAGTCCCTCGGTTACGCGAAACACTCCACCGAGTTCGGCAACGTCTTCACCGAACATCAAAACCTTCGGGTCTTTGCGCATTGCTTCGCGCAGACCTGCGTTGATTGCTTTCGCAATCGGCATCTCAACCATGTTGCTCATTAGTCTTCACCGCCGAACGAAGCTTCATAACCTTCGAGCCATGCGTGCTGTTCATCGATCAGCGGGTGCTGCTCTGAATAAACGTGCTTGAACATGTTTTCGATTGGTGGGTTCTTCAATGCAAAAGTTGCTTCGCGAATTTCTGCGCTCAACACTTCGCCGGCGTGCTCGACTTCGTCAAAGAATTCTTGAGTGATTCCGTTGCGACGCAAGAATTTTTCTAGACGCGTTAGCGGGTCGCGCGCTTTCCAATATTCGACTTCTGCATCGTCGCGATATTTAGTTGGGTCATCTGAAGTGGTGTGTGCACCGATGCGATAGGTGAGAGCTTCAATTAGTGAAGGACCTTTGCCGGCGCGAGCGTCATCCATGTGCTTCTTCGTAACCGCGTATGAAGCGAGAACGTCGTTGCCATCGATGCGAATTCCTGGAACACCGAAACCATCGCCGCGCTGATAAAGCGGAACTTTTGTCTGCGCACTCGAGCGAGATGAAATTGCCCACTGGTTGTTCTGAATGAAAAATACGATTGGAGATTCGTTAACCGCCGCGAACAAGAACGCTTCGCTAACGTCACCCTCGGCAGTCGCGCCGTCACCCATGTATGAAATCACCGCGAGGTCTTCGTCTTTGTTTCCGGTGCCGACCTTGCCGTCGAACTTAACGCCCATTGCATAACCGGTTGCGTGCAGAACCTGGGTTCCTAGAACAATCGCGTAGAGGTGAAAACGGGTTTCGTCTGGGTTCCAGCCACCGTGGTTCACGCCGCGAAGCATCTTCAGAATCGACATCAAGTCGATGCCGTGTGTGATGGCTACGCCGTGTTCGCGGTAGCTCGGAAAAATGTGGTCGTTCGGACCAACGCCATAGCCTGATCCGATTTGCGCTGCCTCTTGGCCGATCGCCGGAATCCAGAGTCCGAGTTGGCCCTGACGCTGAAGCGCCGTTGCCTCGTTGTCGAAGCGGCGAATGCGAGCCATGTCGCGATAGAACTTTAGGTAGTCGGCTTCGGTGAGGTCTTTTAGATATTCGCCATATTCTGCCCACTGAGCAGGCACGCGAACTTCGCCCTCCATCGAGAGAAACTGCACCATAGGCAGGTCAGTTGGGTCGTGACTCACAGGGTCAAATCTACTTGCTTATGGCAGAATCTGAGCATGGTTCGTTTCTTGCTAAACACTATGTTCAACGCTCTCGGCCTCTGGGTCGTGACTCTTTTGATTCCGGCTGTGAAGTTGGCACCATACGGTGGCGACTCGTTCTGGACTCGCGTTGGCTCGTTTCTAGTCGTTGCCGCGATCTTTGGTTTTGTGCACGCCGTAATCGGCCCAATCATCAAGGTGCTTTCAGCACCTCTATACATCTTGACCTTTGGTCTGATTCACCTAGTTATCAACGGAGCGCTGTTGCTGTTTGTTGCCTGGTTGTCTCAGCTAATTGGTTCACCGATTTTCAGCATCGACGGCTTCAACAGCGAAGGCCTTGCGATTAGCTCTCTCGGATGGGCGATTCTCGCCTCGGTCATTCTTTATGTCGTGAGCTACATCGGTCGCACCATCTTCAAGAAGGCATACGGCCGCTAGAACTTGCCCTGGCCCAGTTGAAAGTAACTGACTGTGGCCGATCCGGTTGCGAAGTTAACAACGCTTTGAACCTCATCGTTCAACGCGCCCTCCCCAGTCGACTCAATGTCTCGCATTATCTGCAGGTATGACCCCATTTCGTGTGCCTGAACTGCGTCTGCTGGCACGTTGCCCTCCAAAGTGAGCCAATTTGGAGCATTTGGGTTAGAAATCAGGTCTAAATGGGGCACAAAATCTGATTTATTCTCGATTGAGAGCACTCGGGGGAGTGAAACAGGCGAATTTGCCCCAATTGGTGAGCCAACTGTCACAACTTGCTCCACTCGGTAGTCGAGTTGACCTGCCCGTGATTGCTGAGCCAGATGCGTGGCGATCAGGCCGCCCTGCGAATAGCCAACAAGCATCACCTGATCTGACGGCCCGACCCCAGCCCGGCGCAACGCCATATCAACGGCCCTCGAGGCCGCGCTCGACTGACCGGCGAGCAATTGAAGATTTGACCGCATGTCGAGCGGGTTCGAGTTGGCCACCCCCAGGTTTTGCGTGCCAGGCAGATAAACGATGAAGCGGCTCGATGGCCCGTCGGTCTGATACTTCTCAACACGGATAACCGGCTGCCGCGCGTCGCTCAAGACCCGAAGTCGAGCACCGATCTGAGTTAGCCCAGTCGGCGCTGTCGCGAATTGAACCCCGCCGGTTGGCTTCGCCCAGGCCACCGCCGAACCGAGAACACCCGTGGCGACAACCGAGCTAGCCGCTATTTCGCCGATTGAGAGCCTGTCGTCTGCAAACTCGCCCGCCAGCCTTGTTTCGACGCCGACATAGCTCGCAAGCGTTTCTTCGCAAGCAACCACCAGACGGCGCAGGCGAAAGATGATCGGAGCGAGTTTGGTCACGAGCTGCGCGAACCCGATTGGCGTAAGCAACGCGACAGCAATTGCTTCGACCGCGAGAAGTTCGATGCTAAAAATCAGCGAGGCCCTAACGCGTTCGACTTCGCCGCGGCTCGCTCGGCTAAGCACCCGGCTGCACCTCACTTGCCCTTGGCAACCAAGTGACTTCGAAGATCAGCGAGCCCAGCTCTCTGCTGATTTCGTCGAGCGTCTGCCCCAAGGCATGAGCCGCCGCACCTGCCCAGTGCATCGGGTCTGGTCTGGCAAAGCTAAGAGCACTGACGGCCGCACCGATTTGTCTCTGCAGTTCATCCACGCATTGATTTTGCGAGAAGCAAGCCAAGCAAAACCAAGCGAAGAACTATCTGTTGAAGGCATAAGGCAGAATATGACTTGTGAGTAATCTTTCAAACCAACCGCTAAGCCCACTCGACGGTCGCTATCAGGGTGCCGTTGCCGAGTTGGGTCTTCACCTTTCTGAAGCGGGTTTGAATCGAGCGCGCATCAACGTCGAGATCGAGTGGCTGATTCACCTGGCTAACCGAAACCTTCTCAAAAACGACGCACCGCTTGACCTCACCGAAATCGAGCGTCTTCGTTCGGTTGTCACAAACTTCTCTGATGACGATGTCGCCAAGTTGGCAGCTACCGAGGCCGTAACCAAGCACGACGTTAAAGCGGTCGAATATTTCGTTCGCGACAAGCTGGCCGAAATTGGCCGTGCAGATCTTTCAGAGCTCACCCACTTTGCCTGCACAAGCGAAGACATCAACAACCTCAGCTATGCGATCACGGTTCGCGATTCAATCAAACAGGTATGGCTGCCTCGCGCCGAAAAACTCGTGGCAAAGATTGCAGAGTTGTCTGAGCAATATCGCGATGTTGCGATGTTGAGCCGCACTCACGGACAACCGGCGACCCCATCGACTATGGGCAAAGAGCTCGCGGTTTTCGTTTACCGCTTGCGCCGCCAATTAGCTCGAATCGAAAACGCCGACTACCTTGGCAAGTTCTCTGGCGCAACCGGAACTTTCTCTGCTCACGTAGTTGCAGCACCGAATGTTGACTGGGCTAAAGAGTCAAAAGATTTTGTGGAGTCACTCGGTCTAACTTGGAATCCGTTGACCACTCAAATCGAGTCGCACGATTGGCAGGCAGAGCTTTATTCTGCGATTGCGCTATTCAACAGAATTTTGCACAACCTGTGCACCGATGTTTGGACATACATCTCGCTCGCATTCTTCAAGCAGATTCCGCAACCTGGTGCAACCGGTTCGTCGACAATGCCACACAAGATCAATCCGATTCGTTTCGAAAACGCAGAGTCGAATCTTGAACTTTCGAATGCGCTCTTGGATAGCCTGTCGGCAACTCTCGTAACTTCGAGAATGCAACGCGACCTCACCGACTCAAGTTCGCAGCGCAACATCGGTGTTGCAATCGGTCACTCACTGCTCGCAATTGATAACGCAACTCGCGGACTCGGTGAAATCGAATTGAACAAGTCGGTGTTAGACGCCGATCTATCTGAGAACTGGGAGGTTCTCGGCGAGGCGATTCAAACCGTGATTCGAGCAGAGGTTGCTGCCGGACGTTCTTCGATTAGCGACCCTTACCAGTTGCTCAAAGAACTAACTCGCGGCAAGCGAATCGGCCACGACGAACTAGTGACGTTTGTAAATGGCTTGGATATTTCTGATGAGGCGAAAGATCGTCTGCTCGCATTGAAGCCGCACAACTACACCGGCATCGCCGCCGAGTTAGCAAAGACCTTTATTTAAGTTTTGGCTGGCTTGGGTCTGAGTCTTCGTCTTTAACGCTCATGGCCATGGTTGCGATTGCAACCAACACAACGATGAAAGTAATTCCAGCCCAGATAAGCGCTTCGGTTACTGCGCGATAGTTAGTTGCCGCTAGAACAATCACTCCAACAAATGCTGCTGCCACAAAAGACAGCGTGAGAAAAACTCTTAGTGATTTTGTTTTGTTGGCCATGAGTCAAGACTACTTTGTCGCAACTGGTGAAGCTGCTGCGACGCCTAACTGAACACCTGAAATAACTAGGTAGGCACCGAAGAACCCGACAGCCGAAACGATGTCGAGCGGTGCGACCAAGAACAACAAACCGAGAACGATGCTGAGAGTTGCGCTCAACAAGTAGTCGCGGCCAACCGTTGAAGAAAACCCGGCTCTGCGAGCTAGATACAGTTCGAATGCCCCGGCAACCAAACCCCACACGGTAATCAAACCGATGAAGGCGATGCGTGCGTTAGCTTCATCTAGACCAGGAACCATGATCGCGAAGACTCCGACAAGCAGAGAGACGATGGTTAGCGGGATCGCTTCGATTGCGATTAGACCCTTGCCCCAGATTGCGCTGCCAACTGCGTTGGTAACGGCAAAGGCCAGAGCGAAGATTGCGAGGGCAGTTAAACCAATCGCTGCGGAATGTGATTGCGAGAAGGTTATGTAGATTCCGACCGCAAAACTCACGATTGCACGCAGCGCATTGGTTTGTCGCATTTTGTTAACTCTTCATGTCTTCGAATTTAGAGAACTGACCTAAGAAGTTAACGATAACGGTGTCGGTTGGTCCGTTTCTCTGCTTCGCAATAATTAGGTCAGCTTCGCCTGCACGTGGGTGCTCTCGGTTTCCGAGGTCTTCGCGGTGCAGCAAAATCACGACGTCTGCGTCTTGCTCAAGTGATCCAGATTCGCGAAGGTGCGAAAGCTCAGGCTTCTTGCTTTCGCTCTTTTCGCTGTTTCGGTTTAGCTGCGAGATCGCGATGACCGGAACCTCTAGCTCTTTAGCCAACAGCTTCAATGCACGAGAGAACTCAGAAACCTCTTGCTGACGAGATTCGACTTTCTTGCCCGAAGTCATCAACTGGATGTAGTCGATGACAATCATCTTTAGGCCGACTCTCTGAGCGAGGCGGCGGCACTTGGCGCGAATCTCGACAAGGGTCATGTTCGGGCTGTCGTCAATGAACAGCGGTGCCGAGTTGATCTCGCCACGAACCGAAGCGATTCGTGACCAGTCGTTGTCGCTCAGGGTTCCTTTTCGCATGTTCTGCAAGTAGATGCGAGACTCGGCCGAGAGCATGCGCATTGCTATTTCGGCGCGGCCCATTTCGAGCGAGAAGAAGATGACCGGCTGGTTGTGGCGAATTGCCGCGTTTCTGGCGATGTCTAGGGCGAGCGTTGACTTTCCGACTGCAGGTCGGGCGGCCAAAATGACCAGCTGACCTGGGTGCAATCCGTGGGTTAGCTCGTCGAGTCCCGCGAAACCGGTAGGAACACCGACCATTTCGCCGCCGCGGTTCTGAGCTTTCTCCATCTCTTCGATGGCGGCTTCGATTGAGTCAAAAAGCGGAACGTAGTCTTCGCCGACGCCGGCCTTGCTGACGCCGTAGACATCTGCCTGGGCCTGGTTGACCAAGTCTTCGACATCGCCCTGAGCGGTGTAGCCCATCTGAGCAATTCGGGTGCCAACCTCGACCAAACGGCGAAGAGTCGCCTTGTCTTGAACGATTTCTGCATAGAAAGCTGCGTTGGCAGCAGTAGGAACAATTGAGGTGAGCGTGTGCAGGTAATCAGCGCCACCTGCCTTGACTAGTTCACCGTTCTTGGTGAGCTGGTCTGTGACGGTGATGATGTCGGTTGGCTCGCCCTTGCTATAGAGCGCAAGGATGGCCTCGAAGATGGTTTCGTGTTTTGGAGCGTAGAAGTCTGGGCCCTTTACGTGCTCGAAGACCTCTGCGATGGCTTCTTGTGAAAGCAACATGCCACCGAGGGTGCATTGCTCGGCGAGAAGATCGTTTGGCAGCATGCGCTGGTCGGTTGGGCGACCCGAATCGACGGGTTGAACCGATGACAATGCCATTAAAACCTCCTGCAAACACTTGAGTGTATGTCTAGCATGGCCTTGCGACACTCAAGCGGCAAACCGAGTTGTGCACTGAATTGTGGATAACTTGTGAAACACGCCCTAATAACTTGTTCAATACTGGGGATAGATCTGTGGACAACTGCCCGGCAGCGTGGCTAATGTCCAGTAAATACGAGCATTTTGAGTTGTGAACAAGAAAAGTTTAGAAACCCTAAACCATGCCCTTAGGGTTGTGCATAACCCTCAACCAATGGGTCAGATTTATCCACTTATCCACAAGTTATCCACAGCGGTGGACAAGCGACACGCCGGTTTTTATCCGTAAGTGTCGCGTGGACCGCGGCCAGGAACCGATCTTGGGCCCTTTTTCCAACTCGGCGCGTCGGGGCCGAGCAGCTTGAGACTTGCGATTTCGAGCTCTGGGTGAGCCTCGTTCACCTTTGCCAGAAGGTCGTTGTGCATTAGGCGCAACTGAGTTGCCCAGGCCGTCGATTTGCAACGAATTGTGAGCACCCCGCTAACCAGGGTTTCGGGTTGCGAATTAGCCGCATTTTGTTCGCCGACCAACTCGGCCCATCGATTGAAGAGATCAGCTTCGGCGAGTTGGGCCTCCCAGCGAAATTGCTTGAGAACGCCGTCGATAGTTGCCCCGGCAGTTATTGGGTCGCGGCCCTTGTCAAAGGGTTTCGACTTGTTCGCCTTGGCTTTTTCTAGGATGCGCTTCGCGTCGCGTGACAACCGACCGGTCACGGCATCGCGCATTTTGAAATAGAACTCTTGAGCGAAATCGTTAGCCATTGGTCACCACCCCCGCCTTTACGTTCAAAACTCTAGCTTTTAGTTGCTCTGGAACATCTTCGCCGACCGCAGCCGTGATCAATACCTGCTCGTTGCCGGCAACCAACTCGGCCAACCGAGCTCGGCGGCCAGCATCTAGTTCAGCGAAAACATCGTCAAGAATCAACACCGGGTCGCCGCTTCGGGTTTCGCCGCGCAGCAGGTTGATCGAGGCGAGGCGAAGGGCCAGCGCAAAAGACCAGCTCTCGCCATGGCTCGCGTAGCCCTTTGCTGGCAGGGTCGAAAGCAAAAGCACCAGGTCGTCGCGGTGCGGGCCGACCATGGTGATTCCGCGTTCGAGTTCTTTGCCTCTAACAGCCTGAAGTTTTGCCCGGTACTGCTCTGCGACCTCGGCGGTGTCTGCAGATTCGATGTATTCGAGACCCTCGGCGTCATCGTCTTCGCTGACCGAAGCGCCAAGCAGTGAGCTCTTCACCAAGACTCGAGGTTCGTTATTGGCAATCGCGATTGCCTGATATGCCTCGGTTAGCAGTGGGCGAATGCGTTCGACCAGAGCAACTCGGGCTGCGACAATCTCGCTGCCGAATTTGATCAGGCTTTCATCCCAGGCATCGAGCGTGCTGAGCGAGGTGCCCTTTGCTCCGGTTTGCCGTGCCGTGCGCAACAGTGTGTTTCGCTGCTTGAGCACTCGCTCGTAATCGGTGAACACTCCTGCAAAACGCGGCGAAACCTGAACCAATAGTTCATCGATGAAAGCGCGACGGTTCGACGGATCTTTTTTGATTATGTCGAGATCTTCGGGTGCGAAGGTAACCGTGTTTACGTAGCCGAGAATATCGCGAACGCGAGTTGCGTTTGCCTTGTTGATGCGCGCGCGATTTTGCGAATCGCGATTTAGCTCGAGCTCAAGAAGAGCATCGCGACCATCGTGGTGTGCGAGGGCACGGATGATTGCCTGCGCGATCGGAGGTTGTGCGTTTCGAATGAGTGGCAGATAACCGGCGACTCGATGGCTCGAAAGTGTCGAGAGATATCTGATCGCTTCAACCAGATTTGTTTTGCCTTGACCGTTTGGCCCGACTAGAAGATTTACGCCAGGCTCGAACGAAACTTCTGCAGTCTCGTAGTTGCGAAAATTGGCGAGCGACAAATGCTTAACAAACATTCGTCACCCGCCAATCGCAAAATGAATCAACCGAAGTTGATTACGAAATTACTCTGCCTTCTTGACAGCGTGACCACCGAATTGGTTGCGCAATGCTGCGACAGCCTTCATTGCCGGTGAGTCTTCTTGACGAGATGCAAAACGTGCGAAGAGTGAAGCTGTGATTGCTGGCATCGGAACCGAGTTAGCAATTGCTTCTTCGACTGTCCAGCGACCTTCACCAGAGTCTTCAACGTAACCCTTGATCTGCTCGAGGCTTGGGTCTTCTTTAAGTGCGCGCACCAAAAGGTCTAGCAACCATGAACGCACAACGGTTCCGCGCTGCCATGCTGCGAAGGTTCCGTGAACGTCTTTGATTATGTCTTTCTTCTCGAGAAGCTCATAGCCCTCTGCGAATGACTGCATCATTCCGTATTCGATTCCGTTGTGAACCATCTTCGCGTAGTGACCTGCACCAACGTCGCCGACGTGAACGAAACCTTCTTCGCGTGCACCTTCTGGACGAAGTGCATCGAAGATTGGCATGGCGCGATCGACGTTAACCTTGTCGCCGCCGACCATTAGGCCATAACCGTTTTCGAGTCCCCAGACTCCACCAGAAACACCGCAGTCTAGATAAGCGATGCCGTGTTCGGCTAGCTCTGCCGCGTGGCGAATGTCTTCAGAGAAACGTGAGTTTCCACCCTCGATGATGAGGTCGCCCTTGTCTAGGTGCTTAACCAACTCGTTGATTACATCGTCGGTTGGCTGACCGTGAGGAACCATCACCCAAACGGTGCGTGGAGTTGGCAGTGCCTTCACGAGTTCTTCGATTGAGTCAACATCTGAAACGTCGCGTGAACGCGCGTAGCCGGTAACTTCGATTCCGTTGTTGCGAAGACGCTGGCGCATGTTGCCGCCCATCTTGCCAAGACCGATTAGTCCAATGTGAGTCATTTTTGCCTTTCGAAAACTGTTAGCGAACTAGCAGGTTTGGTTGCAACAAGTAGCGGTAGTTGTCAGAGTCTGATTTCTCTTTTGCACCGTGGCTGGTGACGAGTACCGGGCTTGGCTTGTTTGGATTGTCATGGTTTTTCGTGAAACCGATTTTCACAAATTCGGTGTGAACACCAGCTAGTCCATCGATCAAATATTGAGGCTTGAGCGATAGAACATTTTCTTCACCATTGAGCTCGGCATTGATGCTCTCGGATGCCTCAGCAACTTCGTTGCCGAGAGATTCCAACGTGATCGACTCTTGACCAAATGTGTATTTGATTGGGTGGTCGCGCTGTACAACTAGCATCACGCGACGAGTCGATTCGAGTAGGTCTTGTTTTGCAACCACGGCGTAGTTCTCAACTTCGGTTGAGAACATGGTCTTGATTGGTGGGTAGTTGCCCTTGATTAGCAAAGCGGTGACTGAGCGGTTGTTTGCCTGGAAGGCAACCATCTGTCGTTCTTCGTTGTTGATGATCGATAGAGAAACATCGCCCTGATTTGCGAAAGTCTTAGCAACTTCTTGCAAAGTCTTTGATGGAACAAGAACGCTTGAGCCTTCTGCTCCTGGGTTTGCCTTCCATGGAAGTTCAACCAAAGCCATGCGGTACTTGTCTGTCGCAAGAAGTGAAATTTCGCGATCGGTTGTTTCGATCTGAATTGCTGTGTAAATCGGCTGAACGTCGTCTTTCATTGCAGCTGCTGCGGCTTGTTGAATTGCGGTAGCAAAAGCTTCACCGGCGACAACACCTGAAACCACTGGAATTTCAGGAAGGGTTGGGTAGGCAGCTACATCCATGATTGGCAGAGCAAATTTGGTTGAACCGCAGGTTACGTGAACCTTGGTGCCATCTAGCTTGAACTCAACCGGTGCGTTCGGCAGTTTGGTTGCGATGTCACTCAGTAGGCGACCAGGAACCAAAGTGCGACCAGAGGTTTCGACCTGAGCGATGATTTCGACCTGGGCCGAAACTTCGTGATCAAAGACTGAAAGACGAACGGCGTTGGCATCTGCTTCGATAAGAATTCCGCCGAGAACCGGAGTGGTTGTGCGCTGTGGAAGCAGGCGAACGGCAAATGAAACTGCTTCGCTCAAGACGTCGCGATTTACCTGAAACTTCAAGGAAGTACCTAACTTTTGAAAAACGAGCGAGATTCGCTTCGAGT
>JAHEGB010000059.1 GCA_024645175.1 Microbacteriaceae bacterium
GGTTACTTGCCGAGCTGCTTCTTGATGGTCTTGAAGTCAGCCGCTGAAACTACCTGGTCGACGTTTAGACGACGCTTGCGGCGGTTTGACATGTGCTCCTGGTTGTGGCGCATGTTGATCTGCTGCTTCATGAGCTTGCCGCTACCGGTGAAGCGGAAACGCTTCTTAGCGCCCGAGTGGGTCTTCTGCTTTGGCATTGCTTTCTCCTTCTATTCGCCGGCTGGTGCCGACTCTTGGGTCTGTGCTGGTGCATCCTTGGCTTCTGCCTTAGATGCAGCCTTCTTTGCTTCGGCCTTTGCCTCAGCTTTGTTTTTCAATGGACCGATCACCATAACCATGTTTCGTCCGTCGACCGATGGAGTCGACTCGACGGTTCCGAAACCGTTTACTTCTTCGGCAAGTTTTTGAAGCAGCTTGACGCCCATCTCTGGTCGGCTCTGCTCGCGACCGCGGAAAACCACGATCACCTTGACCTTGTCACCGGCCTTCAAGAATTTTTCGATCTGCCCACGCTTGGTTCCATAGTCGTGATCATCAATCTTCAAACCGAATCGAACGGTCTTTAGAACGGTGTTCACCTGGTTCTTGCGTGCCTCGCGAACTTTTTGGGCTGCTTCGTACTTGAATTTTCCGAAATCCATAAGTTTCGCTACTGGCGGCTTCGCTTCTGGGGCTACCTCGACTAGGTCGAGATCTGCTTCTTGTGCAAGACGCATTGCCTCTTCGATGCGAACAACACCAATCTGCTCACCTGCTGCGCCAACGAGGCGAACCTCAGGCACACGGATGCGCTCATTGATACGTGGGTCGCTGATCTTTGCTCCTTTTTAGACGTGACATTGGCCACACCTGCGATTGGAGTCGCACGCGCACAGAAACGAAGTTTCCTAAAGCTTTACCCGAACACCTAATAAGTCGGTGGACTGGGTGGGAAATGAATCCACTTCTGACCGAGGCGAACCTCGGAGCCATGGGTTAGCCTAGCAGAACCAGTTCTCAGGAGTAAACCCTTTGTCAGACTTTGAATCACAAGAATTTCGCGACGTGGCCGACCAGGTTCGAGACATTGCCGAGGTTCCGGCCGTCGAGGTAATCACCACCACCGCTGTTCACCTGATGAGTGCGGCTGCTGTTCAGTGTGGTCTCGGCGAAGACGGCCACAAGGCTGACCTAGATGAGGCTCGCAAGCTAATCAACGCTTTGGCTGGTCTGCTCACCGCTGCCGCTCCAGACTTGGGCGATCACCACGCTCGACCACTTCGAGACGGTCTTCGTTCATTGCAACTTGCCTTTCGCGAGGCTTCTGCAATCAAGGATGCCCCTGGCCAAGGCCCTGGCGAGAAATACACCGGCCCGGTCAACTAGCCATTAACCTCGCCCGATCACGAAGCGTTTTAGGCGAGTTTGACCCTGAGGCTGTCAACGTGTTCGGCGATGGTTTCGCTTTCACCAAGCTTCACCGCGAAATTTTGCATTAGCGATTCGACGGCGGCTTGATCTAGCCCAGGTTTCAGCGTTAGCTGCAAAAGCAACTCGGCCGAGTGAAGACGGGACTTCGGATCACAGTCTTCGAGTTGAAAACCTTCAAACAGTTCAAACTGCGAAGTGATTCGCTCGATTTCATTGAACACTGATTTGTTTCTTGCCGGATGAACCCAGTTCAAACCTTGGGCAACGGCAGCAATTGCCGGTCGACGAATCGCAAACTCAGTGTCGCTCTCTGGATCAAGAATGACTCGCGTGTTTTCTTCTGCGGCCGCCGCGAGCGCGACTCGCCTTGCATCTGCAGGCACGGGCCTTGCCGCCGGGTTCCACCTCTGCATCGCGGCAACAGAACTGAAAACCGGAAGTCCGTTTTGGTCATCGGGTGTCGCAACGGTAACGATGCTGAGTTCAGCGCTCTTATCGACCTTCTGACCGTGCGCACCAATTTCTGATTCACCAAGCTGCGCGAGCAGCGGAATAAGCAATCTCGATTCACGCAGTTCGTCAACTACAGCTTCTGCGGTGACCTCTTGGCGATGAAACTTTGCAATTGCATCGATCAGCTTTGCTGGCGCAGAACCGTCGTCACCTGCGAAATTGTTTACGTCAAATTCGCGCCCAGCCCATGGCGTTCCTGCCGAATCAGAAAAGCGATTCGAGTTCATGTGTTCGCTCTCGAAAGCCATTAGTCGCGCGCCGATGCAATAGCGAGAGCCTCTTCGAGCGTGAACTTGCCCGCATAGAGTGACTTGCCGAGAATGGCACCTTCAAGACCGTCGCCCACTAGCGCACGCAAGTCACGGATGTCTTGCAGCGAAGAGATGCCGCCTGAGGCAACCACCGGCTTTGATGTCTTCTGCATTACCTGGCGAAGCAGCTCTAGGTTCGGACCCTTGAGCGTTCCATCCTTGGTTACATCGGTTACCACGTAACGAGCACAGCCGGCGTCTTCAAGTCTGGCAAGCACCTCAAACAGGTCTCCGCCCTCTTGAGTCCAGCCGCGGGCGGCAAGGGTTGTGCCTCGAACATCGAGCCCAACGGCAATTGCCTCGCCATACTTCTCGATTACTCGAGCTGTCCAGATCGGATCTTCTAAAGCTGCCGTGCCGAGATTCACGCGAGTTGCGCCGGCCTCAAGCGCAGCCTCGAGTGATGCATCATCACGAATTCCTCCGCTGAGCTCAATCTTCACCGCTGTTGCCGAAGCCACTACTTCTGAAATGACTCGGCGATTATCACCGCGGCCAAATGCAGCATCTAGATCGACCAGGTGAATCCACTCTGCGCCAGCTTCTATCCAGGTGAGAGCTGCTTCAACCGGTGAACCGTAATCAGTTTCAGAACCGGCTTCACCTTGGGTAAGGCGCACGGCTTTGCCATCGGCAACATCAACAGCCGGAAGAAGTTCTAAGTAGTCGCTCAAAGTTTTCTCCTAAAGAGTTGTGATCCAGTTGCTGAGAAGTTTGATTCCAGCTTCGCCAGATTTTTCTGGATGAAATTGCGTTGCAGATAGCGGACCGTTTTCAACAGCAGCGACAAAATTCGAACCGTAGTTTGACCAACTTACTTTTGGAGCTGTGAATGGTCCGTGCGCTTCGAGCTTCCAGTCGAGCACGCCGTATGAGTGCACAAAGTAGAACCTCTCGCTTTCGACACCGCGAAAGAGAACTGAATCTCTTGCGCTCTCGACGGTATTCCAACCGATGTGCGGAAGCGTTGGTGCTTGCAATAGCTCGACCTTGCCAGGCCACTGCCCTAGTCCCTGTGTTTCAATTGAATGCTCTGAGCCGTGATCGAACATGACTTGCAATCCAACGCAAATTCCGAGAACCGGTTTGGTTGCAATCAACCTTTGGTCAATTAGTTCTGCGCCTTTTACGGCTTTGAGTTGATTCATTACGGCAGTGAATGCACCTACGCCAGGAACAACCAAGCCGTCAGCAGCAAGAACCTTTGCACGGTCAGCGGTGAGTTCTACTTCTGCACCAGCGGCAACCAACGCTTTTGCCACAGAGTGCACGTTGCCGCTGCCATAGTCGAGAACGACTACTCGAGGTGAAGTCACAAAGCACCCTTGGTTGACGGTACTCCGTCGACTCTTGCATCGTGCTCAATTGCCTTGCGCATAGCGCGAGCAAAGGCTTTGAATTCGGCTTCGGCGATGTGGTGTGCGTCGCGACCATCTAGCAGTGTGATGTGAACGGTTATCGCAGCATTTAGAGAGATCGCCTCGAATACGTGGCGAACAAGCGAACCGGTGAAGTGGCCGCCAATAAGGTGGAATTCGAAGCCAGCTGGTTCGCCGGTGTGCACCAGGTATGGGCGGCCCGAAACGTCTACGACCGCGCGAGCAAGTGCATCGTCAAGCGGAACAGTCGCGTCGCCGTAGCGAGCGATCTTGGCCTTATCGCCAAGCGCTTGCTTGATTGCCTGACCTAACACGATGGCGGTGTCTTCAACCGTGTGGTGAACATCGATGTGAGTGTCGCCTGAGGCTTTGATGCTGAGATCAATGAGAGAGTGTTTCGCGAACGCGGTCAGCAAGTGATCGAAGAATGGCACGCTAGTGCTAATTTCGGCCTTGCCGGTTCCGTCGAGGTTTAGAGACAGCTCGATTGACGACTCTGAAGTCTTGCGTTGCAAAGTTGCCGAGCGACTCATTAAATAACCTTTCGCAAAAAGCGACATTGGGATTTAGCCAAGTCTAGTTGCCAAGCACCTCACGAAGCGAGGACAAGAAAATGGTGGTCTCTTGCTCTGTGCCCGCAGTGACTCTCAACGTGCCGGGAAT
>JAHEGB010000062.1 GCA_024645175.1 Microbacteriaceae bacterium
GCATAAACCTTCAAGCCACGAATGCTGATCTTGATCGGTGATTGCTGCATGGCTTAACTCTGCCCTATTTAGTGAGATTCCGCATTTCTCAGGGCTTCAACAACGTCGATGGCATCTGCCGTGGCTGTGACGTTGTGAACACGAATGCCCCACAGCTTTCGCTGCAAGAGCAGAGCGGTGAGCACGGCGGTCGCAACATCGCGACGCGCGTTGCTGACCTCACCGGCTTCGTCGGGTTCGAGAACGCCTGCAATGAATCGCTTTCGCGATGCTCCGACCAAAATTGGCAAGCCTAGTTTTTCGAGTTCGTCGAGGCGGGCAACGAGCTTCCAGTTTTGTTGCATGTCTTTTGCAAAACCGAGCCCTGGGTCGATGATGATTTTGTCGCGAGAGACTCCCGCTTCAACAGCCGAGTCGACTAGTGCCGAAAGTTCTGATGCAACGTCGCGAGCAACATCTTGATATGCGTTGAGTGTATTCATGACATCGCTGAAACCACGCCAATGTGAAATTACAAGAAGTGCTCCGGTTTCGGCAGCGACGGCAAACATGTTGTCGTCTGCAAGACCGCCCGAAACGTCGTTGATGATTGTTGCGCCGGCCGCAACCGCAGCGCGTGCGGTTTCTGAGTTCATGGTGTCGATGCTTACCCGAGCACCGCTGTCGATAAATGCCGCATCTTTTGTAATTCGCTCGATGATCGAAATGACGCGACGTTGCTCTTCGTCAATTGCAACGCGTTCAGCGCCCGGTCTGGTTGATTCGCCGCCGATGTCAATTACGTTTGCACCGGTGGCTAGCAAGAAGCGAGCGTGGTTGACGGCGTCGTCTGCAGCTGAGAACTGACCGCCATCGCTAAAAGAGTCTGGGGTGACATTCAAGACACCCATGATTAGCGGTCGGTTAAAAGGCATGACTATTTGGCAATCAGTGCCATGACCTCGGCACGCGCGATTGGCTCTGCGTATGTGCCTCGGGCTGCCATGGTTACGGTGTTCGCCTCTGGTTGCCTTGCCCCACGCGAAACTACGCAGTGGTGGCGTGCCTCAACCACGACTACAACGCCCGCCGAACCGGTTCCGGCTTCGATTGCGTCAGCGATCTGGGCGGTGAGGTTCTCTTGAAGTTGAGGTCGCGAAGCGACGATTTCGACCACCTTTGGCAGACGACCGAGCCCAACAACGCGACCGGCCGGCAGGTAAGCAATGTGGGCAACGCCAGTGAAAGGAAGCAAGTGGTGTTCACACATCGAAACAAACTCGATGTCTTTGAGAATCACAACTTCGTTTTGTTCGGCGGCGATGGTTTCGCCAAGCGCAGCTTTTGCGTCGACGCCGATTCCGTTAAAGAAAACCGCGTATGCCTCGGCGACCTTCTTCGGGGTTGCCAGCAGGTCGGCACGATTCGGGTCTTCGCCGATTGCAGAGAGCAATTCGACGACGGCCGCTTCGATGCGCTGCTGGTCAACCATTACTTCTTCTTCGTGCGTGAAGTCGAAGCGCGCTTAGTGGTCGGCTTGCGAGTTGGCTTTGCACTCTCGGCTGCAGCAGCTTTCTTCGCTGCCTTTTGCTTTGAAGCGGTTGAGCCCTTTGCTGGAATCGCGATTGGGCCTTGCTTCGAAACCGGGCGCAACTTGCTCGAAAGCCACTGCTTGCGCTTTGGCAACTTCTTTACGTTCTTGAAGAGAACTGCGATTTCTTCTTGGTTCAAAGTTTCGCGTTCCATCAATTCTTTTGCGAGAGCGTCAAGAATTTTGCGGTTAGCGGTTAGCGCCTTGTATGCATCGTTGTGTGCTGCCTCAACGATTGCGCGAACTTCTGCGTCGATTGCCTGAGCTGTTGCCTCAGAGTAATCGCGCGCCTGCGCCATGTCGCGGCCGATGAACACTTCGCCACCGTTGCCATAGCTCACGGCACCGATCGCGTTGCTGAAACCATATTGAGTGACCATCTGGCGAGCAATCGAAGTTGCCTTTTCGAAGTCGTTCGATGCACCCGTGGTTGGGTCGTGAAAAACGATTTCTTCTGCAACACGGCCACCCATTGCATATGCAATTTGGTCTAGCAGCTGGTTGCGTGAAACCGAGTAGCGGTCTTCGAGCGGCAACACCATCGTGTAACCGAGCGCGCGACCACGAGGAAGAATCGTGACCTTGGTGACTGGGTCGCTGTCGTTCATCGAAGCCGCCACAAGAGCGTGACCGGCCTCGTGATAGGCGGTGTTCAGGCGCTCACGGTCTTGCATGAGGCGAGACTTCTTCTGTGGGCCGCCAATTACGCGGTCGATAGCCTCATCGAGGGTCGCGGCGGTGATCTTCTTCTCGTCTTGGCGGGCGGTCAAAAGAGCCGCCTCATTCAAGACGTTCGCGAGGTCTGCGCCGGTGAAGCCTGGGGTGCGACGCGCAATCAGCGCGAGATCAACGTCGTCGCCGATTGGCTTGCCCTTTGAGTGCACTGCCAAAATCTTTTCGCGACCGGCGAGGTCTGGTGCGGTAACACCGATCTGACGGTCGAAGCGACCTGGGCGCAAAAGCGCAGGGTCTAGAACGTCTGGGCGGTTGGTTGCCGCAATCAAGATGACGTTGGTCTTCGATTCGAAGCCATCCATCTCGACGAGCAACTGGTTAAGGGTTTGTTCGCGTTCGTCGTTGCCGCCGCCGATGCCGGCACCGCGCTGACGACCAACTGCGTCGATCTCGTCGACGAAGATGATTGCAGGTGCTGCTTGCTTTGCCTGGTCGAACAAATCGCGAACGCGAGATGCACCAACACCGACAAACATTTCTACGAAGTCAGAACCTGAGATCGAGAAGAACGGAACTCCGGCTTCGCCAGCAACTGCTTTGGCAACGAGAGTCTTTCCGGTTCCGGGAGGGCCATAGAGCAAAACTCCGCGCGGAATCTTTGCGCCAACTGCCTGAAACTTCTCAGGCTCTTTTAGAAACTCTTTGATTTCTTGTAGTTCTTCGATTGCTTCGTCTGCACCTGCGACGTCGGCAAAAGTTACTTTAGAAGTTTCTTTGTTAACGAGTTTCGCGCGCGACTTGCCAAACTGCATCGCACCGCGAGCACCGCCACCGCCGGCACCAGACATGATGAACCAGAAAATCGCACCGATGATTAAGAAAGGAAAAATGCTTGCGAGCAACGAGATGTACCAAGGAGTGTTTGGCACTTCATCGTTGTAGCCCTTGTCGAGAGTCGCAGCTGCAACGGCATCAACAACAGACTTGCCGCGGTCTGCGACATAGAAGAACTGAACATCTTTGCCGAACTTAGGGTCGGCAACCTTCAGCGTGATGTCAACGCGCTGGTCGCTCTCGAGCACCTTGATGCTCTGGGCCTTGCCGTCTTCAATCATCTGCATGCCAACGCTGGTGTCGACCGTTTTAACGTTAGAACCGCTGATCATCGATGAGCCGATAATCAAAACGATTACGGCAGCAAGAATCCAGACAAATGGGCCACTGAGAAGCTTTTTTATTTTCACCGGATAAGGCTACCTGCGGGCTCTGACGTCTGCCAAAGTTGTTCGCCGTAGGCGTTAGGGCTTAGCTGTAGGTTTTTGGGTCGAGAATCGCGACACCTGGCAGGGTGCGGTAGTTCTCGGCGTAGTCGAGGCCATAGCCGACCACGAATTCGTTAGGAATGTCGAAACCAACCCAGGCCACATCGACCTGAACCTTTGCGGCCTCTGGCTTGCGAAGCAGGGCAACGATTTCAACAGATGCCGCACCGCGGGCCTTTAGGTTCGAGATCAACCAGCTCAGGGTTAGACCCGAGTCGATGATGTCTTCGACAATCAAAACGTGGCGGCCGAGAACGTCGGCGTCGAGGTCTTTGAGAATTCGAACCACGCCAGAAGACTGGGTGCCGTGGCCATAAGACGAAACTGCCATCCAGTCCATTTGCACCGGAATTTGCATTGCGCGCGAGATGTCGGCCATGAACATGACTGCACCCTTGAGCACACCGACGAGCAAGACATCCTTGCCTTCGTACTTCTTATCTAGTTCGCCGGCAAGCTCGACAACCTTTTCGCCAATTTGTTCTGGGGTGACAAGCACCTTGGTGATGTCGTTTGCGACTTTGTCGAGATCCACTTAGCAGGCTCCTGGTTTGAGTGTCTTAGCTGTTTTCAAAACTATATGTCTTGCCGTGCGT
>JAHEGB010000039.1 GCA_024645175.1 Microbacteriaceae bacterium
GTTCCGTGACCTTCGGCAAGCACGAAGATGTTCTGCCCGGTCTTCGACATGTCTTGCAGCCACTCGACCGGCGTCACATCGAGGCCAGTGAAGTTTGGAATCTCGAGCATGCCGAGGTTCACCAACGTCTCGTCGTCGGCGCCGAACTGGCTGATGGTGGTGAATTGTTTTTCGGCAATCGCGCTGGTGAACTTTGCCATGTCTAAGAAGCCACCGGCACTTAGGTCGATTGGCGCCTTCGCGCCTTCGATGGCGGCATCCCAGGCCGCGTGCAAAAACTCTTCGTTGGTTTCGATCAAGTTGGTGGCGCGGGCCGCACACTTTTCTGGCGAGAGCATCGTGATTTGCGAACCCTTTGGCAGATAGTCAGTGAATGGCACGAGTGCATCGACGAGCACGGGAGCAAGCGACTCCATTCCGTCAACCGGAATGCCCTCGGCAATCTTTTGCATCATCGTGCCGATGTTCGGAAACTCGTGCATCATCTGTCGCGCCTTGTTGGCAACGCTCGGCGTGATGATGATTTCACGCGCGGCATAGATTTCGATGCTCGTGATTTTCGCGGCATCGCCCTCGTGCAAAATGCTTCGCTGGTCGGTTACCGAAAACTCACGAATGTCTTCGAGTTCATCGCCAAAGAACTCGATGCGCACGGCGTGCTCGGCCGTGGTCGCAAAGATGTCGACGATGCCGCCACGCACTGCGAACTGCCCGCGCTTGGTCACCATGTCGACGCGCTCATAGGCGTGCTCGACGAGCTTGAGACTCAACTCAGGCAAGAAGTAGTCTTTGCCGACCTCGAGGGTCAGCGGCGGGTGGTTTGCCAGGCCGGCAACGACCGGCTGCAAAACCGCACGGATGCTCGCGATCACATAAACGTCGTTGCCGCCAGCGGCATCCGTGGCTAATTCGTGCAGTCGGTGCAGCACCTTGAGGCGCTTGCCGACGGTGTCGGCATTTGGGCTGAGTCGCTCGTGCGGCAGGGTCTCCCACGACTGAAACTCGAGCAGCTCGGCTGTCGGGTCGAGGGTGCGCAGGGCGGCGGCGGTCTCTTCGGCCTCGCGACCGGTGGCCACCACAACTAACTGCAGCGGGGTGAGGTTCTTGTCACGGCGAAAATCGCTGATTGTTTTGATGACTCCCGCGTGAGCGCCAACCGGAGCAATCACGTCGGTTCGTCGATTTGTGATTTTCGCTTGTAGCGCGGCGAAGGGGTAACCCTCTGCGGTGAGCACGGCAAGGCGCGCGAGGGCCTCAGAGTTTGTCGTGCTCATGGGGGTAAGTCTACGTGCGCAATGTTAGGTTTGCCATTGGACTTAAGGAGTCAACATGTCATTCGGTCAGGCAATCAAATCTTTCTGGGCTAAGTACGCAACATTCAGTGGTCGCGCACGTCGCAGCGAATACTGGTTTGCCTGGTTGTTTGTCGCGTTGGTCGCTTCGGGTGTCGCGATTCTTTTTCCGGGCCACGATGGCGATGCAAGTGCGCAATCAGACCTCTGGTCACTAGCAACTTTGATTCCAGGATTGGCCATCGGCGCACGCCGCTTGCACGACACCGGTCGTTCAGCTAAAAACCTTTGGTGGTTGCTACTGCCAATCGTTGGCTGGATCATCTTGCTGGTTTATGTGCTTGAAGACAGCAAGCCTGGCGCTAACGAATATGGCGAGCCGGTCAAATAACTATTTGGCGTTGACGCTGTTCATCGCCTCGAGCGCACCCTTGGTGACGATCTCTTCGACGGCATCTGCAGAAAGCGCGAGCAGCAATGGTAATTCTTTGCGCTCCTCGCCCGAGAAGTTTTTGAGCACGAAATCGGCGGCATCCTGTCGACCTGGCGGGCGGCCAATGCCAACGCGCACTCGCACGAAATCGTTTGAACCGGCTGCCGAAATGATGTCGCGCAAACCGTTGTGACCAGCGTGGCCACCGCCCTGTTTGATGCGCACTGCCCCGGCGTCGATGTCGAGCTCGTCGTGCACCACAATTACATGCTGAACGTCGACGTCATAGAACTTCATGAGATTCGCAACCGGGCCACCAGAGTTGTTCATGTATGTGCCGGGTTTGGCGAGAATGATTTTTGGGCCACCGAAACCTAGTCGGCCCTCGGCAACAGCAGCGTTTGCCTTGTGAGATTTGTAATTCGCAGAAATGCGATCGGCCAGGAGGTCTAAAACCATCTGGCCTACGTTGTGTCGATTGGCGGCGTAGTCGGGCCCGGGGTTACCGAGCCCAACTACGAGCCATGTCGAATTCGACAAGCTAGAAACTAACTATGCCTTTGGAGCAGCTGCGTCAGCAGCAAGCTCAGCTGAGTGCTCAGCAGCGTTAACCAAAACTGATGCAACAAGCTCGTGTGGCTCAAGGTCTAGCTTTGCGCCAGCAGGAAGCTTCACGTCGGCTGCGGTCACGTGGAATCCGTCGCCTTCCTTGTTGAAGACAACCTCAACGAACTCAGGAATCGAGGTCGCTGCAACTTCTAGCTTCACGGTCTTGTGAAGTAGGTCGATGGTGTGTCCACCCATTGCTTCACCAACGATGTGAACAGGAACCTCAACGTGCACGCGCTCGCCCAATACAAGGGTGACCATGTCGATGTGCTCGATGATCTGAGTAACGGCATCCTTGGTTGCGCTCTTTACTAGAACGGTCTGTGGCTTGCCTTCGATGTCTAGCTCGATAACTGCGTTCTTGTGACGAAGCACAAGCGCGATCTCGTGAGCGTTGACGGTGATGTGAACAGGCTCGGTGCCGTGTCCGTAGATTACTGCTGGGGTGCGGCCGGCTGCACGAAACTTGCGTGCTGCGCCCTTGCCGAATGAGTGGCGAACTTCTGCCACCATCTTGATTGCGTCTGACATGTTTTCTTCTTTCACGGATGCGTGACAAACGCATCTTGTTTGTTTGAACTTTGGTCAACTCAAGCTGTTACGCGAGGACTCGTGCCAGAATCTGGAATTTGCCCCGTCGATTACGGTCTTGGTTTTCACCGCGACCCTCGCCGTTGTCTTCGAAAAGTTTAGCCTAGGCGTGGCCTGGGAACAACTTGTTTACTGAGTCATCACCGAAGACCGCGCTGATCGCAGCGGCAATTAGCGGAGCAATGCTCAAAACGGTCAGCTGGTCGAATTGCTTCTCTGGGGTGATTGGCAAGGTGTTGGTCACAACAACCTCGTCAACGGCACCGCTTGAGAGGCGCTCAACTGCAGGGTTCGAGAAGACTGCGTGGGTGGCGGCAACGATTACCTTGGCCGCGCCATTCTTCTTTAGAGCCTGAGCCGCGGCAACAATGGTGCCACCAGTGTCGATCATGTCGTCTACTAGCAAGCAGGTGCGGCCGGCAACGTCACCAACGAGTTCGTGCGCCTCAACCTGGTTTGGGCGGTCTGGGTCGCGACGCTTGTGAATGATCGCAAGCGGTGCACCCAAGCGCTCGGCCCAGATGTCAGCAACGCGAACGCGACCTGAGTCAGGAGAAACGACGGTTAGCAATTCGCCTGCGTACTTCTCGGCAACATAGTCTGCCAAAAGTGGCAGTGCCCAGAGGTGGTCAACTGGACCATCGAAGAAACCCTGAATCTGCGGAGTGTGCAGGTCGACAGACATCAAACGGTTTGCACCGGCAGTCTTAAACAAGTCGGTCATCAAACGCGCAGAGATTGGCTCGCGACCCTTGTGCTTCTTGTCTTGACGAGCGTAAGGAAAAAACGGTGCAACAACTGTGATGCGCTTTGCGCTCGCACGCTTTAGTGCGTCGACCATGAGCAGCTGCTCCATGACCCAGTTGTTGATGCCAGCTGCGTGTGACTGAATTACGAAAGCGTCAACACCGCGAACGCTCTCTTCGTAGCGAACAAAAGTTTCGCCGTTTGCAAAGTCATATGCAGTGGTCGGTACGAGAGTTGTGTTGAGCAGTGACGCAACTTCTTCTGCGAGTGCGATGTGAGCACGTCCACTTGCGATTACCAGTCGCTTTGAATTGCTGGCCAAGATATCCAAGTGGATTACCGCTCTTTCTTATTTTGCCTTGTGGGCTTTTTGTGCTGCTTCTGCTGCTTTGCTTCCTGGGCGCTTTTGCAAGACCCAGTCGGCCATGTTCTTTTGCGGAGAAACGTTCAGCGCTAGTGCGCCTGATTCGACATCTCTGCGAACCACGGTTCCTGCTGCTGTGTAGGCTCCATCACCAATCGTAATTGGTGCGACGAAGACGTTTGACGAGCCGGTTCTCACGTGAGAGCCGATGGTGCTGCGGTGCTTGTTGACGCCGTCGTAGTTCGCGAAAATCGTGCCAGCACCGATGTTGCTCTCAACGCCGATCTCGGCATCGCCAACATAAGAGAGGTGCGGAACCTTGCTGCCAGCGCCAATCTTGGCGTTCTTGGTCTCAACGAAGGTGCCGATCTTGCCGTCTGCACCTAGGTCTGTGCCCGGGCGAAGGTATGCGAATGGCCCAACGCTTGCGCCCTCGCCGATGCGTGAGCTGGTGACGTGGGCTTTAACCACATGTGCACCTGCCCCGACCTCTGTGTCTGTCATGACGACTTCTGGGCCGACGGTTGCGCCTTCGGCGATGGTGGTGAAACCGCGAAGATAGGTGCCTGGCATCAGGGTGACGTCTTCACCGATTTGAACGGTGACGTCTATCCAGGTTGAAGCAGGGTCGAGAATCGTCACGCCCGCGAGTTGCCATGCCTCACAAATTCGCAAGTTGAGCTCGAGTGCAACATCGGCAAGTTGACGACGATCGTTGATGCCGGCAACTAGCCAGTTGTCTGTAACCGAAAGCGCGAGAACCTTCTTCTTGTTCTTCACCAAAACTTCTGCAACGTCAGTGAGGTACTTCTCGCCCTGCGCGTTGTGAGTGCCGATTGCCGCAAGAGCCTCGCGCAACTGCTTCGCGTCAAAAACATAAACGCCAGCGTTAACTTCGTTGACCTCACGCTGTGCCTCGGTGGCGTCGCGGTCTTCAATGATTTCTAGAAACGCGCCAGCGGTGTTGCGAATGATGCGGCCATAGCCTGCAGGGTCATCGAGAATTGCGGTTAGCAAAGTTGCAGCGGCGCCGGTCTCTAGGTGCGCGTCGATCAAGTTCTCAAGAGTCGCAACATCAAGCAACGGAACATCGCCGCTGGTTACAACAACCGCACCTTCGAAATCTGCAGGCAATGCCGCGAGCGCGCACTCAACAGCGCGGCCAGTGCCAGGAACATCATCTTGCTCAGCGATGATCGCACTCGGAAAAAACGCCGTGATGTATTCGGCAATCAAGTCTTTTTGGTGACGAATAACCGGAACCACGTGGCTCGCCCCGAGCTGCGTTGCGGTTACAAGAGCGTGCCCGAGAAGCGGTAGCCCTGCGATCTCGTGCATCACCTTCGGCTTGCGGGAGCGCATCCGTGTGCCTTCGCCGGCGGCGAGAACCACCACTGCTAGATGCTGTTCGGCCATCTCGCCCTCTCGACTGTTAGCACCAATAAGTGCTGTCCCACTAGGACTCGAACCTAGAAAGCCGCCTCCAAAGGGCGGAGTGTTGCCATTACACCATGGGACACCATCGGGTCAGGCCTCAACCTTGCCGACCCTCCAAGTCTGCCAGATGTTTCGGGCCCTGCCCATAGAATTGGGGCAACTACTAGCAGGGGGCACTCAAATGGCCAACAAATTCTGTCAAAACTGCGGAACCCAACTTGTCGCAGAGGCTAAATTCTGTGCGGCCTGTGGCCAAGCCCAGGCTGTCACCGCCCCGGCAGCCGGCCAAGAAGAGGTTCACACCTTCGCGGCAGCCCCAGCAGCACCTGCTAGTTCGAACAAGAAGACCGTATTCGTCGCAGCAGGAGCAGCAATCGTTGCCGTAGCCATCGCTGTTGTCTTCTTTATCGTCAAGCCAGGTGCGAGTGCCTCACTCGACGGCAAGTCTGCAAGCGAAGTCTTATCTCAGCTAGTTGACGACGGCTACTGCACCAAGATTGACCCTCGCTCAGGCTTCACCGACTACTCAACGCTGATCCAGTATTACGACGCCGACACTCTTCGCGGCTGCATCGACAGCAAGAGCGGAAACTACTTCTTTATCTACGCCAACCAGTCACCGAGCGAGCTTGCCGACGAAATTGATGCATCGACCACAACCCAGAACGTCTACGGAAAAGACTGGATTATCGAATTCGTTTCGACCGGCAACGAAGCGGTTCTAACCGAAATTGCCAAGCAGTACAACGGAACTGTTCAGTAACCGCGATCTAACCAAGCTTTTCGGTGGTCTCGAGCCAATCAAGCTCGAGGCCATCGCGCTTTAAGTTGAGTTCTGCCTGAAGTTCGGCCAGCTTCGCCAAACCTTCGTAATCTCCCTGATCGTGCTTCGCCATCTTGGCGTGCAACTCAACTTCGTCGCTCGCAACCTTCTCAAGACTTCGCTCAATACCCTTGAGCTTCTTCTCGAGCTCTCTGCGCTCTGCCCCGCCAAGCTCGAGCGAGTTTGAAACTGCGCTTGACTGTTGGGCATCAGGGGTTCGATCTGAACGTATATGGGCCGAACCGCCTTTGTTCGGACCATCGAGTGAAGATCGGTTCCCTGAGCCCAACGAAAGACTGCGCAGTTTCAGGTACTCATCGACTCCACCTGGCAGATGCCGCAGCTGAGCGTCGCCCATGAGCGCATACTGCATGTCGGTGACGCGCTCGAGCAGGTATCTGTCGTGAGTGACGACGATGAGCGTGCCTGGCCATGAGTCGAGCAGGTCTTCCATGGCGGCAAGCATGTCGGTGTCGAGGTCGTTGGTTGGCTCATCGAGAATCAGAACGTTTGGCTCACCAAATAGCAATCGCAAGAACTGCAGGCGTCGCTTTTGACCACCACTGAGATCTTCGATTGGGGTTTGCAGTTGCGCCGCGGTGAAGCCGAGTTGCTCGATCAACTGGGTTGGCGAGAATTCTTTGCCGCCTGCCGCAAAAGTAGTTTTCTCGCGCGCAATCAGGTTGAAGATTCGCTCGCCATAAAACTCCTCGAGTTCTTTCACCTCTTGAGAAAGCGTCGCAATCTTCACTGTCTTTCCAAGCTTGACTCGACCCGCGCTCGGCGTTAGCAAGCCTTCGATTAGTCGAAGCAACGTTGTCTTGCCAGCGCCGTTCACACCAACGAGACCAACGCGATCGCCGGGGCCGAGTCGCCAGGTGACATCGTGCAAAAGTTCTTTGGCTGGGCGTTCTGCGCTTGCCGGCGTTGAGTAACTGAGGTTCTCGACATCAATCACGTCTTTGCCCAGTCGCGCGGTAGCAAGCTTTTGCAATTCGAGTGGGTTGCGTGGTTCTGGTTCGCCTGCGATTAGTTCGGCAGCGGCATCCATGCGGAATTTCGGTTTTGAAGTTCTAGCCGGAGCACCGCGACGAAGCCACGCCAACTCTTTGCGCATCAGGTTTCGTCTGCGGGTCTCAGTCGCTGCCGCCGAGCGGTCGCGTTCGGTGCGCTGAAGAATGTATGCCGCATAACCGCCCTCGAACGGCTCGATGATGCCGTCGTGCACCTCCCAGGTGAGCGTGCAGACCTCGTCGAGAAACCAACGGTCGTGAGTCACGACGAACAGACCGCCCTGGTTAGCAGGCCAGCGCTGCTTGAGGTGCTGAGCCAGCCAGGCAACGCCCTCTATATCTAGGTGGTTGGTCGGCTCGTCGAGCATGACAACGTCGAGGTCTTGCGCGAGCAGGGCGGCAAGCGCGACGCGACGGCGCTGACCACCGCTGAGCTCGCCGATTGGTTTTGTCCAGTCGAGGTCGTTGAGAAGGCCGCCGATGACGTCGCGAACCTTGGCGTTGCCGGCCCATACGTGTTCTGGCTGGTCGCCGACAACAGCTGCGCCAATAGACATGGATGGGTCGAGCGAGTCGGTCTGCGTGAGCATTCCGATGCGCAGGTTGTTGCGATGAGTAACTCGACCACTGTCTGGTTCGAGAGTCTTCGCCAAAATCTTCATGAGTGTCGACTTGCCGTCACCGTTTCGACCGACGATTCCAACTCGATCGCCGTCGTTGATGCCGATGGTTACTGACTTGAAAACTTCTTTAGTCGGAAACTCAAGTGAGACGCTCTCAGCGCCAAGTAGGTGTGCCATCGCGCGTCTTGCCTATTCGACTATCTGCGCACCGAGCGCAGGGCCGCTTGTTGCGATTGCTTTGTATCCGAGTTCTGAAAGACTGCGTGCAAGTTGCATGGCCGCGACTTCGCTCGATGCAAGTGCTAGCAATGTTGGGCCACTGCCGCTGACCATTACTCGAAGTGCGCCGTGCTGAAGTGCCGTGGTCATTTTGATTTTCAAATCTGGGCGAAGCGAGATCGCAGCTTCTTCGAGATCGTTGTGAAGCAGCTCTGCAATTTCGAACGGGTTGCCATTTTGCAAAGCGCGAATCAGGTGACGGTTCACCTCAGGAGACTCGACCTGTTCGGCACGCTCTGCTCGAAGTTCGTCGAGTCTGCGATAAACCGCAGGCGTCGAAAGACCCTGATCGTCAAAAATCAACACCAGGTGAATTGGTGCGAGCGACTCGACCTTGGTCAGTTCGTCGCCGCGACCAACACCGATGGCCGCAGAACCCATGAGCGAGAACGGAACATCGCTGCCGAGATCGGCTGCAATTTCATAGAGTCGAGCCTCGCTCAAACCGGCGCGCAATAGCTCGTTGGTTGCTAGCAGGGCCGCCGCGGCATCGGCCGATCCGCCACCCATTCCGCCGGCAACCGGCACGTGCTTGTCGATGCCAAGAGCGACCTTGATTGCTTCTGGTGTGCCCGCCTCGGCCTTTATTTGCTTGGCAACCTTGACCACGAGGTTGCTCTCGTCGGTAGGCACTGCCAAGAGCTGAAAGTCGCCTAGCGAGCCGCTGACCTTGACCGAATAGTCGGTCGAAATCTGGGCTGTCACGGTCTCACGCAGGTCGACAGCCAAATAGAGACTGGCAACATCGTGAAACCCGTTGTCTTTTAGCGGCCCGACCCTGAAGAACAAATTGACCTTGCCAGGAGCATCGGCAATTGCAACGGTCTCTGGCATTAGTCGAGAGGTCAGCATCTCGAAAAGCTCGAACCAGAAAATCTCATAGTCGAAGCCGCCTGTCGCAGTCTCGGTTGCGCTTGCCTCGTGCTCGACCGAAATGCGGTTTACTCCCCCAGCGATTTTTGCGAGACGAATAAATGCGCGCGAGTTGTCACGAAACGCAACGGTCATTTCAGTCGAACCGTTCGATGAAAGAAGTCGAGCCTGAAGATTGCCAGGCCAACGATCGACATCGCTCAAAATCAAAAACAGCGGACCATCTGCACAAGCGATGTGCTTCACGAAGCTGTATTGCAACTGACCGCTGCGTTTTGCGATTTCAGACACTAGTTGTCACCCAAAGCATTCTTCGCCTTTGAAATTCGCAAGAAGTCGTGAACCTTGAGTTCTTCTGCACGGGCCTGTGGGCTCACACCTGCCGCAATCAAAATCTCTTCTGCCTTCGCCGGAGAACCTGCCCAATCGGCGAGTGCCTGTCGCAATGTTTTGCGGCGCTGCGAGAAACCGGCGTCGACTGCATCGAATGTTGCAAGTCGCTCGGCTTCGGTGCCGAGTGCTGTTTCCCGCTTCGCAAAATAAACCAGTGCGCTATCGACATTTGGTGCCGGCCAGAAAACATTGCGACCGATGTTGCCAGCGAGCGTCGCTTCGGAATACCAGGCGAGTTTCACACTCGGAATGCCATAGACCTTGTTGCCCGGCTCTGCAGCGAGGCGATGCGCAACTTCTGCCTGCACCAAAACCAGGCCGAAACGCAGCGAGTCAAAAGTCTCGAGAAAGTGCAGAAGCACCGGCACCGAGATGTTGTAAGGCAGGTTGGCCACCAGGGCGCTTGGCTGCCCAGGCAGCTCGGCGACCTTGAGCGCATCGTTCCTGACCAGCGTGAAGGCCTTGCCTGGCGCACGCTTTGCGATTGTCGCCTCGAGCTCGCTCGCCAACTTTGGGTCAATCTCGACGGCAATCACGGCAGCGGCTACCTCAAGCAGCCCGAGGGTTAGCGAGCCAAGGCCGGGGCCAATCTCAACGACGGTCTCGCTGCCAGTGAGCTTGGCGGCCGCCACAATGCGGCGAATGGTGTTCGGGTCTGTGACGAAGTTTTGGCCGAGCTTCTTGGTCGGCACGACATCGAGCTTTGCTGCCAATTCACGGATGTCTGCTGCACCCAGAAGTTCAACCGAACTCTGGTGGTTGCCAGCCTCGGTCACGCTAGGCCCTCTTGCCACGAGCCATAGACCCGCTCGGTGTTCTCGCGCAAAAGCGCTGCCATCTCGTCTTCAGAAATCTCAAGCTGTTCGGCCATGAAGCGAACCGTGATCGGAACCAAATATGGAGAGTTTGCGCGACCGCGGTAAGGCTCGGGCGTAAGAAACGGTGCGTCGGTTTCGACCATGATCAATTCGCGGCGAGCGAGTTTTAGCGAATCGCGAAAACCCTGGTTGCGCTTGATGGTGATGTTGCCGGCGAAAGACATGTACCAGCCGTTTTCGTTGCAGACTTGCGCGAGCTCGACATCGCCCGAGTAGCAGTGAAAGACAACTTTTTCAGGAGCACCGACGCGCTTCAAAGTTTCGACAACTTCGTCGTGTGCTTCGCGGTCGTGAATCATTAGCGCAATGTCGTTTTCTTTTGCGATGCGAATGTGCTCTTCGAACGAGTGAATTTGCAATGCAACGTTGTCGTCACCTTCGGTGCGAAAGAAATCTAAACCGGTTTCACCAATTGCGCGAACGCGTGGTTGTGTTGCGAGCTCTGCGATTTCTGCAATCGCGGCATCGAGGTCTTGCATGTTTCCATATAGCGGAGCCTCGTTTGGGTGAAGCGCAACAGCTGCGAGCACTCTCGGTTCGCGCGCGGCAAGAGCGGCAGACCACTTTGAACTCTCGAGAGTCACGCCAACCTGAACGACACCGAGCATTCCGACCGACGTAGCTTTGTCGAGATTTTCTTGCCAAGGCATTGGGTCTTCTGCGTCATCGAATGTGAATTCGAGGTGGCAGTGATTGTCGTAGGTGCCAACGTTTAGCGGTTCAGGCAGCGGCGGATACTCGAGTTTGCGCTTCGGGGTTTCTTCGCCCCCGGCAGCAACGCTGCGCACGAACTGCTCTTCGGCCACGGTGACTACTTAGCTTCGGTGTCTTGCTCGATGCGCGGAAACAGCGGTTCGAGTTCTGCGATCTTTGCGCCTGCAGGCAGCTGACCCCAGTCGGCAGCCTCGCCAATTGGGCGATCTGCAAGGTCACCCAGCGACTGAGCGGCTAGAGCAGACCAGAGCTTTGCGGTTGCCTTTGGCACAACCGGTGATAGCAAGACAGACAGCGCGCGAAGGCCCTCTGCCGTTGTGTAAAGCACTGTGGCTAGGCGTTCGCGGGTGGCTTCATCCTTGGCGAGCACCCACGGCTCTTGCACAGTGATGTAGCCGTTCAGGGCGTCAACGAGGGTCCAGACCTGGGCGATTGCCTCATGGATGGCCACCTCGTCGATAGCTGCGTCTGCAGCGCGAACGGCATCTGCCGCAATCTTTTGAATCTCAAGCTCGGCTTCGGTCGAAGCTCCTGCAGCCGGAAGAGTGCCGTCGAAGTAGCGGTGAATCATCGCGATCACGCGAGATGCCAAGTTGCCAAAACCGTTAGCGAGTTCTGACTGGTAGCGAGCCGAGAGGTCTTCCCATGAGAATGATCCGTCGCTGCCGAAGGCGATTGCCTTCATGAAGTAATAGCGAAACGCGTCTGAACCGAAGGTATCGGTGATTTGGTGAGGAGCGATGCCGGTGAGCTTTGACTTCGACATCTTCTCGCCACCGACTAGCAGCCAGCCGTGACCAAAAACTTGCTTCGGTGTTGGCAGGTCGGCAGCCATCAACATTGCCGGCCAAATCACCGCGTGAAAACGAAGAATGTCTTTTCCGACAATTTGCACAGACGCAGGCCAGCGCTTTTCGAAAGCCGCCTGGTCTTCGCCATAACCAATTGCGGTGATGTAGTTGAGCAGCGCATCGAACCACACGTATGTGATGTGCGAGTCATCCCAGGGAATATCGATTCCCCAGTCGAACTTTTCTTTCGAGCGCGAGATCGACAAATCTTCGAGGCCGCGACGCACGAAAGAAACAACTTCGTTGCGAGCAGACTCAGGCTGAATGAACTTTGGGTTCGCTGCATAAAAGTCGAGCAGCGGCTGCTGAAATTCGCTGAGCTTAAAGAAGTAGTTCGTTTCGTGCAGTTTTTCGACCGGCTTCGAGTGAATTGCGCAAACGGCCTGGCCGGCAAAATCGCCTTCGCCTTCGAGCAGGTCGCCCTCGGTCTTGTATTCCTCGCAACCGACGCAATAGTTGCCCACAAATTCGCCGCGGTAGATAAAGCCCTTGTCATAAAGGTGCTGCAAGAACTTCTGAACGTTCTTTTCGTGACGCGGCTCGGTGGTGCGAATGAAGTCTTGGTTATCGATGTCGATAGTGTTCAGCAGCGGCAGCCAGGCATCGTGAACGAGCTTGTCTACCCAGGCCTGTGGTTCAACCTTGTTGGCGGCTGCGGTGCGCAGAATCTTCTCGCCGTGCTCGTCGGTGCCGGTTAGCAAGAAGGCATCTTCGCCGCGCTGACGGTGCCAGCGGGTCAAAACGTCTGCTGCAACCTCTGTATATGCGTGGCCGATGTGCGGGGCATCGTTCACATAGAAGATCGGCGTCGTGGCATAGAAAGACGCATCGAGGTTGTTAGGCATTCAACTATCTTAACCGAGCCATTTGGGGCGAACCTAGCCCAGATTCGGGTGATTACTTATCTTTGCGGGCATCCAGGGCAAGTTGATAGAGCTCGCTCTTCGAAACCTTTGAAAGCTCGGCAATCTGATTCACGGCCTCTTTTAGCCGTTCGCCGCCGGCAACTAGTGAGAGCACATCTTCGACGAGAGAGTGAATATCACGCATGACGTCACCGGCACCGGCGATCACCACGACGAACTCGCCCTTGGGGTCGCTCTTGGCCCAGTCAACCAATTCGGCGAGTGTGCCGCGCTCGGTGTGCTCGAACTTCTTGGTTAGTTCGCGCGAGACCGAGGCCTTGCGGTCTGCACCGAATACTGCAGCAGCCGCCTCAAGTGACTCGAGCAGACGGTGCGGTGACTCGAAGAAAATCATGGTGCGCTGCTCGCGAAGCAGCTGCTCGAATAGGGTGCGGCGCTCGCCGTCTTTGCGTGGCATAAAGCCCTCGAATGTGAAGCGGTCGGTAGGCAGACCCGAAACCGCGAGCGCGCTCAGCACTGCTGACGGCCCTGGCACGATGGTGACCTCTACCCCGGCCTCGGCGCAGGCGCGAACCAGGTTGAAGCCAGGGTCGCTAACGGTCGGCATGCCGGCGTCGCTCACGACAAGCAAATCGTGTTCGCGCGCGACTTCGACGAGTTGCTCGATGCGTTCGCGCTCGTTGTGATCGTGCAGGCTAAAAGTTTTGGCGTTGATCTTGATGCCAAGCGCATGAGCAAGCTTGAACAGGGTTCTGGTGTCTTCGGCTGCGATGTAATGCGAGCCGGTTAGGTGCTCAACCAAGCGCGGTGAGGCGTCACCTAGGTTGCCGATAGGGGTCGCAGCGAGAATGAGCACAGCCCAAAACTAGCACCGGGCCAACTTGGTGGCCGCTCAAACTAGCATTAGAACATGCTCGCCCAACTATCCAAGTTCGTCTATGAACCGCGTCTTCGCGCGCTTTTCGACACCTGGTCACCCTGGGCAATCGTCACTCTGGCGGCCTTCTTGCGCTTCTTTGGCCTCGGCTACCCGCAGACCCTGGTCTTCGACGAGACCTATTACATAAAAGACGCATTCAGCCTCAGCCAGAGCGGTTTCGAGCGCGACTGGCCAGCAGGCTCAGATGACGGCTTCGCGGCCGGCCAGGTGCCAGCCTTTGCAGACACCGGCTCATTCGTGGTTCACCCGCCACTCGGCAAGTGGATCATCAGCATTGGCATGTGGCTCTTCGGCCCTGGCAATGCCTTCGGCTGGCGCTTCAGCGTTGCTCTACTCGGCACTGCGGCGGTGTTTCTTGTAATTCTGGTTGCCCGCAAACTCTTCAAGTCGACGGTTTGGGCCGCGCTCGCCGGCTTCTTCTTCGCTATCGACGGCGTCTCGATTGTTATGGCGCGAACCGCGCTGCTCGATTCGATTTTGATGTTCTTCGTGCTGCTTGCCTTCTGGTTCTTGCTGCTCGATCGCGAGAGGTCTTTCGGCCAGCTGTTCAATCGTCCGTGGCTTCTTGCAGCGGGCATAGCACTCGGATGCGCGAGTGCGGTCAAGTGGAGCGGTGCATACTTCTTGGCGTTCTTCGGAATCTATGTAGTTGCATCTGAATTGCTCGCCAATCGCGACACATCGTTTGTGCAATTCGCAAAGTCGGCTGCATCGAAATTTGTAATTCTCGTTCCGGCAGCAATCATCACATACGTCGCAACTTGGACGGGTTGGTTAACGACCACCGGTGGCTATGACAGAAACTGGTCAGAAGATATCGCCAACCGATGGACCGGTTTGCTGTCTTGGGTGCCAACACCGCTGCAATCGCTCTGGCACTATCACGTTGACGCCTATAACTTTCACGTCGGTCTTCGCACTCCTCACTCATACGCGAGCAGCCCACTCAGCTGGTTCTTCTTGGGCCGACCAACGTCGTTCTTCTATGAGGGTTTGGCCGAGGGCGAAGAATCTTGCGTCTCGCCGAGCGGTTGCTCGAGTGCAATCACCGCGCTCGGCAATCCGTTTATTTGGTGGGCAGCCATCGCGGCAATCGTCTTCTTGATCGTGGTCGCAATTCGTCAGCGAGACAAAACTGCGAACCTGATTTTGCTCGGCATCGCCGCCGGTTATTTGCCATGGATGCTCTACCTGCAGCGCACCGTTTTTCAGTTCTATGTGATCGCGTTCGAGCCATTCGTTGTGCTCGCCTTGGTCTATGCGCTTGCCGTAATTTGGCGCAGAACCGCGCCAGAGCGGCGTTCTAGGCTCATGGCGGCCTATGCAACATATGCCTTTGCTACCCTTGCTTTTAGCCTGTTCTATTTGCCGATCTGGTTCGGCACCTGGACCCCATACTGGTTCTGGTTCTTGCACATGCCCATACCGAGTTGGATCTAATGGCTAATAACTATCGCGCGCTTTTCAAGTCGCCCGGCTTTTTGCGAGTCATCACCAGCCAGCTGCTCGCGCGTTTTCCATTTGGAATGATGAGCCTCGCGCTCGTCATGCACATTCAGCACGTTTACTCTTCTTATGCGATTGCTGGCTTCGCCCTCGGTGCCGAAACAATTGGCGCCGCAATCAGCGGGCCGTTTCTAAGCAGACGCATGGGCGTTGTCGGTGTTCGAAAAGTAATTCTGCCGTTTTCGATTATCAGCGCATTTGCAATCTTCGGAATCGTCTTCTTTGACTTTCACCCGCTTATGACAATTGCGCTAGCCGCAATCGTCGGACTAACATCGCCACCGATTCAGTCAGCTGCACGCACGGTTTATCCGACTCTCGTGAAGAAGAAACTTCTGCCGTCTGTCTACGCTCTCGACGCGACTTCGCAAGAACTCATCTGGGTCATTGGTCCGGTTCTCGCAACTGTGCTTGCAGCGCAAATCAACACGGCGTTTCCGGTTTTGCTCATGGGTGCTCTGCAAATTCTCGGTGCCTGGTTGTTCGTGGCAAACAAAGAAGTGGCAAACATCGACATTCCTAAGTCGGGTCGCAAGCTCGGTGGCGTGCTTAAAAACAAGGTGGTCTTCGCAAACTTGATTCTCGGCATGCTTCTCATCGGAAGCTTCAGCGGTGTCGAAGTTGGCACGGTCGCCGTTCTTGGCAAATCGATGGCCGGCCCGGTCATCGCAGTTTTCTCGGTTGGTTCGATTGTCGGCGGATTGCTTCTCGGAAATCGCAACAAGAGCAAATGGGCGCTCACTCGTTTCTTGGGCTTAATCAGCTTTGGTTACCTGTTGGTCTTCATCAACCCGACTGACCCCATTTGGGTTTCGGCAGCCTGGTTCATCGCCGGCCTCGGCATCGCCCCAGCTCTCGGCACCATGGCGTCAATCATCGGTGTCACCGTGAAGACTTCAGACGCACCAGAGGCTTACGGGTGGGCCGGAACCGGCCAACTTATGGGCTACTCGGCTGGCGCAGCGCTAGCCGGAATCGCCATCGATGTGGTTTCGCCGACAGCGTCACTCTTGATCGCAATTGTCTTCGGTTTGGGTGCGACACTGGTAGCGGTGATGTCGCTTGGCATCACTCCAGACCTGGGCAAGCCATCAACAGACACCCAGAGTCTGCCGATTATCGAGGAGTAGCCATGGCCGTATTCGCTGTTACATATCTCTACAGCGCCGAGCCTGACGACTTGAATCTCGTTCGCCCCAGCCACCGCGCTTGGCTAACCGAACGCCTCGCAGAAGGCTCGCTGCTAGCCAGTGGCCCAATGGTCGACAACCCGACCGCACTGCTCATTTGGCGTGCAGAGTCACTACAAGATCTAGCCCACTTGCTCGACCAAGACCCGTTCGACATTGCCGGCTACATCGGCGAACGCACAATCACCGAGTGGAACCCCGTATTCGGCCCGTGGAGCCAGAACTAATGGCATCGCCGCTGGTTACGCTCAACGACGGCCGCCTCATGCCGCAGCTCGGACTCGGCGTATACAAGGTCAATCAAGACATCGCCGTTCAGCTCGTGCAGACCGCAATCGAAATTGGCTATCGCCGCGTCGACACCGCTGCTCTTTATGACAACGAGGCCGAGGTTGGCGCTGCCATTCGCAAGAGTGGGCTCGACCGCGAAGAGATTTTCGTAACCTCAAAGATTTGGAATGACCGCCACGGATACCAAGAGGCGAAAGAAGCAATTCAAGAGTCGGTCGACCGACTGAACATTGGCTATGTCGACATGATGCTGATTCACTGGCCCTGCCCAAAACAAGACAAGTTCGTCGAAACCTGGCACGCTTTCGAAGAGGTGCTCGAAACCGGATTGGTTAAATCAATCGGTGTCTCGAACTTTCACCAGCACCACCTAGAAAAACTTCTTGCGGCCGCAAATGTTGTGCCGGCGATTAATCAGGTCGAGCTGCACCCACAGCTCGCACAGAATTCTCTGCGCCACTTCAACAAGCAGCACAACATTAAAACTGAGGCCTGGGCTCCCCTGGGTCGCGCAAAGTTCTTAGAGAATCCGCTGCTTGCCGAAATTGCCGAATCTCTTGGCAAGAGCGTTGCTCAGGTCATCATTCGCTGGCACCTGCAATTGCAGAATCTTGTAATTCCGAAATCTTCAAACCCAGATCGTCTCGCAGAGAACTTCGACGTTTTCGACTTTGAACTTAGCCAGCACCAAATGGGCATAATCGCAACACTCAACACAGAAACTCGAATCGCCACCAACCCAGACGACATGAATTAGAGAAGAAAATGCGCGTTCTTGTAACCGGAGCAACCGGACTAATCGGCACCGAAGTAATTCGCCAACTAAAGGCTCGAGGCGACGAGGTCGTAACAATGGTGCGCAGAGCGCCGCAGAACGATTCAGAGCGCGAGTGGCAGCCAGATCGCGGCTACCTTCAGCCAGCAACCCTAGACGGCATTGACGCTGTCGTGAACCTCGCGGGTGCAACCACGGGCAAACTTCCGTGGACAAAGAAATACAAGGATGAGCTCATCTGGTCTCGAGTTCGCGCGACCGAATTGCTCGTGGCGGCAATGCACGAGGCCAAGAAACCACCAAAAGTTTTTGTCTCTGGCAGCGCTAGCGGAATCTACGGAGACACCGGCGACACTCTTCTAACTGAAGACGCACCGAAGGGCTCCGGCTTTTTGTCTGACCTCGCGTTCGCGTGGGAGCAAGTAGCACTTACGGCACCAAAGAGCGTCAGGATCGTTCTGGCCCGCACCACCCTGGTCATGTCTCGCAAGAAGGGCGCCCTTGGTCGCCTGATGCCGCTACTGAAACTCGGCGTCGCCGGCCCGCTTGGCAATGGCAAGCAGTGGTGGGCATGGATCAGCCTTCAAGACGAAGCTGCTGCCATCATTCACCTAATCGACAACGCAAAGGCTAAAGGCGCTTTCAACATCACAGCTCCTGAGGCAGCAACCTGCGCCCAGCTGATTGCTTCTCTTGGCAAGGCACTTGGTCGACCAACCGTAATTCCGGTTCCGGCATTCGCACTTCGACTCGCATTTGGTGAAGGTGCCGACGAACTACTGCTCTGCTCACAAAAGATGTCTGCACAGAAGTTGCTCGACAGCGGTTTCGTGTTCAAGCATCCAAGATTGCAAGATGCCGCAGACTGGGTCGTTGGTCTAACCGACTAATCGGCTGAGGCTGCGCACAAACGGAATTCCGAGAAGCGCAATTAGCGTTGCTAGCCCGCCGCCAATAATCATCGGCGCTCTCAGGTCTATTGTCGCGAGCAAGCCGCCGACCATCGAACCGATTGGCATGAGACCCCAAACCAAGGTTCTGCGAGTGCCGTGAATTCTGCCGAACAACTCGTTTGGAATGATCTGGTGATATGTCGACATCAGCAAGATGTTCCACTGCGCCATAGCAACGCCACCGATAATCGCGAGGGCTATCCAGACCCAGACGTTTGGCGAAAAGCCGCCGATGGTCATGACAAAGCCAGACATAAAGATCGCAATTGCCATTGTGTTCATTCGACCAAAACGACCAGAGAGTCTTGGCGCGATTGTCGAACCGATAATGTTTCCGACTGCACCCGACAGCAACACAAAACCAAAGAGCGATGGTGCAACATTTAGTTCGTTCAACATGAAAAGCACCATGGTCGAACCGGTTGCAGAGAACCAAAAGCCGACGGTGGTCGTGAAAAGCACGAGCTTCAAGAGGTTCTTGTCTTCATAGAGATATTTGATGCCGAACTTCATGTCAGCAATAAGTGTGGTCTTGGCCGGCTCGTTGCCGTTCTCATCGAGAGCGAGAATTCGCTTGTATGAACCCGGGATGAGCGCCACCAAAATGGCTGCCAAAAGCACACCGAGAGTTCCAGAGATAAACGGCAGCCCGATTGCGACAACATAGAGAATTCCGCTGATTGGTGAGCCAACCATTTCGCCAACCATGGTCGCGCCAATTTGCAAACGAGAGTTGCCTCGCTCGAGAAGTTGAGGTTTCAACATCTGCGGCAAGAGTGCCTGCGCTGTGGTGTCATAGAGAACGTCTGCCGCTCCGATAACAAAGGCAATCACATAGAGAATCGGCACGTTAACGACGCCGGAAACAATGGTCAGGGTCAAGATCGCGCTGGCCGCAAACCTGATGGAGTTGGCCACCCCCATGGCCTTGCGTCTATCGACGCGGTCAACCAGCGAGCCAATAGGAATAGCGAAAAGCAGCCAGGGCAGCATGACAATGGCTGAGAGCGCAGCGATGATGACCGGGTCATGGGTCAGCGTGGCAGCCAGCAGCGGCACGGCTGTCTTGAATAGCCCATCGGCCAGGTGGCTTGCCAGGGTGGCCGACCAGAGCTTGTTGAAGGTGGCGCCAAGTGGCTCGAGTTTCACTCGCTCTTTCGTGCCCACGCCGGCTCCTTCTAAATCTCGCTAAGACTAACAAAAAGAAAAATCCCACCGACGAATCGGTGGGATCTTTCGTGAAGAAAAAAGAATTACTTCTTCTTTGCTACCTTGCGAGCTGCTGGCTTGCGCGCAGCAG
>JAHEGB010000044.1 GCA_024645175.1 Microbacteriaceae bacterium
ATTCACCCATTGGTGATGGTCGGCCAGGTTTCGTAGATCAGAAAAATACCGAAAGGCAATTCGTGGAATACCGCATCGAACACGACACCATGGGTGAAGTTAAAGTTCCGAAAGACGCTCTTTATCGCGCACAGACTCAGCGCGCAGTTGAGAACTTTCCGATTTCAGGAACCACCCTTGAGCGCGCACACATCGCAGCTCTTGCGCAGATCAAGAAGTCGGCAGCTCAGGCAAACGCCAAGCTCGGCGTTCTTGACCAGGCAATCGCAGATGCAATCTCGGGTGCTGCCGACGAGGTAATCGCTGGCAAGCACGACGGTGAGTTTCCGGTTGACATCTTTCAGACCGGTTCTGGCACATCGTCAAACATGAACATGAACGAGGTGCTCGCAACTCTAGCGACCGCACGCCTCGGCTCACCGGTTCACCCAAACGACCACGTAAACGCATCACAGTCTTCGAACGACGTGTTTCCTACTTCGGTTCACGTTGCCGTGACCTCGGCGCTCATCCATGACTTGCTGCCTTCGCTCGATCACCTGGCCAAGGCTTTCGAGGTCAAGGCCGAGCTCTGGAAGACCGTGGTCAAGGCTGGTCGCACCCACCTCATGGATGCCACCCCAGTAACCCTCGGCCAGGAGTTTGGCGGCTACGCAGCCCAGATTCGCTATGGCATCGAACGTGTTGAGAGCACCATCGCTCGCACCGCTGAGGTTCCGCTTGGCGGCACCGCGGTTGGCACAGGCATCAACACTCCAAAGGGTTTTCCGCAGGAGGTTCTTCGCCTTCTAGCCGCCGAGACCGGCCTGCCAGTAACCGAGGCTCGCAACCACTTCGAGGCACAGGGTGCTCGTGACGGTTTGGTCGAGGCATCGGGTGCGCTTCGCGTGCTTGCCGTTTCGCTAACCAAGATCAACAACGACCTTCGCTGGATGGGCTCTGGCCCGAACGCCGGCATCGCCGAGCTGCACATTCCTGATCTTCAGCCTGGCTCGTCGATCATGCCTGGCAAGGTCAACCCGGTTATTCCTGAGGCAGTCATGATGGTCTGCGCACGCGTAATCGGAAACGACTCCACCGTTGCTTGGGCTGGTGCTACCGGAAACTTCGAGTTGAACGTTGCGATTCCGGTTATGGGCAACGCTTTGCTCGAATCGATTCGCCTGCTTTCGAACTCAATGCGACTTCTCGCCGACAAGACTGTCGATGGTCTCGAGGCAAACGTTGAGCGCGCTCGCGCACTCGCAGAGTCGAGCCCGTCGATCGTTACTCCCTTGAACAAATACATCGGTTACGAAGCTGCAGCCAAAATTGCAAAGCACTCTGTCGCAAAGGGTCTGACCGTTCGCGAAGCAACAATCGAGCTCGGCTACGTCGACGGCGAAAAGCTAACCATGGAGCAACTCGACAAGGCGCTCGACGTTTTGTCTATGACGCACCCAGGGCTATAACAAAACCTGCAAGCAAGTATGGGCCGAGCGCAATGCTCGAGCCCATTCTTGCTTTTCGGGTGGCGAAAAGAAACAGCACCACGATAGTGGCGAGCGCGAACGCCGCGCAAAGCGCGAACAACGGAGCAAGCGGTGCAAACCACCCGAGGCAAAGGCTCATGCCCGTGATTAGTTTCACATCACCCATGCCAAGCGTGCCCATTCGGTTGATGCCGAGGCCAACCGCGAATGCGACCACCGCCCAAGCAAACGCAAGACCGAGCTTCGACCAGTCTGAGCCGGCAAAGCAGGCGGCTAGCTGACCAAACAGCGCAATCGGCAGCAAGGGCAACGTGTATTTGTTGGGCAGCCGGTGTTCTCGAATGTCAGTTCGGGCTAGCGGCCAGGCCACGGCCAGCAGGTAGAGAGGGCCTATACATGCAAAGAGTTCGCTCATTGCCTCAAGTTAGAGGCGGGCAAGCCCAGGCGCTGAAGTTATGAACAGCTAGAACTTGCCGACGACAGTTGCGCCGGCCTTGACGTTCTTCGTGACGATGGCCTGAGCACCGATGCGAGCACCATCGCCAACCTTGATGTCGCCGAGAATGATCGAGTGCGCACCAAGCACAACGTTGTTGCCGATGGTCGGGTGGCGCTTGACTCCGCGCTCCAGCGTCTTGCCGCCGAGGGTAACCCCGTGATACATCAGCACGTCGTCGCCGACGATTGCGGTTGCGCCGATGACAACACCCATGCCGTGGTCAATGAATAGTCGTCGACCGATTGTGGCAGCCGGGTGAATTTCGATGCCGGTGATCAAACGTGCCCACTGCGCAAACATGCGAGCAACGATTCGCCAGCGCAATTTGTGAAAGATGAATGATGCGACTCGATGCATCCAGACTGCGTGCAATCCGGGTGCAGTTAAAAACATCTCGAGGCGACCATTGGTAGCAGGGTCGCGTTCGATTGCGCTATCGATGTCTTCGATAACGCGCTTAATAATTGACAAATAGTCCTACTGATCTAAGAGGTCTTGGTAAAGCACCGTCGAGAGATAGCGCTCACCGAACGACGCAAGAATAACAACAATTGTCTTGCCGTTAAATTCCGGACGCTTAGCGACTTGAACCGCAGCCCAAGCAGCTGCTCCAGATGAGATTCCGCCCATGATGCCGTCTTCAGTGGCAAGCAGACGCGCGAACTTGAGTGCGTCTTCGTTTGCTACGTCGATGACCTCGTCATAGATAGTGCGGTCGAGAACGTCAGGAACAAAGTTCGCGCCGATTCCCTGAATTGGGTGTGGGCCAGGTGCGCCACCGTTCAAAATTGGTGAGGCTGCAGGCTCGACACCGAAAATCTTGATGTCTGGCTTCTTTTCGCGAAGCAACTGACCAACGCCGGTGATGGTTCCGCCGGTGCCGATGCCGGCGACGAATGCGTCGATGTTGCCCTCGGTGTCACGCCAGATCTCTTCGCCTGTGGTGCGCTTGTGAATGGCTGGGCCGGCAAGGTTCTCGAACTGACGAACCAATACGTGACCAGGCTTTTGGCCAAGCTCTTCGGCACGGGCGACAGCGCCCTTCATGCCCTCAGGTGCTGGGGTGAGCACGAGTTCGGCTCCATAACCACGGATAAGCGCTCTGCGCTCTTTTGAGACCGACTCAGGCATTGTGATGACAACTCGGTAGCCACGGGCCGCGCCGACCATCGCTAGGGCGATTCCGGTGTTGCCAGAGGTGGCTTCGACGATGGTTCCGCCTGGCTGAAGGGCTCCGGCGTCTTCGGCTGCGTCGACCATTGCGATGCCTAGGCGGTCTTTCACGCTGCTCGAAGGGTTATAGAACTCAAGCTTCGCAAGAACGCGAGCTCCGGCTCCGTCGGTCACGCGGTTCAACTGAACTAGCGGGGTGTTGCCAAAGGCTTCGGTGATGTCGTTATAAATGCGCGGGGTCATGGCTCAATTTTAAGCGCCTACTGGCGACCCGTCTAACCGCTGTGAGCGGAATGACGATTTGTTACAGCCGCAGGCAGCTGGGCCTATTGAGGCTGCGGCAGGTCGCTGAACTGAGCCTCGATGAGCCCGCGATCTTCGCGATCGTGAATTCCGGCAATTAGCGTTTGCGCGGTCTCATAGAACTGGTGGTAGTTGATCGAGGTTGGCTCGTTCGAGTGCGCACGAGCGTGCAGCTCGGCAATCGATGCGTGCAGCCAGTCTTCGGCCTCTGCTCCGAGTGAGTCGAGGTGTTGCTCTGCTGCTGAAGCTGCAACTCTGGCTGCTGCAAAGTCGCCGGCAAAGGCACGCGTGCGCCCTACCATCCACTCGCCCACCGCTAACTCGCGATGACCGCCAACTTCTGTCCAGAGGCGAAGTGATTCGCGCGCAAGTTCAACGGCAGAGATGTATTCGTCGGCCTCGAGGGCATCCCAGGCGGCGTTGAATGCATGTGCAGCCATGCTGCGAGTTTGATCGTTCATTAGTTGTCTAGTAAATCAGTGACCAAGCCAGCGATTGCCGAACGCTCGCTGCGAGTTAGAGTCACGTGCGCAAACAACTTGTTGTTCTTGAGCTGCTCAACAACCGATGCGATTCCGTCGTGACGACCAACCCGCAAGTTGTCTCGCTGAGCAACATCGTGCGTGAGCACAACGCGCGAGTTCTGACCGATTCGCGAAAGCATCGTGAGCAAGGTGTTTCGCTCGAGCGACTGCGCTTCGTCAACAATCACGAAAGCGTCGTGCAGCGAACGACCACGGATGTGCGTCAGCGGCAAAACCTCGAGAATGCCACGGTCAACAACGTGATCGATTACCTCTTTAGAAACCAATGGGCCGAGGGTGTCGAAAATTGCCTGACCCCAAGGGTTCATCTTCTCGGCTTCGGTGCCCGGCAGGTATCCGAGCTCTTGGCCACCGACCGCGAATAGCGGGCGAAAGACCATGATCTTCTTGTGCTGGCGGCGCTCTAGAACGGCCTCAAGGCCGGCACATAGGGCGAGAGCCGACTTTCCGGTGCCGGCGCGACCACCCATCGAAATGATGCCAATCTCTGGGTCGAGCAGCAGGTCGATTGCGAGGCGCTGTTCTGCGCTGCGGCCGTGAACACCAAATAGGTCGCGGTCTGCGTGAACCAACTTGATCTTCGAGCCAACCTCAACGCGGCCAAGCGCACTGCCGCGTTCTGAGTGAATGACTAGCCCGGTGTTGATCGGCAGGCTTGCGACATCCTTGTGCTTGATCACTTCGCTTTCATAAAGGTCGTTGACCTCATCGCCGCTCAGGGTGATTTCTGCAATGCCAGTCCAGCCTGAATCGGCAGCCATGTCGTTGCGATATTCCTCGGCGTTCATGCCGAGCGATGCTGCCTTGACCCGCATCGGAAGATCTTTCGAAACGACGGTTACGTCGAGACCCTCGCTAGCGAGATTGAATGCACATGCAAGAATTCGTGAGTCGTTGTCGCCGAGTTGCATTCCACTTGGCAAGACCGACTGATCGATGTGATTTAGTTCAACGCGAAGGGTACCGCCGTCGCCAACCTGAATCGGAAAATCTAAACGCTCGTGCTCCGCCCGCAAGTCGTCGAGATTGCGAAGTGCTTGTCGCGCGTAATAACCGATCTCTGGGTCGTGACGTTTTTTCTCGAGCTCGTTGATGACGATGATCGGAATAACAACTTCTTGTTCTTTGAACTTGAACAAAGCGCGTGGGTCAGATAACAACACAGATGTGTCGAGCACATATGTCTTGGTGGCGACATCCGGTTTCTTCTTGGCAGCCGTTTCAGACTTGGTTTTTGCGGTGGTCGAAGTTGAACCGGCTCGGGCCACGGGTGCTCCTTTAGTTGTATCTTGGGGCGAATTTACGCCTGCCCTCAAGAACTTGGCCGAATTGACACGCCCGACAGCGTGTTTCGTAATGAGTTGTTTACCTAGGCGGCCAGCCGCCAGTTGTTAGGCGCTGAAACGATCGAGCCTTTATGCGCCAAAGCGGCGGTTGCGGTTGGCAAACGCACGGATGGCTCGCAAGAAGTCGACCTTGCGAAAGTCTGGCCAGAGGGCCTCTTCGAAGTAGAGCTCGCTATTGCTGCTCTGCCAGAGCAAGAAGCCACTGAGGCGCTGCTCGCCCGAGGTTCTGATAATCAAATCTGGGTCGGCCTGGCCACCCGTATACAGGTGCTCGGCAATGAGCTCTGGCGTTAACGTTTCGACCAGCTGGTCGATTGACTCGCCCTTGCCGCTGTGCTGCTTGAGAATGCTCTTCACGGCATCGGCGATTTCGGTTCGCCCGCTGTATGCGACCGCGAGGTTGACGATTGGTTTCTTGTAATTCGCAGTCTTGGCTTCGGCGCTCTCGATTGAGGCGCGCAGGTCGGCAGGCAGAATCTCGCGGTCGCCTACCAGGCGAACCTGCCAGCGCTTGCGCTTGGCCATCTCGGTAGCCACCTCGCCGATGATGCGAAGCAAATCTTGTAATTCGTCGTTTGAGCGCTTCGCCAGGTTGTCGGTCGAGAGCATATACAAAGTTGTGTTTTTGATGCCGATTTCGTCGCACCACTCGAGAAACTCGAAGATCTTGAGCGCACCGGCTGCGTGCCCCTGAGCCGCTTTTGCGCCAGGCCGGCGCTCGGCCCAGCGACGGTTTCCGTCGAGCATTACAGCTACGTGCTTTGGCAAATCTGCAGACGCTAGACCGCGCTCGAGACGATTCTCATAGAGCCGATACAGAAGATTGCGCACAAGTGAAATCTACCAAAGGCTGGCTTGGTCAATTGCGGCAAGCGACATAAGGTTGGCATATGAGCATGCCAATTAGCGAAGGTTTTCGCGAGCCAGCACCTGACGTAAAGCCAACTTGGCGCGGATGGATTCACACCGGCGTTCTGCCAATCGTGATCGCAGCCGGCATCGTGCTTATCGTTCTCGCAGATGGCGTTGTTGCCAAGGCAGCAAGCGCAATCTTCTTTGCAAGCTCGTTCTTGCTATTCGGCAACTCGGCCCTCTATCACCGCTTCAACTGGAAGCCACGCGCCAAAAAGATTTTGAAGCGCATCGACCATGCAAACATCTTCGTGCTCATCGCCGGTTCTTACACACCAATCACTCTGCTCGCACTTCAGCGCGAAAAGGCCCTGCCGCTGATAATCATCATTTGGTCGACAGCCGTTCTCGGAATTCTGTTTCGCGTTTTCTGGATCAACGCACCGCGTTGGCTCTATGTTCCGATTTACATCGGCATGGGTTGGGCGGCATTCGTTTATGTCGTCGACTTTATGAACGCGAATGCGCCGATGATGATTTTGGTTTTGAGCGGTGGGCTCGCATACACAATCGGTGCAGTTGTTTATGGACTAAAGAAACCGAACCCGGTTCCGGGAGTCTTTGGTTTTCACGAGATTTTTCACTCGTTGACTGTCTTGGCTTTTATGAGCCACTGGACAGCCGCGCTGCTAATCGCTCTTAACCCCGTTGTCGGCAGCTTCGGCCGCTAGCTTCTCTTGAATCTCGGCGCGATAGCGAACGCGTCGCACGCGGCGAACCATGTCGAGAATGATCAGAATCGCAGCGCCCGAGATGAAGGCAACCGCCAAGAAGCCAACGGTGCCAGGGCTATAAAAAGTGTTAGCCGGGTCGGTGGTTTCGGTCGGGGTTGGGCCATCCATGTGAATGAGCACGGTCGAGATCAGTTTCAACATGCTTCTAGTATCGCCGCAAAAAGGTAGCCTTAAGGCAATGAATCAAGACGAACTGCTGGCCGCTCGCTATGGCCGCACCAAACAGTCAAAGCAACGCGATCGCCGTTTCGCCATCACCGTTGCCGCTTCTGCCTTGGTCGCATTCTTGATTTGGGGCATTTCAACTACATCAATGAACGCCGAGCGCGTGACCGCAGACGTTCGGTCTTTCGAGGTGCTTAGCCCACAGCAGACCCAGGTGTCGTTCGTGGTCAAGCGGGTTCGCGCCGAGGCCGTGACCTGCCAACTTGAGGTGCTCGACTCGGCATACACCGTTGTCGGCTACCGCGAGGCAACCGTCTTGAGCAACGCCCCAGACGAGCAAACCGTCTTGGTGAACACCACCGCCCTCGGGGTGACCGGCGTAGTCAAAGACTGCTGGTTCAAATAAACTTGAGAAATTATGTCTGAAGCAAACGAAGGTACCTGGCTCACCCAAGAGGCCTATGACCGCCTCGCGGCCGAGCTAAACCAACTCATCAACTTTGGCCGCAAAGAGATCGCTAAGAAAATCTCCGAGGCGCGCGATGAGGGCGACCTCAAAGAAAACGGTGGCTATCACGCAGCTCGCGAAGAGCAGGGCAAGATCGAAATGCGCATCGCTCGTCTCGAAGAGATTCTTGCCGATGCGGTTATTGGCGAAGCCTCTGCCGACGGCAAGGTCGACGCCGGAACTATCGTGACGCTAACTTTGAACGGCAACGAGCAGCACTTCTTGCTAGGCAGCCCTGAGATCAGCGAAGGCACCGACCTCGACGTGTTCAGCCCAGACAGCCCGCTCGGTCAGGCAATCATGGGACTATCGGTTGGCGACGAAACTTCATACGCTGCACCAAACGGCAAAGTTTTTGCCGTAAAGATCTTGGCTGTTACGCCTTATTAGATTCTTGTTAAACGAAAACGGGTGCCAATCGGCACCCGTTTTTCTTTAACGTTTAGTCTTCGTGATCTATGCGAGCCTTTAGTCCCGAGTTCTTGAGCTCGGTCATGATGCGCTCGACGTGTTCGCGACCCGAGGTCTCAACACTCATCTGCAGTTCAACTTCACCGATGCCAAGGCCTCGTCCGTGTCTGGTGTGCAGCACCTCGACGACGTTTCCGTGAGCGCGAGCAATTGCCTCAGAGGTCTTTACGAGCTGACCAGGACGGTCAGGCAGCATGACGGTGATGGTCGTGTAACGGTTTGCGGCTTCGAGACCGTGCCCGATGATCTTCTGCATGAGCAACGGGTCGAGATTGCCGCCCGAAAGCACCGCAACAGTTGTGCCCTTTGGCTTGACCTTGCCGGTCAGCAGAGCAGCCACCGAAGCCGCGCCAGCTGGTTCAACAACCAGCTTCGCGCGCTCGGCCAGAGCAACAATCGCCTGAGCGATTTCGCTGTCGCTCACGGTTACAACCTTGTCGATGTGCGCCTTGATTAGGTCAAACGGAATTGCGCCTGGCTTAGCGACTGCGATTCCGTCGGCGATGGTCGGGCGGGTGTCGATTTGCTTAGGCTGACCCGCACGCAACGAAGGAACATAGCTCGCGGCGTTTTCTGCCTGAACACCAATGACCTGAACCTTCTTGCCACGAGCCTTCGCGCGCAACTTTGCTGCAACCGCAACACCGGCTGCTAGACCGCCGCCGCCGATCGAAACGATGATGGTCTGAACATCTTCGACCTGGTCGAAGATCTCCATGCCGACTGTGCCCTGACCGATAACAACGTCGATGTGGTCAAACGGCGGAATAAAGATTGCACCCTTTTTCTCGGCATAGGCCTTGGCAGCAACCAGGGTCTCGCCAAACACGGCACCCTCGAGAACAACGTTTGCTCCGTAGTTTTTGGTCGCGTTGTACTTCGGCAGCGATGCACCAACCGGCATAAAAATAGTTGCCTTGATGCCAAGTTTCTTGGCGGCTAGGGCCACGCCTTGAGCGTGGTTTCCGGCAGAGGCTGCAACAACGCCTTTCTTGCGTTCATCCTTGGTTAGCTTGCTCATGCGGTTGAAAGCGCCGCGAAGCTTGTATGCGCCGGTGCGCTGCAGGTTTTCGGCCTTCAGAAAGACCTCTTGGCCAACCAGGTTGCTCAAGAAGTTGCTGTGCAAAATCGGGGTCTCGATAGCCACCTGGCGCACATTGATGAGCGCCTGCTCGAAGTCAGCAAGGGTTGGCACGCGAGTAGCAGTCATAATGTAAGAGTTTAGTTTGAGAAGGAGCACCGTGGCTGAGCAGATTTCGTTGAAAGACGCACGGATGCTCGCCTTAGCCGGGCAGGGCCTTCTCGAATCGACCGCGCCGACCACGGTTCTCGAGACCATCGACACCCTCGGCGTGCTGCAAATCGACAGCGTTAACGTCTTCGAGCGAGCGCACTACATGCCGCTGTTCTCTCGCCTCGGCGCTTATGACAAGGGCGATCTAGACGCCCTGCACGGCGGCAAGTACCCGGTTTTGCTTGAGTACTGGGCGCACGAGGCGTCTTTCGTGCGAACCGAGCACTACCCGCTCTTCGGTTATCGCATGGAGCACAACCAGCGCGGCACTCGCACTCGCTATGAAAAGTGGGCTGCCGACAACCGAGAGTTTCTCGACTGGATCTTGAACGAGATTCGCACCCGCGGCCCGCTTTCGTCTGCCGACTTCGAACACGAGCGCGCTGTGCGCAAGGGCTCGTGGTGGGGTTGGAGCGACGTCAAGCGCGCTCTCGAATACATGTTCATGTATGGCGAAGTGGTCAGCGGTGGTCGCGAAAGTTTCTCTCGACTTTATGCATTGCCAGAACAGGTGTTGCCAAAACGCATCCGTGAAAAAGAAGTCGACCCAATTGCAGCTCGCAAACAACTGTTGATCAAGGCAGCAACCGCTCACGGTGTTGGCACTGCAAAAGACCTTGCTGACTATTTCAGAATGAACGGCCCGTTCGCGAAAACTCTGATTCACGAATTGGTTGAAGACAAGAAACTCGTCGAGGTCAAGGTCGAGGGCTTCAAACAAAAAGCGTTTGCGGCTAAGGGAACGAATTTTGCAATCACCGATGTCGCCGAACGCACAACACTCTTGAGTCCGTTCGACCCGTTGGTTTGGTATCGCCCACGAAGCGAAATGCTCTGGGACTTTCACTACCGCATCGAGATTTATACTCCTGAGCCAAAGCGCATCTTCGGTTATTACACGTTGCCAATTCTTTGGAGAGACGAAATCGTCGGTCGCATCGACCTCAAGAACGACCGCCAGAGCAAGACCCTGCTTGTGCAATCGGCTTGGCACGAAGAGCGCATCGGCGCGAAGCAGCTGCCGGCAATCGCCAAAGATCTGGCCGCCCACCTGCGCGAGGTCGCCATTTGGCAGAACTGCGAGTCAATCGAGACAAAGCAAAAGGGCAACCTTTCGGCTGCCCTTGCTAAAGCACTCAAGTCGCGGGCTTAAGCCACGCCAACCGGCATCTCTAAAAACTAGACCCGATTTTCTTTAGGCGGGCAATACGCTCACCAATTGGTGGGTGGGTCGAGAACATGCGCTCAACAAGCCCCGGCTTGATTGGGTCTGCGATGTACATGTGCGCCATCGACTTAGATGGGCGACGCATTGGGCGGCCATACTGGCCAAGCTTCTCAAGCGCGCTTGCCAAGCCTTCTGGGTAACGAGTGATCTCGGCACCGGTGGCATCAGCGAGGTATTCACGCTGGCGTGAAACCGCAGCGCTAACCAATGGGCCGATGAGCCAGGCGATGATCGAGGCGACGATTCCGACGGCCCAGAACGCTAGCTGAAGAGCGGCTGCGTTGCTGTCGCGGCTGTCGCGGTTCCAGTTGCTATAGAACGCCATGCGAATGGCAAAGTCTGCGAGCAAACCAATTGCCGAAACGAGTCCGAACACGATTGTTGAAACACGGATGTCGTAGTTCTTAACGTGACCCATCTCGTGGGCCATCACGCCTTCGAGCTCTTTGTCATCCATGATTTGAAGCAAGCCAGAGGTTGCAGCAACCACAGCGTGGTTTGGGTCACGACCGGTTGCGAAGGCGTTCGGCGCTTCATCGGGAATGATGTAAACCTTTGGCATCGGCATGCCCTGAGAGATTGCGATGTTTTCGACTGTTCGCCACAAACGAGGGTTGTCGCTCTTGGTGATTTCGATTGCACCCGAGGCTGCAACTGCGAAGGCACTCGCAGCGAAGTACTGAATCAATGTGTAAACCAAAACGAAACCGATAATCATCAAAGCGGATGATCCGTTGCCCGAAGCCTGACCCCACCAAATGCTCAGTGCGGTAAGCAGGGCAACGAACCCTCCGATGATGAAGATTGTGTTGCGTTTGTTCGCGGCGATTGCCGAATACATGTATCCCCTAGACGCTTAGCGAGAAGAAATTAGAACTTAACTTCTGGAGCTTCTGCGATTGCAGCCGCGTCGGCCACCTCGAAGAATTCGCGCTCCTTGAAGCCGAGTGAACGAACAAACAAGGTTGCCGGAAACTGCTTGATCTTGATGTTCAGTTCGCGAACGCCACCGTTATAGAAACGACGTGATGCCATGATCTTGTCTTCGGTGTCGCTTAGCTCAGCCTGGAGGTTCAAGAAGCCAGCGTTTGCCTGCAACTGAGGGTATGCCTCAGCAACTGCGAACAAGCTCTTGAGCGCCTGGTGAAACTCGCCCTCGGCCTGAGCCGAAGCAGCAGGTGAGCTTAGAGCTGCAGGTGAGACGGTTGCCGCGCGAGCAGCGGTTACGTTTTCGAAAACTTCTTTTTCGTGCTTGGCATAGCCCTTGACTGACTCGACAAGGTTAGGAATAAGGTCTGCACGACGCTTGAGCTGAACGGTGATGTCGCTCCATGCCTCGTCAACGCGAACGTTGAGGCGAACGAGTCCGTTGTAGGTTGCCCAGAGGTAGAGGCCGATTACGGCAACGAGGCCGATGACTACGAATAGTGTGATGTTTTCCATGGCTCAATGCTAAGTGAGCACACCGACTTCGCAAGACCTTCGCCCCAACCTCTCGGCTAACACTCAGGTTTTCGATTGGTGCCCCTGGTCGGACTCGAACCGACACTGAAACGATTTTAAGTCGTCTTCCTCTGCCATTGGGATACAGGGGCTAATGAAAAAGGGTGCCACGTGGGCACCCTTTTTCGAAGTTCTTTATTTCTTCTTTGGTGCTGCCTTTGCTGCCGCCTTAGGCGCTGCCTTCTTAGCCGGAGCCTTCGCGACTGCCGCCTTCTTGGCTGCTGGCTTTGCAGCGGTCTTCTTTGCAGAAGGCTTAGCCGCAGGCGCCGGAGCTGCCGAAGGGCGAGACGCGAAGGTCTCGAATGCTAATCGAGGAGTCTTGGTTGCGGCGATCGAAACGATGTCGCGACGAAGAACGAAGTTTGCGAGCCATCCGCCGAATACGCGAAGCTTGCGCTCCCACATTGGCATTGCCAATCCGTGGTAGCCGCGGTGCATTACCCAAGCGATGAAGCCCTTGATGGCCAACTTGCGCCACTGGTAAACACCAACGCCAATTCCAAGACCAGCAACGGCACCCATGTTCTTGTGGAAGTAATCCTTGATTCCTTCACCACGGATAGTCGCCACGAGGTTAGCCGCAAGCAACTTGGCCTGGCGAACTGCGTGCTGTGCGTTAGGAACGCAGAAGCCACCGACGCCACCGCCCGAAAGGTCAGGAACCGCTGAAACGTCTCCGGCAGTCCAAGCACCTTCGACAACCTTGTCGCCAGCAACAACGCGAAGCGAAGGCTGAGCGGTGATGCGGCCGCGGTCATCGAGTGGCAAGTCGGTGTTGCGAACGACTGGGTTCGCCATAACACCGGCAGTCCAGACGATTAGGTCTGACTCGAATGATTCGCCGGTTGAAAGTTCGATCTTTCCGCCGACTGCGCTCTGCAACTGAGTGTTCAAGTGAACCTTTGCGTTGCGGGCATCCAAGTTTGAAAGAACCCACTGCGAAGTCTCGAGAGAAACTTCAGGCATGATGCGACCCATTGCCTCAATGAGGTGAAAGTGCACGTCGTCGAACGAAATGCCAGGGTGCAATTTGACCAAGTATGTCGCGAGCGAACGAAGCTCTGCGAAAGTCTCGATGCCTGCGAAGCCACCACCGACGACGGTGAAAGTTAGCAAGCGGTCGCGAGCTGGACCCTTAGGTAGGTTAGCTGCCTTGTCGAAGTTGTCGAGCACGCGGTTGCGAACGTCGACTGCTTCTTCGATGGTCTTGAGGCCGATTGCAACATCTGCAACACCCGGAATCGGGAATGTGCGAGAAACGGCACCGGCAGTCATCACGATGTGGTCGTAGTGCCAGTCATAAGCCGGAAGTCCTTCAACCTCGATGGTTGCGATCTTCTTCGCGTGATTAACCTTGACGACCTTGCCAGCGATGACATTGGTCTTGGTTAGGTGACGACGAAGTGAAACGACTGCGTGACGAGCCTCGATCGAACCAGCGGCAACCTCTGGCAAGAACGGCTGATAAGTCATGTATGGAAGCGGGTCGACTAGAGCGACTTCTGCTTCACCTGCGCGCAAGAACTTCTCGAGCTTCTTGGCTGTGTAGAAACCGGCGTAACCGCCGCCGACAATAAGGATTCTTGGAGTAGACATTCGTCTAGTTTAGCCTTTCGGGTTTTCGGTCGCGGTCCACGAGGGGTCGCACTGGCAGCGGTCGGGCGACCAACTGCAGAGTTCGAGGGCGATGTCGCCAATTGGGTTTACCCCTGGGCCGGCAGCCAACGAGTGGCCAACGAGGGCGTGCAGGCACTTCACGCGAACAGGCATTCCGCCGGCCGAGATGCCCGAGATTTCGTCAACTGGCTCGAGCCCACATTCGCTTGCGACAACATCTCGATCATGGATGTATGCCTCGTGAGCCGCCAAATAAGCGGCAGCCAGGGCTTCGTCAACGGCCAAGCGGTCTTGCAACTCGACCATCAGGCCGGTTGCCTCGAGGGTCGAAACCGCCGCGGTCGCCCCCGGGTGGGTTAGGTAATAAACAGTCGGAAACGGGGTTCCGTCAGCCAACCGAGGTTTGGTCTGAACGACGGTCGGGTTGCCGCAAACGCAGCGACCGCCGATGGCAACGATGTCTCGAGCCTCGCGGCCAAGTTGAGCGCTAACGACTTTCCAGTCGCTTTCAGTAGCTGGGGTTAGTGGCATGGGTTCGGCCTACTTCTCGCAGGCGATGCCGTCGTTGTCTACGTCCAGCTTTTTGACTGCCTTGTAGAGCTTGTCGTTCGGAGTCGATTTGAACTTTGGTGCAATGCCTTTGTTCTTAAAGGTTGAGCCGTTCACTCCACCCTGAAAATCCAAGTTCAACGAAACGCAAGTTTTATAGGAAGTCTTGGCAACAGTTTGAGTGACCGGGATTGTCGAGCTCGGAAAGTCATAAGTTGAGCCATTGGCCCACGCAGTGAAAAACGGCATGGTGTTTCGCAACACCAGATTTAGGCTGAAGGTTCCATCTGAGCGAATCGCCGAGTTGCCAATCCAGCGACGAGTAGTTTGAGAGGCACTGTTCTTATCGTTGAAAAACGGCAAGGTAGTCCAGGACAAAATGGCGTTAGTGCCTGCTGCGGCCTTGCCGTAAGTTTTTACACGTCCAGTCACCGTGAAGTTTGAGTTTGTCGAACCGCGAATTTCGGTTTGATCGAAAACCATGTAAGCAGCGTCGCTGACGACGATGTCGCCACCTGACAAAAGAGTCTTAGTTGGCAATTGAAAGTTCTTGCTTCCGCCGTTCACCGTTGATTGCATGAATGATGGTTCGTTATATGCATCGCCGTCAATATCGATTCCACCGTTTGGTGGCCCCACTGACCCAACAGGCAAATAGACGCGAAAAATGGTTCCCGCAGATGTCGCAGAAATGGCTCGAGCGAATGGTGCACTCCAGCGAGCGCCATCGCTAGTGGTCAACTGTGAGCCAGGATCGTTCCACCAAGACCATGGGCCTGGCAGTACGCTCCCGTCAGGCAAAACCATGCGCACTGTTGTCAGTCTTGATTTTGGAAGAGTTAGTTTGAGTGCTCCCGGAGCGGTAATCGTTCGCCCCCAAGCTGTGACGTCGAATGGCTCGGTCATTTCTCTAGTTGAAATCGAAAAAGTGTAATTTCCCGCTGGTAACAGGAAATCAGATTTGCCATCGGCGCCAAGTTTTTGAACGAAGGTTTCTGCAGGGCTCGAAAGCGTAATCAAAGCACCCGCGATCGGTGCGCCGTTACCATCGAGCTCGAATGAAAACGATACGTCAGCTGCCTTAGCTGGCTGAACCGTGATCGCTAGAAATAGAAAAGCGAGAACAACGGCAAGAAACTTTTTCATGTGACCCCTTATTTGGTCTTTGGTGTTTCTTCGGCAGCCGGCTGTTCGATGCCAGCACGAATTACAGAACCGACGATGTCATCGACCCAGTTGTCTGCGGTTGTGCGAATCGATGAACTGATCACTGACGTGTTGCGTTTGTCTGAGAGCATTTCGCCAACGGTTCCGGTTGTGTCAGACGTGTTCACGCTATTGGCATCCATGACTAGATAAGAAACTTCGCCTGGCATTACGTAATACAAACGCTGACGCGCTTGTGAGCGAACATAAACCGGGTCGTCCCAGCGCTGACGTTCGACTTGCATTTGGGCAACCGCAGCTTTTGCGCTCTTCACCTGTTGGTCCATGTCAGAAATTTGCTGACGGTAGCTGAAGATGTTTTGCACCGTCGGAGCAATTGTTAGAACACCGATCACGATCATTACAAGGATGGTTGCCGAGCGGGCATCCATGTTGCTTGAAATCCAGTTGCGAGTGTCTTCGCCCATAGACGAAACCCGGTTAGAAACCTTTGGTGCCTTCGCGCCGCGCTTAGGTGCAGCGGGCTTTCGCGAAGTAGGTTTGCTAACCGGGCGTCGTGCCATGAATAATTCTTGCGCTTAGTTCTTGAAGCGTGGGAATGCGTCGCGACCTGCGTAGACCGCTGCATCCATTAGTTCTTCTTCGATGCGAAGCAACTGGTTGTATTTCGCAACGCGCTCGCTTCGTGCAGGTGCACCGGTCTTGATCTGGCCAGCGTTGGTTGCCACTGCGAGGTCAGCAATAAAGGTGTCTTCGGTCTCGCCCGAACGGTGCGAGATGATGGCCTTCATGCCCTTGCTCTGCGCCAGTTCAACGGCGTCGCGGGTCTCGGTCAGGGTTCCGATCTGGTTGACCTTTACGAGAATCGCGTTTCCGGCCTTCTCGTCAATGCCCTTCTGCAGGCGCGCCGGGTTGGTCACGTATAGGTCATCGCCAACAAGCTGAACCTTGTCGCCGAGCTGTGCGGTCATTGAAGTCCAACCAGCCCAGTCATCCTCAGCTAGTGGGTCTTCGATTGAAACTAGTGGAAAGCGCTCGACTAGATCTGCGTAGTAAGCAATCATCTCGTCGGTGGTGCGCTCCTGGCCCTCGAACTTGTAGGTGCCGGTGGCCTCGTTGAAGAACTCGGTTGCAGCAACGTCAAGCGCAAGTGCGATGTCTTTGCCAAGGGTGTAGCCAGCCTTTGCGACTGCCTCAGAAATTAGTTCAAGCGCTGCAACGTTGGTTGGCAGCTCAGGTGCGAAACCACCTTCGTCACCTAGACCGGTTGCGAGGCCCTTGCTCTGCAGCAAGCCCTTGAGGTTGTGATAAACCTCAACGCCCCAACGAAGTGCTTCGCTGAAAGTCTCTGCGCCTAGCGGCACAATCATGAATTCTTGGATGTCAACACCGGTGTCAGCGTGTGCTCCACCGTTGATGATGTTCATTAGCGGAACCGGAAGGGTCACGCCCTTGCCCTCGCCCAAGTATTCATACAACTGAACGCCGTTTGACTCTGCTGCTGCACGTGCGTTTGCAAGTGAAACACCGAGAATCGCGTTTGCACCAAGCTTTGACTTGGTTGGGGTGCCATCGAGCTTGATCATGGTCTCGTCGATTAGGCGCTGGTCGTTTGCATCCAAGTCGGTTAGAGCTTCGTCGATGTCGTCGAGCACTGCGTGCACCGCACCCAAAACACCCTTGCCCATGTAGCGACCCTTGTCGCCATCGCGCTGCTCGTGCGCCTCGAAAGCACCGGTTGAAGCACCTGATGGAACAGCCGCACGGCCGAACGCGTCGTCTTCGAGAATGATTTCTACCTCGATGGTTGGGTTGCCGCGTGAATCAAGAATTTCGCGTGCGCCTACTGCGTCGATTTTTGCCAAGGGATGCTCCTCTTTATTGGTGCCTAATGTGATGTCTGAAAGTGCCCAGAACGGGCCAAAAACTTCGTTGTATTCGGGTCAAGTTTAGTTGCCCGAGTGGCTCTTGCCCTTGGCTTCGGGCCAGGTGATTTCGACCCGCCCGCCGAGCGCTTCGACCACTTTGCACAGGGTCTTGAACTTAGGGTTGGCCCCTTTATTTAGCATGCGACTTATTTCGCCCTGGTTGATTCCAGTCTTATCAGCCAATTGCTGCTGGGTCAGCCCCGAGGCCTGTCGAGCCAAACGCAGCGCACCTGAAAGCTGCATGTCGCGAACATACTCAGCAGCCCATGACTCAGCCGATGCATGTTCTTCAGGGGTCATGTCGGCAAACTGCACCTTGCGCCATGCCTCGATCTCGGCCTTGTTAGTTCTCATGGTCATTTTCGCCTCCGATTCGATTATGCATCTAAATACATAATTTGACAATGACTAATTTAGGGTTTTCATCAGTTTTCGAGCTTCGAGAATTTGTTTGCGTTGCCAGTTGATTTTGTTGTTTTTCTTCTTGTCATAGGCGTGCAAAACAAGCAGAGAGCCATTGTTCTCGATGCAAAAGAAAATTCGAACCAACAAATCTGGCTTCTTTTCGATGCGCAATTCGAATAACCCGTGGCCAAGCGATTTGACGCGGTCACTGGCGAACAACTGGCGCGCATCGGCCGTTTCGAGACTCATCAGCAATTGATCAACGTGCTGCTGATTGACTCTTTCAAGGCCACCCACAAAGCGCCTGAATTTAGAGAAGTCAAGAAAATCAATTTCAATTGGCACAATGTTGAGTCAATTGCGTCAACTCAAAGAAAACAGAAACAAGCATCAAACTTGTGCACAAACGCGAAAAAGTTGAGGCTGTGCAGAACTTGCGGCAGCTAGGCGAGAGGCTTTAGTTCTGGAGTCGCGCCTGAGCCGTCGACTGCCGTCCAGGACGTGAAACCTTGCTCGGCCAGCGCATCGAGCAAATTGCCCAGCTTCTTCGGGCGCTGCTCGAGGCGCACCACGCGGCCTTCGGCAATTAAAGCTGCCTGCACGCGCAGAGCCTGAGCGACCACATCGGCCGACTCGTTTTCAAGCACGAGCACTACCCCGCCATCGACGGCATCGGATTCTGAAACCAGATCAACCACGCGCTCAAAACCAATTGAGATTCCAACGGCTGCAACGTCGGTGCCTGTCCAGCGACCGACCATGCCGTCATAGCGACCGCCGCCACCGATAGACGAACCAGAGCCTGGGTGTTCAATTTCAAAAATGCTGCCGGTGTAATAACCCATGCCGCGAACCAAAGTTGGGTCGAATCGAAGCTTGCCTGGGTGAAGAACCTCAACGGCTGCGAAGATGTCTACCAACTCGGCCGGCACATCCATGGCGGCCTTTAAGCCGGCGAGCCAACCCTGTGCTGCAGAAGCAACCGAATTGCCAAACTTCTCGGCTAGCTCGGCAACCACTCCCTCGGCAAAGATCTTGTCGAGCTTGTCGATGATGATCATGGCCGAACCGCGACCCTCTTCTGGAACACCAAGCCCATCGAGAAGGTTGGCCAACAAAATTCTGTGATTCACACGAATGGTGGCATCGGTGATGCCAATCGCAGCCAACGCATCGAGCGACGAAACCAGCAGGTCAATCTCGGCAAGAACCGATGAGTCACCGATGATGTCGATGTCGCACTGAATGAACTGGCGATAGCGGCCCTTTTGCGGGCGCTCGGCACGCCATACTGGGCCGGTTTGAATCGCTTTGAAAACTCGTGGCAGCTTGGCTGCGTTGGTGGCGTAGTAGCGAGTCAGCGGAACAGTCAGGTCAAAGCGCAGGCCGAGGTCGGCAAGGTTGTCTTTTTCGCTGGTGTCGGCAAGCGCGCGTTCAAGCTCTTCGCCGCGCTTCATGACTCGGTAGG
>JAHEGB010000051.1 GCA_024645175.1 Microbacteriaceae bacterium
ACCTCGGTTGCCACAAAGCAGCGGTTGTCTAGACTATTAGCATCCGAACAAATTCGAGCAAGGATAGAGCGATGGCGCTTACAGAACAAGAGCTTTTGGCCAAGATTCCAACCGGTCTTTATATCGGCGGAAAGTGGGTCGAAGGCAGTGCGTCAAACAAAATCGCAGTAGAAGACCCAGCAACCGGCAAGACGCTGCTCGAAATCGCAAACGCAACCGCCGAAGACGGCCTTCGTGCGCTAACCGCAGCAGACGAGACCCAAGCAAGTTGGGCCCGCGTTGCTCCACGAGAGCGCGCCGAAATTCTTCGCAGAACTTTTGAATTGGTTCGCGCACGAAGCGAAGAGTTCGCAATGCTGATCAGCCTCGAGATGGGCAAGCCGATTGCCGAGGCTCGCGGCGAAGTCACCTATGGCAACGAATTTTTGCGCTGGTTCAGCGAAGAGGCCGTAAGAATTTCTGGTCGCTATGGAATTTCTCCTGAGGGCACCGGTCGCATGCTGGTAACCCAGCGCCCAGTTGGTCCGGCATTCGCAATCACTCCGTGGAACTTTCCGCTGGCCATGGCAACTCGAAAGATCGGCCCTGCAATTGCCGCCGGTTGCACCATGGTTGTGAAACCAGCTGAGCTCACGCCGCTAACTACCTTGTTGCTCGTTGCAACTCTCGAAGAGGCAGGGTTGCCTGCTGGTGTTATCAACGTGATCACAACTTCAACATCGGCTGCAACCAGTTCGCCGATCATCGCAGACTCACGTTTGCGCAAAATTACTTTCACCGGATCAACCGCTGTAGGTGTGAAGTTGCTCGAGCAGAGCGCTCAGCGCGTGCTTCGTTCATCGATGGAACTCGGCGGCAACGCACCGTTTCTAGTTTTCGAAGATGCAGATGTCGACGCAGCCGTGAACGGCGCGATGCTCGCCAAGATGCGAAACATCGGTCAGGCCTGCACAGCTGCAAACCGCTTCATCATTCACGATTCTGTTGCAGACGAATTCGGGCAAAAGTTCGCAGAGCGCATGACGGCCCTAAAGCTCGGCCGCGGAGTCGATGCAGACACCACCTGTGGCCCGGTAATCAACGAGAAGGCGCGTCAGAACATGAAGCGCCTGGTTGAGGCAAGCAAGTCAGAGGGCGCTAATGTGCTCACCGGTGGTGCTGTTGCCGATGGTGATGGCTACTTCTTCGAGCCGACCGTCATCGATCACGTAAAGCCTGGCTCGACCATCTTGCAAGAAGAGATCTTTGGCCCAATCGCGCCAATTACCCGCTTCAAGACCGAAGAAGAGGCAGTTCGCCTTGCCAACGACACCGAGTATGGCCTGGTGAGCTACGCGTTTACCCAAGACCTCAAGCGCGGCCTTCGCCTGGTTGAGACTCTCGACACGGGAATGACCGGCTTGAACACCGGCCTTGTCTCGAACGCGTCGGCGCCGTTTGGTGGGGTCAAGGCTTCAGGGCTTGGTCGCGAAGGTGGCCCAGAGGGCATTCACGAATATCTCGAAACCAAGTATGTGATGACGCCAGACCCACTGGGTTAGGCGTCGCGTCGAGCACCTTCGGCTGCGCTCACTGCAAAGATATTTGGCTTGGCATAGCCGAGCAATTCAAACTCTGCGATAACCGCCAAGGTGATTTCGCTGACCTTGTCGATTGGCGCAAGAGCAATTGCGGCACCGCCAAAACCACCGCCGGTCATGCGCGCGCCGATTGCTCCGTGACGAACTGCAACATCAACTGCGGTGTCTAGCTCGTCAACCGAAATTTCGAAGTCATCGCGCATCGATGAATGCGATTGCATCATCAAGTCACCAATCGCACGTGGGCCGATTGAACGAAGCAAATCAACTGTCTTGAGAACGCGCTCATTTTCGGTGACAACGTGACGAACTCTTCGCAGAGTCACTTCGTCTAAAACCGTCTCAGCTCTAGCTAAATCTGCACTCGAAAGTTCTCTCAACGAGCCAACCTGCATGAGCGCGGCACCTAGCTCGCAAGCTGCTCGTCTTTCGGCATAACCGCCGTCGACGAGTCGGTGTGCCACTCTGGTGTCGATGATTAGAAGTTCTAGGTTTTCTTTTTCGAAACCGAGTTCAACTTTTTGAGCCTCGAGCGTCTTGCAATCGAGAAAGATTGCTTTGTCGGCTTTACCGAACATCGAAGCAGATTGATCCATGATTCCAGTCGGTGCACCAACAATCGAATTTTCAGCGAGTTGCCCTGCGCTTGCAAGAATTTGGCGATCGAAGTTAGAGTTCCAAAGTTCGTTCAGTGCAGAAGCAATCGAGCACTCGATTGCAGCCGATGACGACAGGCCTGCTCCAACCGGAACATCCGAGTCAAAAAACGCGTCAAAGCCCGAGGCATTCTGCGCACCCAACTGCTGAAGAGCCCAGGCGACGCCTAGTGGATAGCCCGCCCAGTCATTGGCGGTATCGTTGGCAATTTCACTCAGTTGCACCTCGTGAACCTGACTTGAAAAGCTCGATGCAACTCGCACCGTCGAATCTGACCTTAGGCTGACTGCCGCATAGGTTCGGCGATTTATGGCAAGCGGCAGCACGTATCCCTGGTTGTAATCGGTGTGCTCGCCAATCAGGTTCACGCGCCCGGGAGCCGACCAAACGCCAGTGGGTCTATAGCCAAAAGTGGCCTCGAAACCCGATATTGCGGCCGCGATGTTGGCAGAGGTCGTCACGAGCTAGTTGCCAAGTGCTTCGCGAATTTGACCGGCGGTCTTCTCAGGCGCAAAGTCCGCGATGAATGCACCCATGGCAGATTCAGAGCCGGCAAGGTACTTCAGCTTGTCGGCTGCTCGCCTAGGCGAGGTGATCTGCAACTGCAGACGCACGTTCTTGCCTGCATCGATCAGCGGAGCTTGATGCCAAGCGGCGATGTAAGGAGTGGGTGTCTCATAGATGTCATCGAGCGACTTAAGCAGTCGGCGATAAACATCGGCAAGCTCAAAACGCTCGCTCTCAGTGAGCTGACCTAGGTGTTGCACGTGGCGGTGCGGCAGCAGATGAATCTCGATTGGCCAGCGACCGGCAAATGGAACATATGCCGTGAAGTTCTCGCTCGCGATTAGCGCACGCTCAGACTTTGCCTCGAATTCGAGCGTTTGTTGAAATAGGTCTGCACCGAATTTCTCGATCGAGCTGAGCAGCTTTTGAGTGCGTGGTGTCACGAACGGGTATGCATAAATCTGACCGTGTGGGTGATGAAGGGTCACGCCGATGTCTTGCCCACGATTTTCAAACGGAAATACCTGAAGCACTCCCGGCAGAGACTGAAGGTGCTCGGTGCGATCTGCGAGTGCATCAATCACGGTCGCTACGCGCTCGGTAGTTTGACCGCCAAGCGACCCGAGGTGTTCTGGGCTGAAGACAACTACTTCACAACGACCAACAGAATCACGGGTTGCACCAAGGGTCAGGTTTGCAACATCTGCATAGGTTGGGTCAACTTTTTCAAGAAGATCTGGGCCAAACGACGGGCTCTTGTTCTCGAACACCGCGACATCGAAGCTGTCTGGCAATTCGCTCAGGTTCTCTTCTGTGCTTGGGCACAGTGGGCATTGGCTTGCTGGCGGCAGGTGTGCACGTGAGTGTCGGTGGGCCGCAACAGAGACCCAGTCACCGGTTAGCGAGTCGAGACGCATTTGGGCGACGCCAGGGCGCTCCGTAGGTTCGCGAAGATCAGGCTTGCGCTCTGCCGGCAGGGTCGATGAAGAGTCATCGAAATAGAAGAGATCGCGTCCGTCTGAAAGCTTTGTCGAGTGCTTCGTGCTCATGAAACCCTCCTGCTTGCCTAAGTTCAAAACGGCTAGGCTGATTTTGGCTTAGACGCTGTGTCCAAGTTTATAGTTAGTGAAATCACTGACCCCGAGCGATATGTAGGCAAAGTTGGCTGAAAACTTCTTCTTCACCAATGCCTCTGGC
>JAHEGB010000004.1 GCA_024645175.1 Microbacteriaceae bacterium
TCACGACCGATTCAAGCTCGAGCACATCGATGTGCTTGGTGGTGAGTCCACCGCGAAGCACGTTGTCTGATGCCGCCATGACCTCGACGCCAAGACCAGAGAGGTAGGCATGGATGTTCTGCGCTGGCAAGAACAGCGCCTCGCCAGGCTGCAGGTGAACGTGGTGCATCATCATCGCGATGAAGACTCCTGGGTCACCCGGGTAGAGCTCGTTAAGTCGATGACACAACTCGAAGCGGCCGTCGAAACTTGCGAGGGCTGCGAGCGCGACAGAGAGAACTCCGAATTGCGCGCGCGAGTGCAGCAGATGTGAGACTAATGGCTTGAGTGAACCGTCGAGCAGCTTCGCCCATTCGGCCGCTGCTTCTTTCAAGTCTTCTGTTGCCGGGTAGCTCTGAATGTCTTCGAGCAGTTCGCGAACGTAATCGACAGAGCGAAAACCGCAGAGAGCTTCGAACTCTGAGAGCGCCACGATCATCTCTGGCTTGTGACCGGCATCCTTGTAATTTCTGTGCGCCGCCGAAAGCGGAATGCCCGCACGATTCTCACGCTCGAAACCAGCTGCCGCCTGCTCGAGGTTCGGGTGTGCCTGAATCGAAAGCGGTGAGTCTGCAGCCAAAATCTTTAGCAAGAAGCTCAGCGGTCTTTGGCCGCGCAGTTCGAGCAGGCTCTTGGTCGAATCTTCTAGATCGCTCGCCATCGAAGACTCGTGCGTGCCAAACCAGATTTCGGCCATCGGCTGGCCCGTGGCGTGAATGCCCAAATAATCAGAGATGAGGGTGCGCGAACCCCAGGCATAAGGCATGGCCTGGTTGGTGATTTTGCGAATCAAATCGTTACGCCCTTTTTCTCGTTGCCTTAAGGCTACTGAATAGACTGATTTAGCCCTAGTTCGGGCCGACAGGGAAATCTAATGAATGCGCTGACGCAACCAATCCGGGTGATTTTGAACACCCGAGAACCTGGCTTTCGCGCTCGCAACTGGCTAGCCCACATCGCCCTCTTTGTGCTCGCGGCCGGCGACTCGCTTCGCTACTCAATCGGCTGGTGGGGCTGGGGCGTGGTTTTAGTTGGGCTGCTCGGCTTCACGATTTACTTCTTTATTCGAGAAGAACCGAAGCGAATAATCAAACAGATTCCGTGGCCACTCGCGTTCTTGCTTTTGCTCATGCCAGTCAGCGTGATCTATTCGAACTACCAAATGTTCACCGCAATCGCGGCTTTCGCCCAGTGGGCAACGACACTGTTTGCCCTATTTCTCGCAGTGACCTTCAGCTGGCGTCATCTACTTCGCATCTTCGGCAATGTGCTCAGAGTCATTCTCGGCGCATCGCTGGTTTTTGAATTCATCGCCGCGGCAATTGTTCGCGGGCCGATTGCGCCGATTTTCAAAAACTACGAGGGCGACACTCCCCCTGCCTCTGCTTTTTATTGGACCCGCGGTCACCTCTTTGACGGCGAGCGCATTCAGGGAATCGTTGGCAACTCGAACCTGCTTGCCTATCTCGCGCTGCTCGGCATCACAGTTTTCGCAATTGAGTTTGTTGTCTCGTCAACACCCAAGTGGCTAACGGCAACCAGTTTTGTGACAGCCATTGGCATGCTCTGGCTCTCGAAGTCTGCAGGTGTCGGTTTCGCAGCAATCGCGGTTGGCGTTGCCGCAATTGTCGCGCTGATCGTCGAGGGCAAAGACCGCGACCTTCGCCACAGAATCTATCGCTGGGTTTGGGCCGGCGCTGGTTTGGTCGCATCAGTGGTTTTGCTATTCAGAGCAGATGTCTTTGCGTTCTTTGGCAAGACCCCAGACATGACCGGCCGCAGTCAAATCTGGAAGTCAGTTCTCGGGCTCATTGCTGATCGTCCAATTCAGGGATGGGGCTGGATCTCATACTGGATGCCCGGTGTCGAGCCGTTCGAAGGGCTTGTTGTGATTGGCAAGGTGCCTTACTACCAAGCCCACAACGCATACCTAGACATGTGGCTGCAGCTCGGCATCATCGGCCTGCTGGCCCTGCTTGCCTTGATTGTGCTGAGTTTCGTCAAGCTGTGGCGCTTGGCAGTTCGTCACACGAACCCGCTCTACCTGTGGCCGATGCTGATGTTTATCGGCTTGCTCGCACAAAATCTGACCGAGAGCAGAATGCTTCTCGAAATCGGTTGGGTGCTTTTGGTGTTGCTATCGGTGAAGGCCTATGACCCAGAAGAGTTGCTAGAGCCTCGCGGCAAGACGCCTAAAAGAGTTCGTTTGCTCGGTCTAGGTCTTCGGCGAAATCAATCTCGACAGCATAAAGATCGCTGATGTCGATGGCCTTGAAACGAAGGCCGTCTGAATCGATTGCGAGTTCGATGCCGCGCTCAAAGTAATCCTGGTCGTCGACTTCTTCAAGGCGCTTGATCAGCGCAGCCTTATCTTGACCGGCAACATAGTTGATCCCGACTGCCTCACCGAGACCGCCAACAACCTGCTTTGAAAGCTCACGGATGAACCCGGTGTCATCGAGCGTGTATTTAACTTCTTCATCGCTGACCTTCGACTGGTTCACAACGACGAATGACTGGTTGGCATCGATTTGCTCGGTGACTCGAACCAAAACCTGCGGGTCGAAAACAACGTCACCGTTTAGCCAGAGCACTCCGCCGTCGCCAGAGGCGCGAAGAGCCTTGAGCAAACTCTTAGAAGTGTTGGTCTGATCGAAGAACTCGTTGTAAACAAAAGTTGCTTCAGGAAATCTCTCAATGATTGCCTCGAGTTTGAAACCGACGACAATCATGACGCGATAGCTTTCGCCAAAAGCGGTCTTGAGGTTGTCGATTTGCTGCTTCATGATCGAACGACCATCGCGAAGCTCGGTGAGTGGCTTAGGCAGTGGTCTCGCTAAACGAGTTCCCATGCCGGCAGCAAGAATGACGACCTGTTTTGACATGCGTCAAGTCTATGGAATGAGAAGTTTTTGGCCGATTCTTATGGTGTCTGAGGTCAGATTGTTCGCCGTCTTGATTGCAGCAACAGTTTTCTTGAACCTGGCGGCAATGCTGTTCAGGGTGTCGCCAGAGACAACCGTGTAATAGAAGGCAGTTGCGGTCGGTGTTGCCGTTGGCTTCGGCGTAGCCGTGGTGGTTGGCTTAGGCGTTGCCGTTGGAGTCGGAGTCGAGGTCTTAGTCACTGTCGGGGTCGGGGTTGGCGTCTTAGTCACCGTCGGTGTTGGTGTTGGTGTTACTTCGACGAGTGTCGCCGGAGCCACGGTGCCAATCGGCAGCTTGCTCGCAAAATAGGCGTCTACCGCGACGGCTGGCAGCATGCCGGCCCGCAAGGTCTCATACTTGGCGGCTGTCGCGATTGGCCGACGCTTGCCCTTTTGAATCAACCAGTAGGTCTTGTCTGGTGTGCGAATGAATCGGCCGAGTTCGGTTGGCGACACTACGAGCTTCGAGCAGTTGATTTCACTAAGCGCCAAGGTTCCACCGGCGTAGTGCGTGGCAGCGGCCGCGTCAATCTTGAAGTATTTTCCGCCGATGGCCACATAGTTCTGTGTGCCACAGAGAGCTTTCATGCCGGTCAACTTGGCATTCTGTTTGTAGCCAGCGAGGTCTGCGCTTGAGGTGGCTCGAGCCTTTGACAGGCCAAACTGCGTGGCCTGGTTTGTGTTCTCGACAAGGGCCATGGTGTCGAGGCCGGTGATCCAGTAGGTCAATCCCGACTTGGTCGACTTTGCAACGGTGTTCGGCGCAATCACCGGCGCAGCTGTTTTGATCATGGCTCCGGCAGAAGCGCTTAGTTCAACGACGGTTGCGTTGGTCATGCCGGCGCTGAGCACAGCACGATCTGCACTTGAGAGAGTTGGTCGCTTCACTAACTTGGCGGCGTAATAAATGGCTTTGTCGCCAACCACGCGCACGAATGCCGGAGCGGTTATCGAGGTTGCTACCGAAGGAATCGCGTCGAGGAATGCGTCAGAAACGGTCGGCGCGTTTTCGACAAATTCGGTTCCGTTGATGATTGGTCGCTTGCCCTCTGCAGTAAGCAGATAGTGCAGCTCACGCTCGTCTTGAACAATTGAGCGAACCGTGATGCCACTGTTTACATCTTTCAAACCGTCTGCACTCATGGTTCCGGTTGACGCCGCAAACCACTTGGCAAAGTTCACATCAGCAGAGGTTTTCGGGTCAATTTCGAAATACTGCCCTCCAACATAAACACCCTTGTTGCCAGTGGTCGAGTTAGTGAACAACGCTTTGTTCGAAATAATCGGCTTGCCCCAAGGCAGATAGTTGAAGCCGGTGATTCGAGTGGTCGCAAGTGTCGGCAGCGAAATGCCCGCCTCGGTCACAGAATAAGCGTCAAGAATCTGACGCTTGGTAGCGCCGCTAATCAGATACTTGGTGTCGTCATCTGCGCCAACATACTCGCTCATCGCACCGCCATCGACAAGAGCAGAAAGCTGCGATGCCGTCAGTTGAATTGCGGAGGCACAGTCGAGGCCAAAGACTGCAGCCTGGCTGCAACTAGTCATGGTGAATTTCTTGCCAGCGTCGAAGAACCAGTATTGACCGGTTGCCGATTTGATCAGGCGAGTCACAATGGTCGGCGATGTCGTGAAGGTATCTAGGTACTCTTTCGAGATCGTTCCGAGCGGGCCAAGCGGCTTGAGCGCCTCGATCATGGCCGGGTCGTTGATTAGGTACTTGTTGTTATCAACAATCAGATAGGTGTCTGAGTCGGCGCTCTTGAGCAAGAAGCCACCGCCAATTGGGCTGCCGAACCAGTCGCTATAGAAACGCCAGAAGTTGCGATTGCCATAGGCACTGCACGAGTCGCCGCTGCCATAGAGGTTGCGAAGAGCTGCAGCATTCGGCGTATAAGGCGTGTAGTAATAGAGCGCCGCCGTCGCGAGACTCTTGATTGTCACCGGCTTTGTGCCACAGCTTGCATTCGGGTGATAGCGAATGTTCGAGGTCTTGCCGACCTTAAGTGTCGTGAATGAACCGCGAGGGTCGTTGTACCACTGAAGCTGACCGGCTCCTTTGTAAAGCTGATTGAAAAGTCCAGACCAGACTTTTCCGCAGATACCTGGGTCGCTGTCTGGGCAACCGTAGCCGAGCGCGGCGCGATACATATATGCCGTCGGGTTAGTTGCCTGAACCAATCCCTGTTCTTTTTGCAACACAACGAGCAAAACTCTCGGATTGATTCCACAAGCTCTTGCGATGTCATAAATGACCTGTGAAGCTTTGACGTTTGGCTTTGCCGGCATCGACTGGCACTTGCCGTCTTCGCCAACTTTTTCGAGTTCGTCTGTCACATAATCGCGAAGACAGGTTGGGCCACCATCATTTGCCTTGCAAACCGGAACCTTGCTCTCGAGAAATCTTTGAATGTCGGCAACGGTCATGGTGCCGAAGTCATAGAAGACGCTGTCGCTAATGATCAGGCCCGGGTCGAAACGCGATGCGTCTGCAGCCGTTGCCTCGTTCTTTGAATCGATCGCAGAAATGCCAACAAGCACTAGCAACACTGCGGTTGCTAGCGCGAGAAAGCGATTTATGCGTGATGACATCTGTTACGGAATAACCACAGACTGACCCGCAGAGACTCCGGCACGCTCTGCCGAGTCATAGCTGACCGTCACGAGCGCTGTTCCCTTTGGCAATCCGGTGAGCGAAAGCTCCATCGGAAAGCACTGGGTGCTTGTGACGTTTGCTTCTGCTTTTACGGTGAGCTTCTTGGTCTGGGTTCCGGCCTGAACGGTGAGGGTGCACTGGCCGCCATCCTCGTTGAAGTTTGTGACCTGGGCAACAACGCTCAAGTAACCGCTGGTTGCATCAACCGAAGCCTGGTCAATCTGCACGGTCGCCGGCTGCTTGGTCGAGGCGCTTGCGCTCGGGGTCTCAGACGCGCTTGCAGACTCGCTTGGCTCGGCGCTCTGGCTTGTGCTCGGGTTCTGCGTCGTTCCCCAGTTCGGGTAGAGCAGCGCGCAGCCAGAGAGGCTTAGGGTGAGGGCTGAAAAGGCGATAATTGCCGCGATTTTCTTCATTTTTGGCCTCCAGTTAGGTGTCTTAAGCCTAACTTTGGCACCTCTAAAGCCGGCCGATTTGAGGCTGTGAGGTTTCTGCGACTATGACTGCAGTTGTTTGATGGTTTGGTCGCGATTTCCATGGATAGCCGCCCAGACCGCAGCGCGATGCTTGCCCGTCGCGTTTGCCCAAACCGACTCGTCTGCCGAAGCCAAGATCTTAGAAACGCGAGTTTTGAATTCGGCGAAGAACTCTTCGTCGGTCTCTGCGATTGCAGGGGCGAATAGCTGAAGGTCCATTGAGATGACTCGGGCTTGATAGCTGTCGATCACGTGCTTCTCGATTAAACCCTTGCGATTGGCAAGGTCAAGCAGTTTGCTGATTTGCTCAATTGAAAGCAGGCGATCTTGAAGCGACTTTAGTTCGCGAGTGCGCTTCGAAAGCGATTCGCCCTCTGCTCTGACTCGCCAGAAGTAGCTCTTGGTCTTGAGCACGTCAAACTTCTTTGCAGCCAAATAAGCGGTGCAGACCAAGGTCATGTCTTCGTAGGCAACCCCAACCGGAAACACCAGTTTGTGCTCTTGCCAAAAGTTGAAGTCATAAAGCTTGTTCCAACTTGTTGCATCGCCTAAGAATTCTGGGTGCGAGTTCAGATCGGTTCGCTCAAGGTTTGACCTAAAGAATTTTGCGGTAGAGGTGCGGTCGAAATAGCGAACACCATAGAAGCAAACCGCCTTGCCAACGACCAACTTGCTTTCTGTCTTTTGCGCCTGCGCGACATATCGAGCGATTGCACCGGCAGGCAAAAGATCGTCGCTGTCGAGAAACATCAGGTAGTCGGTTTCGGTGATTGCTTTGACACCGCTGTTTCGCGCAGCGCCCAAGCCCTGGTTGTGCTGCGTCACAATTCGCAGGTTCGAGGTTGCCGATGCAAACTGCTGCAAGATTTCGGCAGAGCGATCGGTTGCGCCATCGTTGACCGCAATGATTTCAAAGTTCGAGTAACTCTGTGAACGAACGCTGCGCAGGCAGTCGGCCAAGTATTGCTCGACGTTATAAACCGGAACCACGACCGTAACCTTTGGTGCGGTTTCGTCGTGCTTGCGAGTCTTGAAAAGCACCCACCAAATCAGGCGCATCACTAGGTAATAGGCCGACGGCACTAAGCCAGAACCCAGAATCTTGCGAAGTTTCGCCATCATTCTTGCCACCGTGCCTAGCCCCAAACCCTAGCAACCACGCGCTTTGCAGAGCCGCCGTCTTCGAGCGAGTTGAACTGCTTTTGCCATTCGCGATAGCGCTTTTCATATAGCTTGCTGACCTGCTCGATGCGACCTAGAGCCTGAAGAACTTCATCGTCAGAGGTGAGAATTGGGCCAGGCGAGGTGTTCTCAAAGTCAAAGTAGAAGCCGCGTTCGGCTCGGTAGCGTTCGAGGTCTGGCGCTAAGAACAAAATCGGTTTTCCGGTTACGGTGTAGTCGAACATCACCGAAGAGAAGTCTGTGATCATGACGTCTGCAGCCAAATAGAGTTCGGTGACATCTGGATACATGGTCACATCAATTGCTCTGCCTGCTACGCCATCTTTGTGCGCGGCGTGGGTGTTTGTGTGACCGCGATAAATCATTTGAAAACCTTCGGGCAATTCGATGTTTTCATCCATGAAATTTACTGATTGCCAGTTGCCCGTTGCGCTGCGGTTATAGTCGCGCCAGGTTGGTGCATACATGACGATGATTGTGCTCGGGTCGGCAACGCCAATCTTTTCGCGAATCGCCTGTCGCTCGGTTGAAGTTGTTTTGGTCAGGCGGTCGTTGCGGGGGTACCCAGTTTCGATAATTTCGCCGCGGTAGTTGAATGCTCCCGGAAAAATCTCGGTGCAGAATGCCGAAGGCGAAATTAGGTAATCCCAGAAACCCGCCTCGCGATCCATGGTGTCGAGATAACTCTTAGTGAGGTGATTGTTCTCGATGTCGCGACCGAGGCGTTTGAGCGGAGTTCCGTGCCAGGTTTGCAAATAGACCTGGCCCTTAACCTTGCGAAAGTACCAAGGAAAATTCGTGTTGTTCACCAAATACTTCGAGGTCGCGATTGCCTGCAGCCACTCGCGCGATCCGTGACGAACTCCCCTAGCGCCCTCAGGTGCAGAAGTGTTTGGTCCGATGGTCCAGATCATTTCGAGCTCTGGGTGCGAGACACGCAGCTCTTTGAAAATGTCTAGCGAACTGTCGCCGATGACCTTGCCCTGAAAACTTTCGAAGAGCACGGCCTCGCGAAGCTTGGTAACCGACTGAGGGCGATACTGAAGTTTGCGCAACCAGTCGGCACGACGGCGACGCAAGGCACCGAGCACTCGAGTCGGCGAATAGGTCTTGAGCAGGCGTTTGATTTCAGACATGACTAACTTCTGACTCGAGACTTATCGATGGTGCCGGTCGCCCCGCGAATGAAGCCACGGATGAACCCCCAGCCCCAGCTCAGGTGCATTGTGGCAAGGGCGATTACTAGCGCCGCTCGCGACTTGAGACTAAGGCCCGCCGCCAAGACGGCAACCAAGACGATGCCAAGCAGGTAGGCCGCCGCCGGAATCACTCCGATTAGTTGACCAAAGCAAAGCAAGACCAGGCCGGCCAAGATGCCAAGCACCAGAAGTGGTGGCATAAAGTAGCGCTTCGAAGCGCCGCCGATGTCTCGTCGGGTCAGGTCGCCGCGCCAAACGCCGGTCGAATAGAACTGCTTCACGAGACGGTCGAAGCGACCGCGTGGCCAATAGGTGACTTTCAGTTCAGGCGAGAACCAGACCTTGCCGCCGGTGCGTTTGATGCGCTGTGCGAGATCCCAGTCTTCACCACGGATGATTGCCTCGTCATAACCGCCGACTCGTTCGAGCGCTGACTTTTTGAAGATGCCGAGATATGCGCTCTCGGCCTCGCCGGCTTGCCCACCAACGTGATAGCTGGCACCGCCAATGCCCCAGCGCGATGTGTATGCGTATGCAACGGCCTTTTGAAAAGCGCTTCGCCCCTGGGCGTGCATGATGCCGCCAACTTCATCGGCATCTTGCTCGAGAAGAATGCGAATGCCGTCTTGCAAATAGTTTTCGGCTGGTTCGCTGTGTGCGTCGATGCGCACGATGTAGTCGTGCTTCGCAATCTTGATTGCAGCGTTTAGGCCGACCGTGGTTAGCCCGCGAGGGTTGTCGAGAAGTTTGATTCGCTTATCTTTTTTGGCAAGCGACTTTGCTATGGAGTTAGTTTCATCGTGCGAAGGCCCGAGAGCCAGAATAAGTTCGATGTCTGTCGGGTAGCTCTGCGAGAGAATGCTCTGCACAGATGCCTCGAGGTGTGATTCTTCGTTTAGCACCGGCATAATCACGGTGACAGAAGGTAGAAATTTCTTTGCGCGAACGCCAGCAGTCTTTGCCATTAGTCGATGGTTTTTGATCCGGTGTGCTTGTTGTAGGCCTTGACCACTTTTTCTGGCTTGCCATCCATGATCAGCTCGCCCTTTTCGATCCAGATGACTCGAGTGCAGGTGTCGAGAATCGACTTCATGCTGTGGCTAACCAAGAAAACCGTGCCGGCACGGTCGCGCATTTCGCGCATGCGTGCCTCTGAGCGATTTCTGAACTCCTGGTCACCAACCGCAAGGGCTTCATCGATGATTAAAATGTCGTGGTCGCGCGAGGCCGCAATCGAGAAGCGCAGACGTGCTGACATGCCAGACGAATAGGTCTTCATTGGCAGGTCGATGAACTCTTCGAGACCGGCAAATTTGGTGATTGCGTCTGCAGATGCGTTGATCTCTTTGCGGGTGTAACCCATTGCCAAACCGCCGAGCAAGATGTTCTTTAGGCCCGAGATTGCAGGCAGCAAGACCGCGCCGACACCAAGCAACATAGGGCGCGCAGAGGCGTAGATGGCTCCGCTTGCGATGGGGTTTAGCCCGGCGATAGCGGTCATCAGACTTGACTTGCCAGAACCGTTTGAGCCGATGATGCCGACCGATTCGCCCTCATAAATAGTGAAGCTAACGCCTTTGACCGCGTGCACTTCGCGCAACTGAAGTTTGCGAGCGAAGATGCCACCGCCGGCAGATCCGCGAGTAGCCTTGCGGCCGCTTGCAAAAACTTTGTAGACGACGTTGACGTTGTCAACGATGACAACAGGCTTCAACTCTGGTTTAGATTTCGCGGCCATAGCGCTCCTCTGCTTTCCAGAAGAACCAAATGCCGATTAGCAAGAATGAGAATGCCCAGACGACTGCAGAAATCCACATGCTTGCGTCCATCGAGTAACCCTCGACCATCGCACCGCGCGCAAGCGAGATGTAAATGTAAACCGGGTTGAGGTTCGCAATTTGAAGTGCAAGTGGATAGTCACCTAGAACTTTATCCATGCTGAAGAAAATGCCTGAAACATAAAAAGTGATTCGTGTGATGAACGGAATCAATTTGTTTAAGTCTTGAACGTGCACCGTGAGACGAGCCGAGATGGTTGCCAGACCAAAGCCGAACATCACCATGAGCAAGACATCTGGAATCAAGAACAACCAGTTGAAAGTGACCGGCATGCGAAAGAGCAACATAGTGATGATCAAAAGTGCCAACTGCGGAAGCAGCGAGAAGATCTGCTGAATTACAGCGTTGGTTGGCAAGAGAATTCGCGGAAAGCTCAGCGAACGCACGAGGCCAATGTTGCCGGTGACCGAAGTCGCTCCCGAGGCAAATGCACCCTGCAAGAACGAGAACAAGAACACACCGGTGAATAGATAAGGAACAAAGTTGTCTGGGCGTGAACCGCCAAGCAAGACACCGAAGATCAGCCCATAAACCGCGGCCTGCAGAGTTGGCAGCAAGACGATCCACCAGCGACCAAGGCGATTCTTTGAGTTGTTGGCCTGGTTGGTGAACAGCGCCATTACATAGGCAAAGTCTTTTCGCTGCCAGGCGTGCTTCACATAGCTAAGAAGTGGCTCTCGCGCACCGACCTTCTTTAGGCCGTGCTGCTTGGCATAATCGGCAACTGACACTGCCGCCTCCTCAAGCGTTCGAGCGCCCAAAAGGGCTTTTTAGCAGTTTAGCCGAGGGGCTAGTTTGAGCCGTTAGCCTCTAGGGTCGACTTGATCTTGGCCCGAATCTCTTTGAAATCAGGGTGAATCTCGTTCACGAAAGGTGGCACTAGGCCGAGCGACTTGATTCCGTGCTTCTTGGCCTTGAATGCAAGGTCTACATAGACCGAAAGCATCGTGCTCGGAATGTCAGTTTTCACGAGCTTCTCACCTGCGCCGGCAATTGCCTGAAAGTGAGTTAGAACGTTGGCGGGGTCCATCTGCTTCAGCACCGCGTTCTCAACTTCGTGCTGTCTGCGCATGCGGTCATAGTCGGTTGTCAGGTGGCGCGAGCGCGCATACCAAAGTGCGTGGTAACCATCCATGTGCTGCTGACCAACTTCGATCCAGCCGTATGCATCGCTCGCATCATCGTTTTGACCACCGATTGGCAAACGCTGCTTCACGTTGATGTCGATGCCGCCCAGCGAATCGATGAGCTGAGCGAATGAAGCCATGTCAATCAACACGTATGACTGAATCTTGAGACCGGTTACCCACTCGGCAGCATCGCGAGTCGCTTCGATGCCAGGGGTTGATCCCTGCTTCTCGGCATCAGGGTAGAGATCTGCGTGATTGTCAGTGACATCTTTGTAGATTGCATTGATCAAACAATCGACACCGCAGTTCCAGCCGTTCGGGTAAACGCTGAGCATTGGTGAACCCTCAGAGAAGCTCACGCGCTGCATGTTTCTTGGAATTCCGATGTTCACGGCCTTGCCGGTTGCGGCATCGATGCTGAGCACCGAGATGCTGTCTGGTCGAATGCCGAAACGGTCTTTGCCAGAATCGCCACCGAGCAGAAGAATGTTGTAACGACCATCAACCGGCGAGGTGAAACCGCCCTGGTTGAAGATGCTGCCGATGGCTCCGGCCGAGACGCCTGCTGTGTTGCCAGCCCACGAGATAGCGCTGGTTCCCAGCACTGCCGCGGTAACCAGGCCGGCTAGGGCTATCCAGCGGTCACGCTTGTATAGCCGCCCCAGACGCATCAGGCGCATTGTGTCGAGTGCTAAAACTGCGAAGACAATCGCGTAGCCAAAAAGAACAATCGCCAAGAAGCCAACCAAGATCGGCATTGTGACAATTGCAACTAGCCAGCTGCGATTGATTAATCCGATGATGATTGCGAGCAACGCGAGCGCCCAGAAACCCAAGGTGGCGGTAATGCCGATGCGGGCGAGTTTGCGATTGCCTGCGACGAGTTGTGCAGAGCCCGGCACGATCAAGGTCAAAACGATAAGCCACCAGGCGCGCTTGCGCATTTGCTCTGGGGTAGCACGGTCGACGTTCTTAAACGGTGAGCGCGACGACGTTGCTGTCGTCGCAGAATTTCTTGGCGAGCGATTTAGAGTTGCGATTTTAACTTCGCATTCTTCTCGGCGACCTGCTCTTTGAGGGCCTCTGTATAGGCGGATAGCTTCTCGGCAAGCTTGTCATCGAATGCACCAAGCATGCGTGCCGCCAAGATTCCAGCGTTCTTTGCACCATTGATTGAAACGGTGGCAACCGGAATTCCTGCTGGCATTTGCACGATAGAAAGAAGTGAATCCATGCCGTCGAGTTTTGCCAAAGCAACCGGAACACCGATTACTGGCAACGTGGTTACCGAGGCGAGCATGCCTGGTAGATGAGCGGCTCCGCCGGCTCCGGCAATAATCACCTTGAGGCCACGACCTGCGGCGGCCTTGCCCCACTCGATCATGCGCTCGGGAGTGCGGTGAGCCGAGAGAACCTCAACCTCTGCCTCGATGCCAAAATCTTTGAGTGCCTGAACTGCGTCTGACATGACTGACCAGTCTGAGTCAGAGCCCATGACGACGCCAATTAGCGGTTGGTCTGACATGAGGGCTCCTTTTCGTGCGAACCCTTCGATTTTAAGCGCCGAGGGGCTAGATGCCTTGGAGCAAAACGGCTGCAGCGCCTTTTGCTTCGGCAAGCGCGAAATCGAGGCTGTCTGAAACCACGGTGACGTGGCCCATCTTGCGCCCGCGACGAGCGGCTTTGCCATAGGTGTGCAGTTTCGCAGCCTTGTGGCGAGCCATAGCCTTGTCGAAATGCTCGACGAAGGTGTTGTTTTCGTCGACACCAAGAAGATTCACCATCACGGCGTAGTCCTCGCGCATTGCGGTTGACCCGAGCGGCAGCCCGAGCACTGCGCGAAGATGCTGTTCGAATTGCGAGGTGACCGAACCCTCGATTGTGAAGTGCCCAGAGTTGTGCGGGCGCATCGCCAATTCGTTAATCAAGATGCGACCGTCGCGTGCCTCGAACATTTCAACCGCGAGCACACCGGTGACACCGAGGCCATCTGCAATCGTTTTTGCAATTTCAGAAGTACGTTCGAGCAAAGCCCCGGTAGATCGAGGTGCAGGTGCGATGACTACCGAGCAGACTCCGTCGACCTGCTGTGTTTCAACAAGCGGCCAAGCGGCAAATTCTGCATTCGTGCTACGAGCACTCAGCTGGGCAAGTTCGCGAACGAAGTCAACTTTTTCTTCTGCGAGCAAAGAGCCGCCAAAGTTTTCGATGTTTTGCAACCAGTCGCTGGCATCTGCAGAAGCTCTAACAACGCGCACGCCCTTGCCGTCGTAACCGCCAATTGGAGTCTTCAAAATTGCAACGCCGTTTTGTTGCGCGATAAATGCGTCAAGCTCTTCGGCAGTTTTGATTTCGCTCCAGGCTGGCATCGGCAAACCGAGCAGCGACAAACGTTGACGCATGTGCAGTTTGTTTTGAGCGAACGCTAGAGCCTTCGATGGTGGCTGAACCGAAACCCCGCTCGCCTCGAGGTTTTCGAGAACAGCCAGCGGAACGTGCTCGTGATCAAACGTGATTACATCGACCGTCTTGGCAAAATCTGCGACAACCTCGACGAGGTTATAGTCGCCCACCTGAGTCGCAGCCAGTGCGGCCGAAGAGCCCTCTGACTCGGCAAATACCTTGAATTCAAGCCCGAGATGAATGGCCGGTGGCGTCATCATGCGGGCTAGCTGCCCACCGCCAATAGCGCCGACTCGAAGGGAACTCATGCCTCTATTCTCGCCTATCGCTGGGCCCAGACCAATGCCTAGAGCCTGGCCGCCGCGCGAAGTTCTTTAACAAAAGTCTTCGAACTCGCAATTGGCTTTATCAAGATTGGCTCTGCGTCTCGACGAGAAACTGTAATTACACGACCACGACCGACCTCAACAGAACTGATGTCGCCAAGCGAAACCTCGACTGACTTCTGCGCAAAGAGTCCGTCGCGAACTACCAGTCGCGAAGTGGTGAGTTCAACATAGAAGTTGAGATGGCGCACCAGCGGAATTAGCCAAAAGAAGGAAGCCAAAACACCGGCTATCGAATATGCAACATAGATGAGCCACTGCTCGACCACGCGATTATTGACGTAGCTAAAAATCGCAGCTGCAAGAAATAACGCGAGCATCGCAGACAGCAAACGCCACCAGCTCTGGCGAACTCGAGCGATTAGTTGTTCTTCTTGAAATGCCACGGACTAATTGTGTCTTAGGTGAACGATATCGCCGACCGAAACCGCTCGTGTTTCGGTTTCGTTTTGAACCACGAGCCGCCCCAGCGAATCAATCTCGATTGCGCGCCCAACAAACTCTGTGTCACCTGGCAAAACCACGCGAACATCTCTGCCGATAGACGAGCAGGCTGCGTTAATCGCAGCGTGCAGTTCTGAGCCACCAAGTTCACCCGCGAGCGCGACGAACTCTTCGTAGTTGCGCTTCAGGTTTGTTAAAAATGCTGCGAGCAGTTCATCGAGCGAACCAACATCGATTGATTCGATGGCAAGCGACGTTGCGGTAGGCACAGGCAGCTGCTCTTGATTCTGAAACACGTTGACTCCGGCACCGACAACTACCCCGCTGAGATCGCCGAGCAACTCGCTCAAGACACCGCAGACCTTCTTATCTGCAATCAATACGTCGTTTGGCCACTTGACCATTGCCCGCTTTGAACCGGCGAAACCCGAGATGGCATTCGACATGGCCAGGCCGGCAATCAGCGGCAACCACGAGAACTGGGTTGCAGCCACCCCGGTCGGCCTCAGCAAGACCGAGACGAAAAGCGAGCTGCCGGCCGGTGCCTGCCACTCTCGACCAGATCGGCCTCGGCCAGCGGTTTGCTCTGCGGTCACAAGCACCGAGAAGTCTGGCCACTCTGCTGCCTGGCCGGTGGCAGACGCAATTAGGTCGGTGTTAGTCGATTCGGTTGATGCCACCGATTCGAGGCGAGATGCCACTTTTGCCGATTTTTCAAAATCCATGACTACAGGCTAGCGGCTGTAGGTTTTCACAACGATTTGCCGCTTTTCATTGTTTGACTTCTTCAAAAGAACGGGGGTTTTCAACGGCTAGGGTTGCTTTTATGACCCACGAAGCCCCAAAGCCAGTCGAAGACCTTTCGACCACAGCAGGCAAACTTCAAGACCTAAAGAACCGTTATTACGAGGCAGTTCACGCAAGTGGCGAGGCCGCCGTAGAGAAGCAGCACGCAAAGGGCAAGAAGACCGCCCGCGAGCGCATCGAGCTATTGCTCGACGAAGGTTCGTTTGTAGAGCTAGACGAGTTCGTTCGTCACCGCTCAACCGCCTTTGGCATGGATAAGAACCGCCCGTACGGTGACGCAGTAGTAACAGGTGTCGGAACCATCAATGGTCGTCAGGTTGCACTCTTCTCTCAGGACTTCACCATCTTCGGTGGTTCGCTGGGCGAGACCGCCGGAAACAAAATCATCAAGATCATGGATCTCGCAATAGCGACCGGTGTTCCAATGATCGGAATTCTTGACTCGGGTGGTGCTCGAATTCAAGAGGGCGTTATCGCACTCGGCAAATACGGTGAAATCTTCAAGCGCAACACCATGGCATCTGGTGTGATTCCGCAGATCTCAATCATCATGGGCCCTGCCGCCGGCGGTGCGGTTTATTCTCCGGCGCTGACCGACTTTGTGATCATGGTCGACAAGACCTCAAACATGTTCGTTACCGGGCCAGACGTAATCAAGGCCGTAACCGGTGAAGACGTCGGCATGGAAGAACTCGGTGGCGCACGCACCCACAACACAACATCTGGTGTTGCTCACTACCTCGCTAACGACGAAGAAGACGCGCTCGACTATGCGCGCGCTTTGCTCAGCTACCTTCCTGAAAACAACTTGAGCGAAACCGTTGCATACGAGGGAGCGGCAAGCCTCGAGGTAACCGACGAAGACCTCAAGCTCGACACCTTCATTCCTGACTCACCAAACCAGCCTTACGACATGCACAAGATCGTTGAGTCACTGGTTGACTCGAATGAGTTTCTCGAGGTTCAGCCGCTTTTCGCGCCGAACATCATCATCGGCTTTGCTCGCATCGACGGTCGCAGCGTTGGCATCATCGCTAACCAACCGCAGCAAATGGCCGGAACCCTCAACATTGAGGCAGGCGAAAAGGCAGCGCGATTCGTGCGCTTCTGCGACGCGTTCTCGATTCCAATCTTGACCCTCGTCGATGTTCCTGGCTACTTGCCTGGCACCGACCAGGAGTGGGCCGGCGTTATTCGCCGCGGCGCAAAGTTACTCTATGCATATGCAGAGGCAACCGTTCCGCTAGTAACCGTGATTACCCGCAAGGCATACGGCGGCGCTTACATCGTTATGGGCTCAAAACAGCTTGGCGCAGACATCAACCTTGCTTGGCCAACCGCAGAGATCGCCGTTATGGGTGGTCAGGGTGCAGTCAACATTTTGTATCGCAACGAAATCAAGAAAGCCGAAGAGGCGGGCGAGGATGTCGCTGCGGTTCGCGCCAAGTTGGCAGCCGAATACACATACAACGTCGCATCACCTTTCTTGGCCGCAGAACGTGGCGAGCTCGACGGCATCATCGAACCGAGCGCTACTCGAATCTCTGTGATCAAGGCTCTTCGTGCTCTGCGCACCAAACGAGCAGACACTCCACCGAAGAAGCACGGCAACATTCCGCTATAAAAAGCGAATCAAATAATGAGTGAAGAAAACTTTCAAGAAGAGCTAAAGGTGGTTCGCGGAAACCCGACCGCCGAAGAGCTCGCCGCTGTCATTGCGATTGTCGAAGCCGCAGCTGCCGAAGAGAGAGCTTCAAACCGAGGTGCGATTCGTCAGCCAAAGTCGACTTGGAATCGCAACAGCGTAAATCTTCGCGGAGGAATCAACCCTGGCTTTGGCCAGTGGACTGCCTCTTATCGCGATGGCCTCAACTAGATTAGAGAAACCTAACCAGCAAAGGAAAACACAATGACGCGTGAACCTTCAGAACTCGACAAGGTAGCAGAAGCCTGGGTCGACAAGATGGCCGAGATGAGCCCAAGTTTCTCGACCTACATCGGCAAGAAGGGTGGCGAAGACCAGCTCGACGACGCCTCACCAGAAGGCCAAGAAGAAGAGGCGCGTCAGATGCGCCGAGTGCTTGCCGAAGTAAACGCAACCACTCCGCGCGACAAGGTTGACGAAGTCACCAAAGACGCGATGCGAAACAGCCTTGAACTCGGTCTAGAGATTCACGATGCTGGCCTCTGGAAGCGCGACCTAAATGTGATCGCTTCACCGGCACAGGGCATCCGTGACATCTTCGACCTTTCACCGACCGCTACCGAACACGACTGGGAAAACCTGTCAAAGCGCATGCGCGCAGTGCCAGAGGCAATCGATGGCTACATTCGCAGTCTTCGCGAAGGCATCAAAGCCGGAGACACTCCAGCAACTCGCCAGGTAGTAATGAACCTCGAGCAGGCACAGGGCATCGCAGCTGCAGACGGATTCTTCAACAAGTTTGCAGCCGCAGCCAAGGTAGGCGACTCTGAACTATCAGCAGCGCTCAAGTCAGAGGTTGAAGCAGCCGGCAAGGTTGCCACCGAAGGTTATGCAGCGCTTGCAGAGTTCTTCAAGAACGAGCTAATGCCAAACGCAAACAAAGAAGATGCAATTGGTCGCGAGCGCTATGCGCTATTTAGCAGACGCTTCTTGGGCGCGAAGGTTGACCTCGACGAGACCTACGAGTGGGGCATCGAAGAGTTGGCCCGCGTAACCAAAGAGCAGAACGAAGTTGCTAACCAGATCAAGCCTGGCGCGAGCGTTCAAGAAGCCATCGAAGTTTTGAACAACGATGCATCACGCAAGTTGCACAGCAAAGATGAGTTGCAAAAGTGGATGCAGAAGTTGAGCGACACCGCAATCGAGAAGCTCAACGGCACTCACTTTGACATCGCAGAACCACTTCGCACTTTGGAGTGCATGATCGCACCAACCAACAGCGGAGCGATCTACTACACCGGACCAACCGACGACTTCAGCCGCCCAGGTCGCATGTGGTGGTCTGTTCCAGACGGCGTGACCGAGTTTGACACCTGGCGTGAAACCACGACGGTTTACCACGAGGGTGTTCCTGGTCACCACCTTCAGGTGGCTCAGCAGGTTTATAACCGCGCCGAGTTGAACTCATGGCGTCGACTTGCATCGTGGTCATCTGGTCACGGTGAGGGTTGGGCTCTCTATGCAGAGCGTCTAATGGCTGACCTCGGATTCTTGGATGACCCAGGTGACCGTCTAGGAATGCTCGACGGTCAGCGCATGCGTGCAGCACGTGTGGTTCTAGACCTCGGAGTGCACCTTGGCAAGCAGAAGCTTGACGGTTCTGGCAAATGGGACTTCGACTATGCCCTCGACTTCATGGGCAAGAACGTAAACATGAGCAAAGAGTTCGTGAACTTCGAAGTGCACCGTTACTTCGGCTGGCCAGGACAGGCCCCTAGCTACAAGATTGGTCAGCGCATCTGGGAGCAGATTCGCGATGAATACAGGGCCAAGAAGGGTGCCGACTGGGACATCAAGGAGTTCCACCGCGAGGCATTGAACCTAGGTGGTCTAGGTCTAGACACCTTGAAGTTCGCACTTCTGGGCTAGCGCTCACCAAGTTTCAGGTCGAGGTCGGGAGTCACAACTCCCGGCCTCGTTGCCGTTAACCGAAGTGTGTAACGCCCGTTCTTTGGTGCAATCAATTTGATGCGGCCAACGTTGACCGAGTCGATTGCCGAAACAACTATTTCGAGCAATGCGTCGAAGTTCTCTCGATCGAGATTATCTGCTTCGACCTCGTCGATGAGCGTCACTTCGATTCCGCGAGCACGGGCATTCTTCACCGAATTCTTAATGGCTTCGGTAATGAGCCGGCCGCCAGAGATTTCGTCATCGAGTTGCTGCGCTAATTCAGATGCGGCCTCGCGTTGCGATTTTGAAAGTTTTGTTCCATCTGCAATCAAGCGCAAAGTTGGCATGACTTTCTCGATTGCACGTTCGATGCGAATTCTGTGCTCTTCGCGCGCGGCTTCGGTCAGCATAATTTCACGCTTCTCATTGTTGGTCTGCTCTTGTAAATCAACAATCGCTTTGTCTGCGCGTTCTAGACCAATCGAAATCGAGATGCAGGCCGCCACTAAGAGAATTGCCCCGGTCAAGCCACTCTTTGGAATGAAAGCCCAACCACCAAAGACAATAATCTCGATGGCCAAGATTAGAGTGCCAGCAATTGCAATAAAGATTTGCCTGCGAACAGCCGTCGCACCAAGCAAGACCGCGAGTGCCGTGACATACCAGGTGTCGTTGTTGCCGATTAGCTCACCGATATAAACGGCGTTCAGAGCGATAGGAATCAAAATGACGGCAAAAAGATTTAGCATCGCAGCGCCGATTGGCAATTGGGGTTCGCGAAATGCGACCGCGGTAATAACGAGGCAAATCAGATAGGAGATGTTGGTAGCAACTGCCACCAGCGGCGAGCTGAAGTGATTGAGGTGAAGAAGACCCATGATGTCGAGAAACAGCCCGAAGATTAGGGTGATTGCGGTTAGCCAGAGTCGAGAAATAGTAATCATTGCTGACCCCACTCGAAAACCCAGGTCGTGCCTTCGCCAGGCGCGCTCTGCAGACTGGCCTTTACAAACAAGGTCTCTAAGCGCTTGAAGATAGACAGGCGAACCCCCATGCGACTGTTTGGAACAGCGGAGACCCTGAAACCAGGGCCATTGTCGAGAATGACAAATTTGAGTGACCGAGCGGTTGAGCTCAAAATGATTTCTCGTTTGGTTGCGCCCGGCGCGTGTTCTAGCGAGTTGCCAAGCGCTTGAAATGTGGCTTCGGCCAAGCCAATTGCGACCTCAAGCGGAATCTGCAGTTCGCCAACCGACTTGATCTTGATTTGCACCATGCCGCCCCTGCGCTCAATCGAAGTCTTGAGGCTCTCAAAATATGAACCGGCCGGAATGGTGTCGCGGGCCATTGGGTCGCGCGCAGCTTCGCGCACCAAACGACCGATTGCGTCGTTAGCAGTCTCGGCAGCATGTTTTCTTTGCGCCTCGGTTGTTGCCTCGGCTGCGCGATCGAGAGTTGCTACAACTGTGTCGTGCACTATCGAATCTATTTTGGTTCGCTCGCTTTGAATGGTGTCAAGAAATGCGCGCTCGAACCTTGCTTGATAAAGCGCGTGAAATTCTTCGTCGACTTCGCTTGCTCTTTGACGCAAAAACATCACGAGAACTGCAAGAGCTCCTGCGAAGAAGAACGCGTAAAGCGTGTCTTCGAGAGCAAGCGCGAAGGGTTCGCCACCGCCCGCCTCAGAGGTGCGAACAAAAAGCCAGACGGTAGGCAACAGCAGCAAGAAAACAAAACTCAGGCTTCGCCTAAATGCACCCGCCGCCGCCAAACTTGCGAAGCCAACAGACCACCAAATCCATGGTTTGAAATTTTCTGGCAGTGCAGCAGCGTCAGGCACTTGAAGTGGCCAGGTGATCATCGCTGTCAGAGTGATTAGACAAATGGCGCGATACCAAATCTTCATGTGCCCCAAGATAAATGCGCCAAGCAGCGAACCACCCTGAGCGAACATGAGAGCCAAGAAGAAAGTCCAGAACCAAATGCCATCGAGCAGGTGCGCCTGACTAAGTGCATTGCGCAAAAGGTCGATTGACAGCAGAGCTGCAGCAACCGAGTAAACCTTGGCGAGCAATACTTCGATGCGCTCAGAAGCGATCGGGCTCGGCGTTGAACTCAGTTGCATAGACATTGCTTAGAACTCTAAATGATGCCAAAGACACCCGTTGTGGCTAGTGCTGGCTATGCCTTTCGCACTAGCGAAACGATGGTTTCTAGGTGGTGCGTGTGCGGAAACAGGTCGAATGCCCGCATTGCCGCAATCTCGTAACCGCCAGCCAGCAGAGCCTTTAGGTCACGAGCCAGGGCGACCGGGTCACAGGCCACATAGACGATGTGCTGAGGGGCGAGGTCAACCAGAAGGCCGGTGACCTTTGCTCCGGCACCAGCACGCGGTGGATCTAGCACCACGGTGGCATCCTTGAATGAAGCACCCTGCTGAGCCGCGCGCTGCTGGTCTTGCAAGAATCGGTCGACCTGAGCGCAAACAGCTTTTGCCTTCGACATGTCTGCGATGTTCAGAGTTGCGTCATCGGTGGCGCGCTTGAATGCCTCAACGGTAGTCACGCGAGTTTCGTTGCCGAAGCGAGTTGCAAGAGCGCTCGCAAACAAACCAACGCCGCCATAGAGGTCGAGGTTGTTTGCGTTCTTGATGAAGCCAGCTTCGTCAATCATGTCGAGCACGGTTTTGGCAAGCAGGTCGGCAGCCTTGCGGTGAACCTGCCAAAAGCCGCCACCAGAAATTCTGAATGTGCGACCGGCGGCGCGCTCAACCAAACGCTCGTCGCCCTTGAGTTTGTCGTCGACCTTCCACTGAAGCTGACCGGTGTTCGAAGCCGAGATGTCGATCTTCTTTACGCCAGACCAGTTCTTCGAGTGAATGCCAGCCTCGCGAATTTCTTCAACCGCAAGCGGCAAATCGCGAACAAGCACAACGTCGTGACTGCGCTCCATGTATGGCCCCGCATCGCCGAATTCGTTAACGTGCAACTGCACGCGAGTGCGATAGCCGAGACCGTTGTTTTCGTCATCGCCTTCGACAGCTTCGACCTCGACGCGACGGTCGATGCCGGCCATGCGCTGAAGTGCCTCTTCGAGAACGTCAGCCTTTAGTTCGCGCTGACGTGAAAGTTTGATGTGGCCGAACTCTGCACCACCGGCACCGCCAACGCCGGCTTGATCCCATACGTGTTCAACACGGTCAGGCGATGCAACCAAAATCTCTTGCGGTTCGGCTCGGCAGAATGCGCCGCCTCGGTCTTCATAGACCATGGCAAGAACCTTTTCACCTGGCAATACGTGCGATACGAAGACCACTCGCCCATCGTGTCGGGCGACGAAGATTCCGCCGTGTGCAACTTTTTCGATGTCGAGTTCGAGCACTCGACCTAGCCAATTGGTGTCTTTATTCACTAGACAAGTGTGCCAGAGTATTTTCATGACTCAATTGGTTCTGGCAAGCACATCGCCCGCGCGACTCACGCTGCTGCGCAATGCCGGAATCGAACCAATCACGATTTCTCCTGGCGTCGATGAAGACGCCGTTGCGGCCCGAGCCGAGTCAATGGGTTTGATCTCGAACACCTCAGACATGGTGCACGTGCTCGCTAAGGCAAAGGCCGAGGCGGTTTTGAACCACACGGATGCCTTCGGCAAACTCATCATCGGCTGCGACTCGTCGCTCGAGTTCGACGGTCAGTCGCTCGGCAAACCGCACGACCCCGAAGTAGCCCGCGAGCGCTGGAGGCAGATGCGCGGCCGAGCCGGCGTTCTGCACTCGGGCCACTGGCTAATTGACAACCGCAACCCGCAGCCAGGCGTTTTGCCGCCGGCAACTGGCCGCACCGCCCACACGATCGTGCACTTCGCCGACTTGAGCGACGCCGAGATCGACGCTTATGTGGCGACTCGCGAGCCGCTCAAGGTGGCCGGCGCGTTCACGATCGACAGTCTCGGCGGGGCGTTTATCCGTGCAATCGAGGGTGACCCGCACTGCGTCATCGGGCTCAGCCTGCCGACGCTGCGAGATCTGACACTTCAACTCGGCGTCGAATACACGAGTCTCTGGAACCGCTAATCGCCCGCTGACCGCAACTCAGCCACGCGTTCGCAGGCCGACCCGCTTTGGTGGTTTTCTAGACGAATTTGCCGTTTTGTTGTGAAAAACCGCCAATAAAAGGCCCTTTTTAGTCAATAGGCTTGGGGCTATGACTGTTTCAGCCAAGAAAATCACCAAAGTTCTAATCGCCAACCGCGGCGAGATTGCCGTTCGCATCGCTCGCGCGGCTAAAGATGCTGGCATTGCTTCGGTTGCTGTTTATGCAGATCAAGACCGCGATGCGATGCACGTGAAGCTTGCCGACGAGGCCTATGCGCTGCACGGCACAACCGGCCCAGAGACCTATTTGGTTATCGAGAAGATTCTCGACGTTGCTCGCAAGTCAGGCGCAAACGCGGTTCACCCTGGTTATGGCTTCTTGGCAGAAAACGCAGATTTCGCCCGCGCCGTTATCGACGCCGGAATGATTTGGATCGGCCCATCGCCAAAGGCCATCGAACAGCTTGGCGACAAAGTTTCAGCACGCCACGTTGCCGAAAAGGTTGGCGCACCGCTTGCTCCCGGAACCATCAATCCGGTTTCTGGTGCAGAAGAAGTTCTTGAGTTTGTTGCAAAACACGGATTGCCAGTTGCCATAAAGGCAGCGTTCGGTGGCGGTGGCCGCGGAATCAAGGTTGCTTATAAGCAAGAAGAAGTAGCAGAGCTTTTTGAATCTGCAACCCGCGAGGCAATTGCGGCTTTCGGTCGTGGCGAATGTTTCGTCGAAAAATATCTTGAGAAGCCACGTCACGTTGAGACCCAGTGTCTTGCAGACGCACACGGAAACGTCGTTGTCGTTTCGACTCGCGACTGCTCACTGCAACGTCGTCACCAGAAGTTGGTCGAAGAGGCTCCTGCCCCGTTCTTGACCGAAGACCAAATCAAGCGTCTCTATGAATCGTCAAAAGCGATCTTGAAAGAGGTTGGCTACCAGGGTGCAGGCACCTGTGAATTCTTGGTTGCTCAAGATGGCACCATCTCGTTCTTAGAGGTAAACACCCGTCTTCAGGTTGAGCACCCGGTTTCAGAAGAGGTAACCGGTCTCGACCTAGTGCGCGAGCAATTCAGACTCGCTGAGGGTGGCGTGCTCGATTACGCAGACCCAGAGATCAAGGGCCACAGCTTCGAGTTCAGAATCAACGGCGAAGACGCAGGTCGCAACTTTATGCCGGCACCTGGCCCGGTCAAGCTATTCAAGGCTCCTAGTGGCCCTGGCGTGCGCGTTGACACCGGTGTTGAGTCTGGCGACGTAATCAGCGGCTCATTCGACTCGATGGTGGCAAAGCTCATCGTGACAGGCGCTACCCGCGAAGAAGCACTTGCCCGCTCACGTCGCGCGCTCGACGAAATGCAGGTCGAAGGCCTGCCTACCGTTTTGCCTTTTCACCGCAAGATTGTGAACGACCCGGCTTTCATCGGCGATCTCGCAAGCAATAAGTTCGGCATCTACACCCGCTGGATCGAAACCGAATGGAACAACGACATCGCAGCGTGGAACGGAATTCACGAGGATGGCGCACCAGCTGCCGAACGCAACAACGTGGTCGTTGAAGTTGACGGCAAGCGCATCGAAGTTTCGCTGCCACAGCGTTTGCTCGCTGCCGGTGGTTCGGGTCACGCGACCGCAACCGCTGGTGCGGCACCAAAGCGCAAAGCACACGGATCAGCAAGCGGTGGTGCAGCAAGCGGCAACGCAGTGAAGGCACCGATGCAGTCGACCGTTGTGAAGATTGCGGTTGCAGTTGGCGACCCTGTTGCCGAAGGCGATTTGGTTGTTGTGCTCGAGGCCATGAAGATGGAGCAGCCGATGAGCGCTCACAAGGCTGGAGTCGTGAAGTCGATCTCTGCCGAAGTTGGAGTTACCGTTCCGGCAGGAACAGTTCTTCTAGAACTCGAGTAGTTAATTCTGAGGAACGTGCAGCGCGCGAGCCGCATCCGTGATTGAACCGGTCAACGACGGATACACCGTGTAGGTCTTTGCAACCTCGTCGACAGTCAAACGGTTTTCGATTGCAAGTGCGATCGGATAAATCAATTCGCTTGCCTTCGGGCCAACTACGACTCCGCCGATGACGGTTCCGCCGGTTGAACAAATTAGTTTGATGAAACCATCTTCGATTCCCTGCATCTTGGCGCGTGGGTTTTCGTCGAATGAAATCTTGTGCACGAATCCGGTGACTTTGCCCTCTGCGATTGCAGACTCTGACCAGCCGACCGAGGCAATCTCTGGCGAGGTGAACACGTTAGATGCCACGTTTCGCGGGTGTGTTGGGGCAGCAATGTCGCCAAGCGAGTGAAACACAGCGGTGCGGCCCTGCATTGCAGAAACCGAGGCCAGCGGCAGCGCGGTCGAGCAGTCGCCCACCGCATAGACGTTTGCGCGCGATGTGCGGGCAACTTTGTTTGCAACGATGTGGCCGGTTTCGGTGACGGCAATCTGAGCACCCTCGAGTCCAAGATCTGAGGTGTTAGGAATTCCACCGACAGCCATCAGACAGTGCGAGCCAGAAATTACGCGACCATCTGCAAGAGTCACCTCAACGTGATCGCCCTTGTTCACGACCGCTTCTGCGCGTGACTTTGAATAGATGTTCATGCCGCGACGAGTGAATACATCTTCGATTAGCGCGGCGGCATCTTGGTCTTCACCTGGCAACACCATGTCGCGCGATGAGATCAAACTGACTTCGCAACCGAGGCCCCTGAAGGCCGAAGCGAACTCGGCACCGGTAACACCAGAGCCAACAACGATCATGTGCTGCGGTAGTTCGCTCAGGTTATAGAGCTGCTTCCAGGTGAGAATGCGGTCACCATCTGGCTTTGCGCTTGGCAATTCTCGCGGGGTCGCGCCCACGGCAATGATGATGGTCTTTGCTTCGAGTCGCTCTTCTTTGCCGTTGCGGTCGGTTGCCACAACGTAGTGATTAGTGTCTAGACGACCGGTGCCACGGATGATTCTCACGCCGGCATCGTTAAGGTTTTGCAACATGTCATCTGACTGTGCGTCTGCGATTTCGCGAAGTCGACGGTTGACTGTCGAAAGGTCGATCTCAACCTTTGGCGAAATCTCTTTGCCGTCTTGAGAGAAACGGATGCCAAGTTCTGCGGCGTGGGCGACAGACTGAGCGGCGTCTGCCGTTGCGATAAGAGTCTTCGAAGGAACCACGTCGGTGAGCACCGCGTTGCCACCGATGCCGTCGCGTTCGATCAGGGTCACCTGAGCTCCGAGCTGGGTGCCCGCTAGGGCCGCCTCATAGCCGCCAGGGCCGCCGCCGATAATTACGATGTGGTGTGGTTTTGGGGTTGTTTCGCTCACCCCCTTATTCTGCCAGCCGCGGCCGCCGCCAAGGCACCGCACCTGCTGAATTAGGCTGAGAACATGAACCCTCTCGAAGACTCAAAGTCGAATCCATTCGAAATCGCGAAGGCGGCTGCTGCCGTTATCGCTGAAAAGACCGGCGTTGCACACCACGACATCGCGCTAACTCTCGGCAGCGGCTGGGCTAAGGCAGCTGACCTAATCGGTGAGACCGTTGCAACCATCGACGCAACCGAGGTGCCAGGCTTCTCGGCTCCGGCAGTTGTCGGTCACCTGCCGACGATTCGTTCAATCAAATTGCCGAACGGCAAGCACGCTCTCGTGCTCGGCGCTCGCACCCACTACTACGAAGGGCACGGCGTTCGCCGCGTTGTTCACGGAGTTCGCACCGCCGCCGCAACTGGCGCAAAGATCATGGTGCTAACCAATGGCTGTGGTGGCATCAAAGAGACTTGGGCCGAGGGCACTCCGGTTTTGATTAGCGACCACATCAACCTCACCGCAGACAGCCCACTCGAGGGCGCAAACTTCGTTGACCTAACCGACCTTTATTCGAAGCGTCTTCGCGACATCGCGCGCACGGTTGACCCAACTCTTGACGAAGGCATCTACGCGCAGTTTCGCGGCCCACACTATGAGACCCCTGCTGAAGTGCAAATGGTAAAGCACATGGGTGGTCACCTGGTCGGCATGTCGACTGCGCTCGAGGCAATCGCCGCACGCGAAGCCGGAATGGAAATTCTCGGTGTCTCACTGATGACCAACCTCGCTGCTGGAATTCAGAAGCACCCGCTTTCACACGCAGAAGTTTTGGCAGCCGGCAAGGCAGCTGAGGCACGCATCAGTGCGTTGCTCGCCGAAATCATCGTCAAGTTCTAATTTCATGCAAGACCTAATCGCCAAGGCGCAAGCCTGGGTCGCGCAAGACCCAGACCCAGAAACTCGCGCCGAACTCGAAGCGCTAATCGCCGCAAACGACGAGGCAGCTCTTGCCGACCGCATGAACTCTCGCCTGGCCTTTGGCACAGCCGGGCTGCGCGGCGAGCTTGGCGCTGGCCCAAACCGCATGAACCGGGTACTTGTTGGCCAGGCGGCAGCAGGGCTCGCGGCCTATCTGCGCAAGAACTTCGATAATCCTTCGATTGTCATTGGCTACGACGGCCGCGTGAACAGCGACATCTTTGCCCGCGACACCGCCGAGATCATGGCGGCAGCCGGAGTGCAAACTGTGCTGTTCGACCAGATGGTTCCAACTCCGGTTTTGGCCTTCACCGTAAAGCAGCGCGAATTTAGCGCTGGCGTTATGGTCACCGCTTCACACAACCCACCACGCGATAACGGATACAAGGTTTATCTCGGTGGCGAAAATGGTGGCAGTCAAATCATCTCGCCAGCAGACAAAGAAATCTCTGTTGAGATTCAAAACGTCGCAGCGAATTTCACCTTCGATCAGCTAGCAAAGTCAGACGCCTTCGAAACCTGCGGTCAAGACATGATTGCGCAATATGCATCGGTGACTTCGAGTCTTGTGACCGGCAAAGGTTCGGCGCGCGTGAAAATTGTTTACAGCGCAATGCACGGCGTCGGCTGGAACACCACCAAGCAACTGTTCGAGATGGCCGGCCTGCAAGAGCCGATCGTGGTCGAGTCGCAAATCAAACCTGACGGCAGGTTTCCGACGGTTGCGTTTCCGAATCCTGAAGAACCAGGCGCCATGGATGAGTCTTATGCGAAAGCGACCGCCGTTGACGCAGACCTAATTTTGGTGAACGACCCAGACGCAGATCGCTTGGCAGTTGCGATTCCGACTCAGCACGGATGGCACCGACTCACCGGCGACCAGGTCGGCATGTTGCTTGCCGACGATCTCGCATCGCGCCCGGGCGCAAGCGGAACCCTCGCATGCTCGATTGTTTCGTGCTCGGGTCTTGAGAAAATCGCTCAAGCCCACGGGCTCGGTTTCACCACGACTCTCACCGGCTTCAAGTGGATCAGCAAGGTGCCGAACCTGTTGTTTGGCTTCGAAGAGGCGCTTGGCTATTGCGTTGACCCGCAGCGCACCCCAGACAAAGACGGCGTTTCGGCTGCCCTCGTGGTTGCTAACTTGGCTAATCGACTAGCCGACCAGGGCAAGACTATTGCCGACCGTATTGCCGAAATTGGCGAGAAGTATGGTCACTTTGCCACCGGTCAGGTTTCGATTCGAGTGGCAGACCTGAGCATCATCTCGAACACCGTGGCTCGTTTGCGCCAGAACCCTCCTGCCGAAATTGCTGGCAGCACTGCCGCGTTTACAGACCTAGCCCTTGGCAGCGAAAAGTTGTTGCCGACCGATGGCCTACGTTTCGATCTCGCAGACGGTTCGCGAGTAATCATTCGCCCGAGTGGAACCGAACCTAAGTTGAAGTGCTACCTGCAGACAGTTGGCGAAAGCGCGAGCGATGCTGCCGAAAAACTTGCGAAGCTCGAAACTGCTGCTCGCGAAATTATCGCTTAGCGGCCACTGGTTTTAGCAAATGGTCTAACGACCAGCCTCTTAACGGCCAGTCTCTTAACGACCCAGATTGCGACGCTGCGCCGCAAAACCCTCAGCGATATCTTCGATTAGCTCTTCACGAGCATCGACGCTCTGAAAAGTTGCGTCTGCTGCATTGAGCTGAAACTGCTCGAGGTCATCGATGTCATAACCAAAGGTCTCAACCAAAATCTGAAGTTCTTTCGAGATGGTGGTGTTTGACATCAGGCGGTTGTCGGTGTTTACGGTGACGGCGAATCCGAGGTCATACAAAACTGCGAATGGGTGGTCGGCAACGCTGAGCTCGTGATCGTCTTCTTCGGTCAACTTATAGATGTCGTCGAGAACACCGGTCTGCATGTTCGAGCTGATGCTCAACTCGAGCGCTATGCCGCGGTCGTGCACCCACTCGGCAACCGGGCCAAGAACAACGAAGTCGCTCTCGCCCTGGCTGCGGCTAAACATTACGTCTTCGATTAGTCGAGCACCGTGGCCAAGGCGAAGTGCGCGACCGCTGACGATTGCGTCTTTGATGCTGTCGATGCCATCGGCTTCACCGGCGTGAACGGTAACCGGGAACATCTCTGCTGCGAGATAGTCGAATGCCAACTTGTGGCGGTTAGGCAAGAAGCCAAGTTCAGGGCCAGCAATGTCGAAACCGACAACGCCGTCATTACGGTGACGAACCGCAAGCTCAGCAATCTCGAGACCGCGGTCGAGGTGGCGCATGGCGGTCACCAACTGGCCGGTGCGAATGTTGTGACCCTTGTCGGCAGCCTCGTCAGCGCCTTCTTCGAGACCATCCTGCACGGCTGCTACGACCTCATCGAGGGTCAGGCCCTGCTGCAGGTGCTGCTCTGGAGCCCAACGCACCTCGCCATAGATAACGCCGTCAGCGGCCAAGTCGAGAACGAACTCTTTGGCAACTCGCTGCAATCCGTGCTTGGTTTGCATGACTGCGGTGGTGATGTCGAAGGTCTTTAGATAGTCGACGAGGTTGCCGCTGTCTGCAGACTGCTGAAACCATCGACCGAGTTCTGCCGCGTCGGTGGTTGGCAGTTCGAGGCCGATCTCTTCTGCCAACTCGATGATGGTCTCTGGGCGAAGTCCACCGTCAAGGTGATCGTGCAGCGATATTTTTGGCAGCTTCTTGATATTCATTTCAAACCTTAACTAACGCGATCGATAACGATTTTGCGATCAACAGAACCAGAGCCAATGCTAAACGAGTTCTCGAGCGATTCAAACGCGCGTTCGAAACGTGACTCTTCGTCTGTGTAGAGAGTCATCAAGGCTTGACCAGCCTGGATGGTGCTGCCGACCTGTGCGTGCAACTCGATGCCAGCACCAAACTGCACCGCATCTTCTTTGCGCTCGCGACCAGCGCCGAGACGCCACGATGCGACACCAACCTGAAGTGCGTCGAGAGTCAAAAGAGTTCCGCTCGCGTCAGCCATGATGGTGTGCGAGTGCTTTGCCTTCGGCAGCGGTGCATCGAGGTCGCCACCCTGGGCGGCAATCATCTTGCGCCACTGGTCCATCGCGCGACCGTCCTTGAGAGCAGCCGCAACATCGACATCGCCCTTTCCGGCTAGACGAAGCATTTCACGAACGAGTTCGACTGTGATCTCGACAACGTCGGCAGGGCCGCCACCGGCAAGAACTTCGATCGACTCTTCGACCTCAAGGGCGTTGCCGATTTTGAGACCTAGCGGAGTCGACATGTCGGTCAAGAGCGCGGCTGTGTGCACGCCGGCATCCTGGCCAATTTGAACCAAGGTGGTGGCAAGTTCGCGGGCACGCTCGATGGTCTTCATGAAGGCACCCGAGCCAACCTTGACATCGAGCACGAGCGACTGGGTGCCCTCTGCGAGCTTCTTGCTCATGATTGAGCTGGCAATCAGCGGAATCGCCTCAACCGTGCCCGTGACATCGCGCAGGGCATAGAGCTTCTTGTCTGCTGGTGCAAGGCCAGAGCCGGCGGCGCAGATAACCGCGCCGACTTCGGCCAACTGGCGGTGCATCTCTTCGTTGCTGAGGTTCGCGCGCCAGCCCTTGATTGACTCGAGCTTGTCGAGGGTGCCACCGGTGTGACCGAGGCCGCGACCCGAAAGCTGAGGCACGGCAACGCCGAAGACCGAGGCGAGTGGAGCAAGCGGCAAAGTGATTTTGTCGCCGACGCCACCGGTCGAGTGCTTGTCAGAGGTTGGCATCGAAAGGTCACTGAAGTCGAGGCGCTCACCGCTTGCAATCATTGCTGCGGTCATGTCGCTGATTTCGCGACGGTTCATTCCGTTTAGCAGAATTGCCATCGCCATCGATGACATCTGCTCGTCTGCAACCGAACCCTTTGTGTAACCATCGATGAGCCAGTTGATTTGCTCGGTTGAAAGTTCGCCGCGTTCGCGCTTCTGAATGATTAGTTCGACTGCAGAAAAGTTAGCCATTAGCTTCGAGCTCCTCGCGAGTGAATGCATCTGGCAAAACCTCTGCCATAGACTTCATTCCTGAAATAGTTTCGAGAATCATTCCCGGCGCTGCATGCTCAACGAGCAACTGACGGCAACGACCGCAAGGCATCAAAACATTTTCGTTTGCATCTACGCAGGTGAATGCAACGAGTTTTCCGCCGCCGGTCATTAGCAAGTCACTCACGAGCGAACACTCCGCACAAAGCGTGACGCCATAGCTCGCGTTCTCGATGTTGCAACCACTCACCACTCGCCCATCGCTTGTTAGCGCAGCAGCGCCAACCGCAAAGTTCGAATAAGGCGAATAAGACTTCTTCATTGCAGCGACGGCGGCTGCCCGAAGGGCATCCCAGTTGATTTCAGACATTTAGTTCTTCTCGTATGGCTTGCCGCTAGCCGCCGGGCCACGAACACGACCGGCGAAACCTGCAACAGCGATTAGGGTCACCAGGTAAGGCACCATGGTGATGAAGTCGACCGGAATCACCGGGTTGATCTGGTTAGCCCAGATTCGCAGGATGATCGCGAAGCCAAAGAGCAGCGCCGAAATCGAAACATAGATTGGCTGCCAGCGGCCCAGAATCACAACGGCTAGCGCGATGAAGCCCTGACCGCCGGTCATCTCGCGACCGAAGGCACCCACGTTGCCGATGGTGATTGCGGCACCACCGAGGCCGGCAACAGCGCCACCGAGGGTTACCCACCAGAAGCGAGTCTTGGCCACGTTGATGCCAACGGTGTCAGCGGCAAGCGGGTGCTCACCAACGGCGCGGGCACGAAGCCCAAGCTTGGTGCGAAACAGAATGAACCACAGTGCCGGCACGAGCAAGAACGTGAGGTAAACAGTCGCACCCTGGTTGAAGAACGCGTCACCGATAACCGGCAGCTGGCTCAACAGAGGAATCGGAATGCGGTCGAAGGTTCCCGGAAAGTTCAGGTTTGCGTTGTCTTGACTAATAACCTGCGAATACAAGAAGTTGGTGACACCAATCACCAAGACGTTCAGAAGAACACCGATGATGATTTGGTCAACCAAGTACTTGATAGCGAGTGATGCCAAGACCGTCGAGAGCAGAGCAGCCGCAATCATCGCGGCAATCAATCCGACCCAGAGGTTATTGGTGATGCTTCCGACAACAGAAGCAACAAATGCACCGGTGAGCAACTGACCTTCGATCGCGATGTTTACAACACCGACACGCTCGCTCATGATGCCGCCCATGCCACCGAGAATGATTGGCAGTGCAAGCACGAGAGTGTTGCCGAGCAAGAAACCAACTGGAACGTCAGCGCCGGCGGCAATCCATCCGAGCAAAGCGACTATTGCGGTCAAGCCAAAAACGATAACTAGAACGCGAGGCACGAACTTGCGAGCGATGCCAAACCAGAAAGATGCTGCGGTTAGCAGAAGCAAAACTACCGATGCCCAGATGCCGAGTGAGTTCGATGGCAGATTCAAATCTGGAATGCTAACCAACGCGTTTGCTTCGGTGATCTGAAAGTGCACGACGCTGGTCGGGCCGAGAATTCCGAAGAAGACCAGCGAGACGATTGCAACGAACGACATGACAATCGGAGCTTTGAGGCTCGGCTTGCGCTCGACCTGCGAGAACATGCCAGAAGTGACTTCGATGCGAGACATTACTTAGCCACCTTCTTGTTTGCAGGCTTCGAGAATTTAGCTGCGACCCACTCTGAGATCGGCTTGCGCTTTGGTGGCTGCGGCAACCTAAACAAAGCACGGATGAGCGGTGGAGCCGCGATGAACATAACGATTAGCGCTTGAACCACGTTCAAGATTTCTGGGGCAACACCGACGACCTGCATCGCTGGGCCACCGGCCTTGAAAGCACCAAATAGCAAGCCAGCCAAGAAGATGCCACCAGCTCGCGAACCACCGAGCAGGGCCACCGTGATGGCGTCGAAACCGATGTTTGCGTGAATCGAAGGAGTTACGCCACCGACTGAGGTCAAGCCCTGGTTCGCTGCCGCTAGGCCGGCAAAAGCTGCCGAGGCAGCCATTGCCCAAACGAAGGTGCGCTCAACGCGAATGCCCGAGGCCTTAGCCGCGCTCGAGTTGAAACCGACCATTCTGAAGCGGTAGCCGATGGTCGAGCGCTCCATGAGCCACCAATAGAAGAACGTCGCCGCCACAGCGAGCACGAGTCCCCAGTGCAAACGGTATTCATCAGTAAAGAGGTTCGGCAGAGCTGCCGTCTCGGCAGGAGGGTCAGACTTCGGGGTTCCGGCACCGCCCTCTTCGAGCAAAAGGCCAGGGGTTCGCAAGAAAAACGTGAACAGGTTCAGCGCAACGTAGTTGAGCATGATGGTCACGATCACCTCGTGAGCTCCGGTCTTTGCCTTTAGATAACCGACGATTCCACCCCAAGCACCGGCGAACACAACGGCAACGATGATTGCGACTAGCGAGTGAATGATGAATGGCAATTCGATGCGAGTCGAAACATAGGTAACACCGATTAGCGCAAACGCCATCTGGCCAACGGCACCAATGTTGAACAAACCAACTCTGAAGCCGAGACCGATGCCTAGGCCCGCCATGATCATCGGTGCAGCGAAGCGAAGTGTTTCGGTTATCGGGCGAATCGCGGTGGCAAAGTCTGAAGCCTGAGTGTTATAGATCGCACCGCGAAAAAGCGCTCCGTAACCGTCGCTGATGGTCTTTCCCATTGCAGCGAATGCATCAGCAGGGCGACCGAATATGTATGACATTGCGTTCAAGACTTCTGGGTTGAATGCAACCATAAAGATTGCACCGACCAAGAAGCCGACCAAAATCGAGAGCAAGGTTCGCACTGGCGAACCGGTGAGAATTTCGCGAAGCACCTGGTTTGCGGTTGACTGCTCTGCGTCGACCGCAACTTCTTTTTTGTTATTCATTTTCTTGCTCATGCTGAAACACCAGCCATCATCTTTCCGAGAGTTTCACGAGTTGCATCGGCACCGACGATTCCAACGATTTTGCCGCGATACATGACCGCGATGCGGTCGGCAAGCGCTAGCACCTCGTCGAGCTCGGTTGAAATCAATAGCACGGCCTTGCCCTGGTCGCGCTCGGCGATGATTCGCTCGTGAATGAACTCGATCGAACCAACGTCGACACCGCGGGTTGGCTGAGAAACGATCAACAGGTTGACCTCTCGGCTTAGCTCGCGAGCAACCACGACCTTTTGCTGGTTTCCGCCAGAGAGTTTCTCGGCGTGTGTGCTTGCCGAAGGGGTTCGCACGTCGAATTCTTTGATCAATTCGTCTGCAATTCGGTCGCGATTTGCGAAGTCAATCGAGATGCCCTTTGCGAACGGCTTGCCATAAGACCCGTTCAACATAAGGTTCTCAGCGATGGTGAACTCGCCAACCAAGCCGTCTTTCTTGCGGTCTTCTGGCACATAACCGATGCCAGACTCGAGGCGCTTGCGCACGCTGAGGTGGTCGATGTACTTGTCATTCAATGCGATTGCGCCGCGGCCCTTGAGCACTGGGCGAAGACCTAGAAGTGCTTCTGCGAGCTCGGTCTGACCGTTGCCCTGAACACCAGCGATTGCCAAAACTTCGCCGGCCTGCACGTTGAACGAAACGCCATCGACAGCAAGTTGCTTGCGGTCATCTTCAACATGGATGTCTTCGACGCGAAGCGTCATGGTGTCGCCGAGTTTTGCTACAGCCTTGTCTACCTTGAGATCGACTTCGCGGCCGACCATCATGGTTGCCAGTTCGCTCGCGCTGTCGGTTGGCTTCGCTTCGCCAACAACTTTGCCCTGACGAATCACGGTGATCTTGTCGCTCACCGCCTGCACCTCGCGCAGCTTGTGCGTGATGAAAATAATCGAGGTGCCCGACTTGGCTAGGTCGCGCATGATTTGCATGAGCTCGTCGGTCTCTTGCGGAGTCAGAACAGCTGTCGGCTCATCTAGAACCAAAACTTTTGCGTCACGAATTAGCGACTTGATGATTTCAACTCGCTGCTGAACACCAACCGGAAGATCTTCGATAACGGCGTCTGGGTCAACATCGAAACCGAAGCGATCTGAAAGCTCGCGAACTTTTTTGCGTGCGGCTTCGAGATCTAGCAGCCCGAATTTCTTTGTCGGTTCGTTTCCGAGAACCACGTTTTCGGCAACGGTGAAAACCGGAATCAGCATGAAGTGCTGGTGCACCATTCCGATGCCTGCCGCCATTGCGTCGCCAGGACCCTTGAAGTTCTGGGCAACGCCGTCGAGAACGATCTGCCCCTCGTCTGCCTGGTAGAGGCCATAGAGCACGTTCATCAGAGTGCTCTTGCCGGCACCGTTCTCGCCGAGCAGTGCGTGAATCTCGCCCGGCTCAACCGTCAGGTTGATTCGGTCATTCGCAACAAGCGTTCCAAAGCGCTTCGTAACTCCGCGCAACTCGAGTTTCATGCCACTCCCTTGTAGGTCTCTGTTAAATCTAATCGACCTTTAAAGCAGAAACTGCCGGGGCCAAAGGCCCCGGCAGCATCCGTGATTTTGACTACTTGGTTGGGTCGATTTCGCCAGCGATGATCGCTGCGGTCAACTCTTCAAGCTTTGCCTTGGTCTCAGCTGAAACCTTGTCGTCGAAGTCGTGGAATGGTGAAAGACCAGTTCCAGTGTTCTCTAGGGTGCCAAGGTAAGCGTCGCCGCTGAACTCTGCTCCGTCGATTGCAAGAGCCTTGATGATGTCATAGACAGCCTTGGTCATGCGCTTCTCAACTGAGGTTAGAAGTAGCGGTGCGTACTCTGGTGAGTTAACTGCGCGGTCGCTGTCAACACCGATCATTACGACATCCTTGCCCGAAGCCTTGATTGCCTCTGACAATGCACCAAGCTGCTCACCAGCAACAGGCATGATTACGTCTGCGCCGTTCTTGATCTGAGTTGCAGCAATGGTCTTTGAAACTGCGCTGTTTGGAGCGAAGTCTCCCATGAAGTCACCCTTGCTCTTAGCTGGGTCCCAGCCAACAACCTTGGTTGCAACGCCTGAGTCAGCTTCGTACTTCTTTGCACCGTTGTAGAAACCGGTCATGAAAGCAGTAACTGAGTCAATCTGCATGCCACCGTAGGTGCCAACAACGTGAGTCTTTGAGTAAGCAGCAGCTAGGTAACCAGCTAGGAAGCTTGACTGAGTCATGTCGTACTGAATTGGCTTTAGGTTTGCGTTGCCCTCTGACCATCCGTCAACAGTGACGAAGTGAACTTCTGGGTTTGCCTTTGCAGCAGCGTTAACTGATGCAACTAGGTTGAAGCCAACAGCAATGGTCAAGTCGCAACCTGCGTCGATCATCTGCTGAAGGTTTGGCTCGAAAGCTTCTGCTGATGCTGATTCAGCATCTGCGGTCTCGACACCAAGTTCGGTCTTTGCCTGCATTAGGCCGGTGTAAACAGACTCGTTGAATGACTTGTCGTTCCAGCTGCCCTCGTCAGATACGGCACAAGCCTTGAAGTCGACTGGGGTGACAGTTGGAGTAGCGGCAGGTGCGGCACAACCTGATAGTGCCAAACCAGTCGCTGCTACGAATGCAACAACTCCTGAAATGCGTGAGATCTTCACTGTTTTTCCTCTCATAACGACCCTGGATTTCAGAGTCGTTCGGTGACTTAAGACTAAGACCATTTATTACGCAAAAAGACACGTGAGCCGCGCTTTACCAAGAGTTAACCCACTTGTTACAACTTTGTGCTCATGCAAGCGCCAAAACAGCGCCGAAAGTGCAAGGTCTAAAGAACGTCGCTGTGGCCGGTTGCCTTCAAAGCATCAACCAGCGATTTAACCTTTTGGGCGTGCGCCTTGGTGGTCACCAAAAGTGCGTCTGGGGTGTCAACGACAATCACATCTTCGAGGCCGATTAGCGCAATCAAACGGTTGCTCTCGCTGACCAAAATTCCACTGGATGAATCTGCGAGCACCTTCGCGTTTCCGAGAACGGCGAGGTTGCCCTTGCGACCCTGTGACTGAAGTTCTGCGATCGCAGCAAAGTCACCGACGTCGTGCCAACTGAACGAAGCCGGAACAACTGCAACGATTCCGGCGGCAGCTGCAGGCTCGGCAACCGAGTAGTCAATTGCGACCTTCTTCAGGTTGTTCCAGATTCGGCCTACTACTTCGGCTCGCTGCGGGGTATCCCAGGCATCTGCCATTTCGATGATCGAAGCGTGCAGCGCTGGTTCGGTCTTTGCCAACTGCTCGAGCAATAGCTTCGCCGGGGCAATAAACATGCCGGCGTTCCAGAGGTATTTGCCAGACTCGACATAACGGCGGGCCTTGTCGATGTTTGGCTTCTCTACAAACTTGATGACATCGCGAGCACTCTCGGCACCCTCGATGCGGTCGCCGGTCTTGATATAGCCGAAACCAACTGATGGTTCGGTCGGGGTGATTCCGATTGTCACGATTTTGCCGGTTGCGGCGACCTCGACGGCCTCACGAACAGTCTTTTCAAACTTTGCGTTTTCGACGATCACGTGGTCGGCTGCAAACGAACCGATGATTACGTCTGGTTCGCGCTTTGCCAAGATGGCCGCCGCGAGCGCGATAGCAGCCGTTGAGTCTTTCGGCGATTTTTCGAGAACTAGGTTTGTGGTGACGAGACCTTCGAGCTGCTCGCTGACCGCCTCTTCGTGAGCCTCGCCGGTGACGACGAGAATGCGGCTGGCCGGAGTAAGCGGAATCAGGCGATCCCAAGTGTCTTGAAGAAGGGTCTGACCAGAACCGGTTAGGTCGTGCAAAAACTTAGGGGCAGCGGCTCGCGAAAGGGGCCAAAGTCGGCTGCCGATTCCGCCGGCGGGAATGATGCTGAAGAAGCGATCGATTGGGGCGCTCATAACCTAAAAACCCTAGCCGAATAAGGGCAAAACTGACAGGGGCACCTTTTTGCTCGCTTAGACTTAACACTGTTTTGAACTTCGCTGACGAAGAAATCAACCTAGGAGGGCATAAGTGCCATCAAAGCCAGCAGGCACCCTGTACCGCGGAAAAGTAGGCATGTGGTCATGGGTTTTGCACCGAATTACCGGTGTAGCCATCTTCTTCTTTCTTCTAGTGCACGTGCTCGACACGTCGCTTGTGCGACTAAGCCCAGAGGCTTATGACGCAGTAATCGCAACCTATAAGACCCCGCTCATCGGCGTGGCCGAGCTTGGCCTGGTCGCAGCGATTCTGTTTCACGCGCTCAACGGCATCCGTGTGATTCTTATCGACTTCTGGGGCAAAGGCGCTAAGTACCAAAACCTCATGTTCTGGATCGTCGTTGTCGTTGCATTCGTGATCTTTGCAGCGTTCGCCCCTCGTCACCTAATGCACGTGTTCCACCTCGGATAGGCAGAGAAAATGTCAATTGTTATTGAGCCGCCACGCAGCAGCAAGCCAAAGCGCACCAACTGGGAGAAGTATGGCTGGATGTACATGCGTGCATCTGGTGTTCTTCTTGTAATTCTGATTTTCGGACACCTCTTTACCAACCTCTGGTTAGGCGAGGGCATCAAGGCCATCGACTTTGCATTCGTCGGCGGCAAGTGGTCTGACCCGTTCTGGCAGGTCTGGGATCTACTCATGCTCTGGCTCGCGCTTATTCACGGAACAAACGGCATGCGCACCATTGTTAACGACTATGCAGAGCGCGTTGCTGTTCGCAAGACGCTCACATATGTTTTGTGGGCGACCTGCGCTGCACTCATCGTGCTTGGCACTTTGGTGATCTTCACCTTTGATCCTTGCCCAGCTAACGGAACCATCGAAAACTTGCCAAGCTTCTGCCCGGCTAAATAACACCTAAAGAAAATAGGACACCGCAATTGTCAAACCCTAAGATTCACTACTACGAGTACGACGTCGTAATCGTTGGCGCTGGTGGCGCGGGCATGCGTGCCGCTATCGAAGCAGGGCCACACGCCAAGACCGCTGTGATTTCAAAGTTGTTTCCTACCCGCTCGCACACCGGTGCAGCACAGGGTGGAATGGCCGCAGCCCTTGCAAACGTTGAAGAAGACAGCTGGGAATGGCACACCTTCGACACCGTCAAGGGTGGCGACTACCTAGTTGACCAGGATGCCGCCGAGATTCTCGCTAAAGAATCTGTTCAGGCCGTTATCGACCTCGAGAACATGGGCCTTCCGTTCAACCGCACACCAGACGGCAAGATTGACCAGCGTCGTTTCGGTGGTCACACTCGCGACCACGGCAAGGCACCGGTTCGCCGCTCATGCTATGCAGCAGACCGCACCGGTCACATGATCCTTCAGACCTTGTACCAGAACTGCGTAAAGCTCGGCATCGAGTTCTACAACGAGTTCTATGTTCTCGACCTAGTCATGAACAAGGTCGGCAAAGAAGAGCGCCCATCTGCAGTTGTTGCATATGAACTTGCTACCGGAGAGCTTCACGTTTTTCAGGGCAAGAGCATTGTTTTTGCAACCGGTGGTTTCGGCAAGATCTTCAAGACCACTTCGAACGCACACACTCTTACCGGTGACGGCGTTGGCATCATCTACCGCAAGGGTCTTCCGCTTGAAGACATGGAGTTCTACCAGTTTCACCCAACCGGCCTAGCCGGTCTTGGCATCTTGCTTTCTGAAGCCGCTCGCGGTGAGGGTGGCATCTTGCGCAACGCATCGGGTGAGCGTTTCATGGAGCGTTACGCACCGACCATCAAAGACCTTGCACCTCGCGACATGGTTGCGCGTGCGATGGCCAACGAGGTTCGCGAAGGTCGCGGCGCAGGCCCGAACAAAGATTATGTTTTGCTCGACCTCACTCACTTGCCACCAGAGGTTATCGACGCGAAGCTCCCTGACATCACCGAGTTCGCTCGCACCTACCTTGGCGTCGAGCCATACACCGAGCCAGTTCCAGTGTTCCCTACCGCGCACTATGCAATGGGTGGAATTCCGACAAACATCAAGGCCGAAGTACTTAGCGACAACAAGACCGTGGTTAAGGGTCTCTATGCCGCTGGCGAATGTGCCTGTGTTTCTGTTCACGGTGCAAACCGCTTGGGAACCAACTCGCTTCTAGACATCAACGTCTTCGGCAAGCGTGCCGGAATCTACGCTGTTGAATATGCCAAGGATGCCGAGCTAGTGCCGCTTCCTAAGAACCCAGCCGGCGAAGTCGTTGCCATGATCGAGGCCGTTCGCAAGTCGAAGGGCACCGAGAAGGTTGCCGTTCTTCGCAAAGAACTTCAAGACACCATGGACATGAATGCTCAGGTTTATCGCACCGAAGATTCATTGAACGAAGCTCTCGAGAAGATTGCTGAACTTCGCGACCGTTACACCCGCATCTCGATTCAAGACAAGGGTCAGCGCTTCAACACAGACCTACTTGAGGCAATCGAACTCGGATTCTTGCTCGACCTTGCTGAGGTTCTTGCGTTCACAGCTCGTGAGCGTCGCGAGAGCCGTGGCGGTCACTTCAGAGAAGACTACGAGACCCGTGACGACAAGAAGTTCATGGTTCACTCAATGGCATACCTCACCGACAAGAAGCCAAAGAAGCCAGGCGACAACATCAAGATTGACTGGAAGCCTGTCACCATTACCAACTACAAGCCGATGGAGCGTAAGTACTAATGGCAACTGAATTTGAAGAAATGGGTGCGGTTCCATCTTTCACCGTCACTCTTTTTGTGCGCCGCTATAACCAAGAAGACGGTCTCGAGGCCCGCTGGCAAGACTTCGACGTGCAGGTTCACGGAACCGACCGTGTGCTCGACGCACTTCACAAGATCAAGTGGGAGATCGACGGTTCGCTAACCTTCCGTCGTTCATGTGCTCACGGTGTTTGTGGTTCAGACGCAATGCGCATCAACGGTCGCAACCGCCTTGCTTGCAAGACCCTGATCAAAGACCTAGACATCACTCAGCCGATTTATGTTGAGCCAATCAAGGGTCTTGAGGTTGAAAAAGACCTCGTCGTAAACATGGAACCTTTCTACAAGGCCTACCGCGACGTTCAGCCATTCTTGATCGCAAGCGACAAGCCAGCCAAGGAGCGTTTGCAGAGTCCAGAAGACCGCGAGCGTTTCGACGACACCACCAAGTGCATCTTGTGCGCAGCTTGCACAAGCTCTTGCCCAGTGTTCTGGACAGACGGCCAGTACTTCGGCCCAGCTGCAATCGTCAACGCCCACCGCTTCATCTTTGACTCACGCGACGAGGCAGCTGAGGTTCGCCTAGACATCTTGAACGACAAAGAAGGTGTGTGGCGTTGCCGCACCACCTTCAACTGCACCGAGGCTTGTCCGCGTGGCATCCAGGTGACAAAGGCTATTGCGGAGGTGAAACAGGCCATTTTGCGCGGTCGCGCATAAATGACCAGTTTCGCCGAACCGGCGCGAGAAGCGAAGTTATCGCTTCGAGCACCGAACCTTTCAGCCCGAGCTTTCGGAACCCGAAGGCGTGATTTATTTTTCTGATTGGTTAGGTTTAAACCATGAGCGAGCTAATCAACTGTCAGTCAGATAAAACTAACGTCACCGGGGTGCCAGCCGGCATCACTAGACGGTCAGCACTAACCGCGTTTGCGGCAGCGCTAGCGTTCGTGGGTTTGAGCTCAGCCTCAGAATCGGCATATGCTGCAGCCAAGACATACAAGATCTGCAAGACCACCGATGTCAAAGTTGGCAGCGCTCGAATGTTCTCAGTTGGCGGTCGTGCAATAGTCGTGACTCAGCCAAAGAAGGGTGTGTTCAGGGCGTTCAACGGTGTCTGCACACACCAGGGTGCTCCGCTTGCCGCCAGAGTCGGCACGGTGAGAACTGTCAGCGGTTCAATGATTTGCCCAGAGCACAGCGCGGGCTTCGACACAAACACCGGCGCTGTTACTCGCGGCCCTGCATCTTCACCGCTTAGCAAGATCGCTATCAAAGTTTCTGCAACGCAGGTTTCTGTTTCGTTCTAAGCCGACCAGCGCGAGTCTAAACTTGCGACTATGGCCGTCAAAATAATTTCAGTAAACGTCAACGGCGTTCGCGCTGCATTTCGAAATGGAATGCCAGAGTGGCTTCGTCAAGCACAGCCCGACATTCTTGCGCTTCAAGAAGTTCGCGCCGAGACAGAAGACCTGGTTCGTCTGTTCAATGAGTTTCGGGCAGAGCATGGTGGCCCCGAATGGCACATCTTGCATGACAACGCGACAGCAAAAGGACGTGCCGGCGTTGCGGTGCTGAGCAGAATTCCTGCGGTTACCAGCCGAACTGAACTCGGCCCAAAAAACTTCGACAGCGCGGGTCGCTGGCTCGAAGCTGACTTCAATGTGAACGGCAAACTTCTCACCGTCATCAGCACATACGTGCACTCAGGCGAAGTTGGCACTGCAAAGCAAGACGAGAAATATAATTTTCTAGAAGCGATGAAGAAGCGCATGGCCCAGCTTGTGAAGGCCGAGGCCCACACGGTCGTGCTCGGTGATCTCAACGTTGGTCACACCGAACTCGACATCAAGAATTGGAAGGGCAATCTCAAGAACGCTGGTTTCTTGCCAGAAGAGCGCGCCTATTTCGACACCCTGATGAACAAACAGGGATGGGTCGATGTTGGCCGAGCTGCGCATCCGGGTGTTGACGGGCCTTACACCTGGTGGTCAAATCGCGGACAGGCTTTCGACACCAACACCGGCTGGCGAATCGACTATCACCTAGCAACACCAAAGCTCGCGGCTGTTGCTCGTGATTACTCGGTGCACAAGGCTGCTAGCTATGCCGAGCGCTGGAGCGACCACGCCCCCGTTGCCGTTGACTACGACATTTAGAATTGACCAATGACTAACAAGCCCAACCTACTCAGCGGAATGCAGCCGTCTGCCGGCTCGCTTCACCTCGGCAACTACCTTGGTGCGCTGGTCAACTGGGCACAGATGCAAGATGACTACAACGCTTTCTATTGCATCGTCGACCTGCACGCAATCACCGTGCCGCAAGACCCGAACGAGCTTCGCGCAAACACCCGCCGCACAGCTGCGCAGTACCTTGCAGCTGGAATCGACAGCGAAAAGTCTGCGCTCTTCGTGCAGTCGCATGTTCCGGCACACGCGCAGTTGGCTTGGGTGCTGCAGTGCATCACCGGCATGGGCGAAGCCGGTCGCATGACTCAGTTCAAAGACAAGTCACAAAAGAGCGGCGTCGACTCGGCTTCGGTTGGTCTCTACACTTATCCGATTTTGCAGGCCGCAGACATTTTGCTTTATCAACCAAAGGCTGTTCCGGTTGGCGAAGACCAGCGTCAGCACATCGAGCTAACTCGCGATCTTGCGATTCGCTTCAACGGTCGTTTCGGTGAAACTTTTGTAATTCCTGAGGCTGTGATTCTCAAAGAGACCGCAAAGATTTATGACCTGCAAAACCCAACCGCCAAGATGTCAAAGTCGGGCGACCCTAAGGGCTTGGTCAACCTCATGGATGACAGCGCAGCGATTGTTAAGAAGTTCAAGACGGCCGTGACCGACACCGATGGCGAGATTCGTTTTGACCGCGAAGCAAAGCCTGGCGTGAGCAACCTGCTCGGCATCTACTCTGCTGTTACAGGTGAAAGCATTCGCTCGCTCGAAGAGCGTTTTGCCGGCGCAGGCTATGGTGCACTAAAGGGCGAGCTTGCCGAGGTGGTTGTTGCTCACATCGAACCGATTCGCAACCGCGCCGAAGAGCTGCTCTCAGACCCGGCCGAGCTAGATCGCCTATTGGCCGCGGGCGCTGCCCGCGCCAATGAACAGGCCGAAAAGACCCTGAAGGCCGTCTATGACGCGGTCGGGTTCATCGCCGCTCGCTGAGTCGCCCATCCGTGGCCCGCATTGGTCCTGCATCGGGCCTGCATGCCAGAAATAATGTGGCAACCAGCCCTGTTTAGTGTGAAGATAGACAAGCAACAAAGTTCTTCGGGGTCAGTGAAAATCTGAGCCGGCGGTATAGCCCGCGACCCGACGATCCAGACAAAAGTGCGCAAGCGCCCCGGCTGGTTCGGCGGTTGATTTGGTGAAATTCCAGAGCCGACGGTTAAAGTCCGGATGGGAGAAGAACAGAGTCGCTGCTCGTGCGCGTTTTGCGTTGGCAGCGACTGGCTTTTTGCCGCAAGCCCCGAAGTTCACTGTTGCAACAGAAGAACACGGATGGCACATGAACCAATTTGAAACCGCGATGAGCGTGGCGCTTGAGCTAGCCACACGCGGGCCAGAGTTCGGTGCGAACCCTCAGGTCGGTGCCGTGATTCTTGATGCAGCTGGCGAGATTGTTGCAGAGGGTTGGCACGAAGGTGCTGGCACTCCCCACGCAGAAGTCATGGCACTTCGCAATCTTCGCGAAACACTTTCACTCGCCGCAGATGCAGCGCTGCCAGCTGGCTTTACCGCTGTCGTAACTCTTGAACCTTGCAATCACACCGGCAAGACCGGGCCTTGCGCAGATGCGCTAATTGCCGCTGGCATTTCACGAGTGGTCTTTGCGGCGAACGACCCAGGCGACGAGTCAGCCGGCGGTGCCGAGAAACTTGCTCGCGCTGGCGTTGAAGTTATCGAAGGCATTCTCGAAGAAGAAGCCGAAGAACTTATTCATATTTGGAAGACCGCGACCAAGAACGAACGCGTTTTTGTAACCATCAAGTGGGCATCGACTCTCGATGGTCGCACAGCTGCAAACGACGGCACTTCAAAATGGATCAGCGGCGAAGAAGCCCGCTTTGACGTGCACTCACGTCGCTCACGAATCGACGCAATTGCGGTTGGCACAAACACCGTCGAAATCGACGACCCAGAACTAACCGCTCGCACACCTGACGGCACGCTGTATGAACACCAGCCGCTTCGCGTTGTGATTGGCAAGCGTGCGCTGGCTGACGACAAGCGAATCTTCAACGATGCCGCCGAAACCGTGCGTTTCGAGACCCACGATCTAGAGCAAATTACCCGTGACCTGTTTGCCCGTGGCATGCGCCACCTATGGGTCGAGGGCGGCGCAGAGCTCGCCAGTGCCTTTATTCGCGCGGGTTTGGCAGACCAACTGCTGGTTTATCTGACCCCTACCCTGCTTGGTGGCGAGCGCCTAGCGTTGCACGACCTCGGTATCGAGACCATGGCCGACATCAGCCGCTGGCAGTTTGACGAGGTCGAACTTCTTGGCGAAGACCTATTGATTACGGCAAGCCCGGCCACAACAGAGGAGCAAAACTAATGTTCACCGGAATCATCGAAGAGCTTGGTCGCGTAAAGGCCATTGAGCAGCAAGCCGATGCCGTGCGCCTAACCATCGAAGGCCCACTTGCTGTTAGCGACGTGAAACGAGGCGACTCGATTGCCGTTAGCGGCACCTGCCTGACCGCAGTTGAGTTTGACAAAAGCACTTTTACGGCAGACGTAATGAAAGAAACTCTCGACCGCACTTCGCTTAGCGAACTGAAAGTTGGTGACGCGGTGAACCTCGAGCGCGCGATGACAGCTGCAACTCGTTTCGGCGGTCACGTCGTGCAAGGTCACGTTGACGGCGTTGGCAAAATCATCTCGCGCGAGCCGAGTGAGAACTGGGAATTGCTTCGCGTGAGCATTCCAGCTGAACTTATGAAATACATCGTGCTTAAAGGCTCGATCACAATCGACGGAGTTTCACTAACCGTCAACGAGGTCGGCGACGACTTCATCGGGCTAAGCCTGATTCCAGAAACCTTGGCACTCACCACGCTTGGCAGCAAGCAGGTTGGCGCAAAAGTAAACGTCGAGGCAGACGTTATGGCAAAGCACATCGAACGACTTCTCGAAGCAAGGAATAAATAATGCAACTATCAACAATTGACGATGCTCTAGCAGCGTTGCGCGAAGGCAAGCCAGTATTGGTTGCAGACGCAGCCGATCGCGAGAACGAAGGCGATGCAATCATCGCGGCCGAACTCGTCAACCCAGAGTGGATGGCCTGGATCGTGCGCAACACCACCGGCTACCTCTGCGTGCCGATGGAAGAGTCTCGCGCAAACGAACTTGACCTGCCGTTGATGACCACCAACAACAAAGACCCGCACGGCACCAGCTACACGATCACCGTAGATGCCAGCAACCGCAAGGCAACCGGCGTTAGCGCCGAAGAGCGTGCGAACACCGCAAACGTGCTCGCCCACCCAGACTCGAACCCTGAGTCGCTAATGCGCCCTGGCCACATGGTTCCGTTGCGTGCCCACCCAGCCGGTGTTCTAGGCCGCGCCGGTCACACCGAGGCAACCGTCGACCTTCTCAAGCTTGCCGGGCTCACCCCGGTTGGCGTTATTGGCGAGATGGTCAGCGAAGACGGCTCGATGATGCGCTTGCCAGAACTTATCGAAGTTGGCGCTCGCGAGAACCTACCGGTTATCTCAATCGAACAGATTGTTGACTACCTCAACACTCACGAGATCGTTCACGTTGACAACCCAAACAACCGCATTCGTCTAGATGCCGTTGCAAAGCTGCCAACTATCCATGGCAATTTCACCGTTCGTGGTTACTACGACATCAAGACAACAGCCGACCACGTTGCCATCATCGCTGGCAACCCAACCGGCGAGAACGTTTTGATTCGCATGCACAGCGAGTGCATCACCGGTGAAGCCTTTGGCTCACTCAAGTGTGAGTGTGGCCCTCAGCTCGACTATGCACTCGACCAGATTGCGAACGACCCAAACGGCGGCATCGTGATTTATCTTCGCGGTCAAGAAGGTCGCGGCATTGGCTTGCTAAACAAGTTGCGCGCTTATTCATTGCAAGACCAGGGCTACGACACCGTCGATGCAAACCTCGCACTTGGCTTGCCGAGCGAAAACCGCGAATATGGCGCAGCCGTTGCAATCTTGCGAGACATGGGCGTTCACAGCGTTCGCCTCATGACAAACAACCCAGCCAAGAGCGGGTTCTTAATCAACGCCGGAATTCCGGTGAACGAGTATGTACCGATTTTGGTTGGCCAGGCTCTCGAAAACGCAGGCTACCTAGAGACCAAGCGTGCTCGCATGGGGCACATGATTCCAGGAGAACAGTAATGGCAGGCGGAGCACCAAAACTAACCGTTGACGCAAGTGGCCTTCAGGTAGCCGTGTTGGTTACCGCGTGGCACAAAAAAGTCATGGATGGCCTTCAGGCCGGTGCCGAGCGTGCGTTAAAAGAAGCCGGCAATGACACCTATGAGATCTGGAACGTGCCTGGCGCCTTTGAGTTGCCGCTGGCCGCCCAGTATGCGATTGACCAGGGTGCCGATGTGGTTATCGCCCTCGGTTGCGTTATCTATGGCGAGACTCCGCACTTCGAGTATGTCTGCCGCGCCGCTACCGACGGTCTAACCCGTGTGCAGCTAGACACCGGCATTCCGATTGGCTTCGGCTTGCTAACCGTGAACGACGAGCAGCAGGCGCTAGACCGCGCTGGGCTTGAGGGTTCAAAAGAAGACAAGGGTCGCGAAGCCGTTGAAGCCGCAGTGCTCATGGCTAGTATGAAGTAATGGACATCGAACTTCTAATCAGAATCACCCTGGTGCTTCACCTTCTAGGTTTCGCATCGATCATGGCCGGAACACTCAGCCAATCGTCTAGCTTCAAGACCGGCGCGAAGGTACTGCCTTCGATCTTGCACGGCTCTTGGCTCTCACTCATCACCGGTTTGGCAATGGCAGGAATGCTGCCAGCAAACGGTGAAGATGTAAACGGTCTAACCATCAGCTTGAAGAGCGTTGGAATCACCGCAATCTTCTTTATCGCTTACACATACAACAAGAAAGAGAGCACTCCTAAGTGGGTTGTTCCTTCAATTCTTGCCCTAGCAATTGCAAACGTTTGTTTTGCAGTTCTTCTAGGAATGTCAAAGTAACTTCAACCAAATAAAAAGACCCCGTCGAGAGACGGGGTCTTTTTTTGTTCTTCTAGCCTCTGACCAGAATCGTGTATGTGCTCGAGTCACCAACCGAGTTGGTTGCGATGATTCGGTAGTAGACATAAACGTTTGTTGCTGGTGAGGCAACCACGAGGTTGTTCACAGCAGCACCGGTGCCGGTTTGAACCGTCACGTAGTTGTTGTTCTGCAACATCTGCAGCTTGTATCCCCAGGTTGAAACACCACCGAGGTCATAAGGCTGACGGAACGATATGTTAAATTCGCCCGTCGAAAGCCTGCTGACGATCACGCTAGTCACTGATGTAGTTATCGTGGCGGCGGTGGTCGAGCTAACAGTGTTGCTAGCTGGGCTCAGACCCCAAGCAGTTTGAGCGATAACTCGGTAGTTGAGAGTCACACCCTTTGCCGGCTTTGTGATGTTTAGAGCTACGCCTGAAGTGCTAGCTAGGCGAGTCCAGTTCACCGAGTCGACACTCGATTCGATGAAGTAGGTCGAAACGCTAGGCGCTCCTCCGAGATCGCTAGGTGCCTGCCAGGCGAGTGAAACATAGCTCGCGTTGGTCACGGCGGTTAGCGAGCGAACTTCGCTTGCCTGAACATAAGGGGTCTGCACTGCAGCCACGCTGCTTGCAACCGAGTTGCCAACCGAGTTCACCGCAATTACTCGAACATAGAGCCGCACGCCCGGGGCCTGCTTTGGCACCTGAATTGCGCTGCCAGCAGCTTCAGCCGTTGCCAGCTGAGACCAGGTGGTGCCGTTGGTCGAATATTCCACAACGTATGAGGTAATCGCTGTGCCACCGTTGTCGCCCGAACCGTTGAAGGTCAAGGTTGAGGTCTGATCGCTGTTCAATACATAACTGCGAATCGAAGGCGAACTTGCAACCGTTAGCGGAGCAGAGATCGTGACGCTTGGTGAAGGGTCACCGTAGCCATACTGGGTCAAGACTACGACTCGGTAAAGTCTGCTGGTTCCCTTGGTCGGGCGAACAACGTTGTAAGTCAGACCGCTGCTAGATGATGCGACGGTTGACCAAGTTGTGCCACCGTTCGTGCTGCTCTGAACGTAGTAGTACAAGTATGAAGAACCGCCACGATCAGTTACGGCATCCCAACTAGTTGCAACATAAGTACCCTTGTCTACCGCAGCAAAGTTCGCCGGAGTAGCTGGCTTAGCGAATGGCATCTGAATTGAAGCTGTCGCCGAGTTCGCAGAAGCTCCCAGAGCGGTGGTCGCCGAAATTCTGAAGTACAAGCGCACGCCTGGGGCTTCGCGCGTGACGCTAGTTGAGAGAACTGTTGCGCTATTAGTAGTCAAGACGGTTGACCAGTTTTGCTGGTCGAGTGACTTCTGCAACGTGTATGAGGTGATTGGCGAACCACCGTTGTCGCTCGGCGCAAACCAACTGATGTCGATCATCGAGGTTGAGTTGTTGATGACCAATGACCTAAACGATGGTGCCGAAGGGGCGGTGGCAGCAATTGCAACCGAGGCGACATTGCTGTAATCGCCGAGACCAAAGCTGGTGCTAGCTACAACTCGGTATTGCCAGGTTGAACCTTTCGCTGGGCGAGCAACGTTGAGCGTTAGACCCGCTGTGCTGTTGACTGTTTGCCAGGTGGCACCGGCATCGCGGCTAATCTGCACGAAGTAGGTAGCTGCCGTTGCTCCGCCGAGGCTGGTTGGCGCTGCCCAAGCTGTTGCAACCACAGTGCCGCTTTCGACAGCAGTGAAGTTCTGCGGAGCCGTGGCCTTGATTAGCGGAGTCAAGACGTTCACGGTTGAACTCGCTGGGCTTTCGCCGAGCGCGGTGATCGCAAAGACGCGAACGTATGCTCGAACGCCTGGTGCTTCACGCGGAATCGTGACCGAGAACACGTTGGCTGCAACCGTGCTCAGGGTGCTGAAGGTCTGACCATTGGTCGAGTATTCAACTCGGTAGCCGGTGATTGGGCTGCCGCCGTTGTCGGCAGGTGCATACCAAGAGGCAACCAAATTGGTGTCTGAACCAAACACTAGCGGGCGAACGCTAGGTGCATCAGGAACAGAAGTGCCTCGTGCATAGGTGACAACGTTCGATGGCTCTGAGTTTCCTGCCGAGTTAATCGCATAGACGCGGTACTGATAGCTCGAGCCCTTTGGCGGCATGTTGATGCCGACGGTGAGGGTTGCGGTCGAAGTCAATGCAACCCAGGTTGCGCCTGCGTTTGCAGAGTACTGAACTGCATAACCGATGATCGCGGTTCCACCAGCGCTAGCTGGAGCCTCCCAGGTTAGCTGCAAGCGACCAGTGCTAGATGGGGTCACCGTGAGGTTTAGCGGAGCCGATGAAATCGCAGCAGGAACAACCTTGACGGCTGCCCCACTAGGCAAGCTGTCGCCAACCGCGTTGGTTGCGATGACGCGGATTGTGTAAGAAGCACCGATCGCTTCGCGAGCAAGGTTAACAGTTGTGCCAGAAGTAATCTGAACTGTTTCAAAGCTTGCGCCAACTAGTCGCTGCACCTTGTAACCGGTGATTGCCGAACCACCGTTGTCGTTTGGTGCAACCCAAAGAACCTTTAGAGTGCCGTCGGTGTTCCAGCTAAGTGCCGGAACGCTCGGTGCAGCAGGAACAGTAGCTGCATTCGAATAGCTGACCGATGTTGACCTTGCACTTGCACCAGCGCTGTTGTTTGCGATCACTGCAAATTGGTAGGTCGCACCCTTAGGTGGCAACGAGACGATGTAGGTCAATGCGGTTACGCCGGTGGCAACATTTGACCAGGTGGTTGCGTTGTCTGCGCTGCGAACAATCGTGTAGCTCGAAACTGCAGCGCCGCCGTTGTTGCTTGGTGCCACCCAAGTGAGAACGCCTTGAGTAGAGCTGGTGGTCGACTGAGTAAGGGTTACACCGGTTGGTGGCTGAGGTGCAACCACGGTTCCAACGACGGCCACAGGCGCAGCCGGGCCGGTGCCAATCGAGTTGACTGCCGAGACTCGGTACTGCTCGGTAGCAGCAGGTGCAGGCTCTGGAACAAGCAGATTGTTGACGGTTACGTCATTGGTAGCAACCAGAACCCAAGCGCCAGCGACAAATTGCTCGATCTTGTAGTTAGTGATTGCAACGCCACCGTTGTCGCGCGGAGCCGTCCAAGTGATGTTCATCTGGCCGTTGGTGCTCTTCTTGGCACTTACCCCCGTTGGCTCTGACGGAACGTCGGCCAATGTTCTGAAAGTGTATGGGTATGAAGGTGGGCCGGCGATGGTTCCCGAATAAGCGGTGACTACTACCGAATAAATCGTGTAGCGAGTCAAGCCAGTAAGCGTGACCGAGGTCGTGCTAGAAGTAAACGTTCCGACAACTGCATTATTTGCAGTGTTAGTCACAACTGCCTTGTAAGTAATCGGCGTAGCCGAGTCGATTTGTGCAACTGCGTTGTAGTTGAGAGTTACACCAGTTGCGGTTAGCCCGGTGCGAGTTGTCATCACAACGACTGTTGGAGTAGCCGAAGTTGTTGTTGCAGAAAGAGCAGCGGTTGGCTGACTCGAACCAGCTGCGTTAATCGCAATGACGCGAAGTGAGTATGTCGTGCTCGCAGTCAAACCAGTGACGTTTGCGATTGTCGCACTTGTTGACATCTTCTTGGTCCAGACACCGGCAACGTCCATCCAGACTTCATAGCCGGTGAGCTTCGAACCGTTTGCGTTAGCAGGGGCATCCCAGGCAAGCGAAATTTGGCTGCCGTAAGTTGCGGTGACGCGCAAGTTGGTTGGAGCATCAGGCACGTCTGCGAGCGTTGAGAAAATCAACTCAGGGCTTGCAGGTGAAATCGTGGTGCCAGCAATTGAAACAACACGAACGTTGTAAGTGCTGTTTGCAGTCAAGCCGGTCAAAGTTGTTGTCGTGGTTGCTGCGTCGACAGATGTCCATGTGGTTGCACTGCTCTCGCGGTACTCAACCTTGTAGCTGTTTGCAGCTTGGGTGCCGGCAGGGGCAGTCCATGAAATGGTTGCGCCAGTAGCGGTGATTGCAGATGCCACAACACCAGTCGGTGCGCCAACCGGAGGCAGTGCGGCGTTGGTGAACTTGATGTTCATCAGGTAGTTTCCGTTAGCGCTCTTGGCGTCAACGATCTTGCCCGCCTGGGCTCCGGCTTGAATGGCAGCAGCGACTTCGCTCGGGGTGGCTGTCTGGTGGTCAGCTAGATAAAGGGCTGCAAGGCCGCTGACGTGCGGGGTTGCCATTGAGGTTCCGCTCAAGCTGCGGCCGGTGGTCGAGTCTAGGTAGTTGTTAGAAACGATGTTCACACCAGGTGCAAACACGTCAACGCAGTCACCAAAGTTTGAGAATGAGGCGCGGGTGTCAGCACTGTCAGAAGCGCCAACGGTGATGGCGTTCGGAGTGCTTGCTGGTGAGTAGCTGCAGGCATCGGCATTGCTGTTGCCGGCCGCGATGATCGGAGTGATTCCGGCTGCATAAAGTTTTTGCACGGCGTCGTTAACCAACTGGTACTTCAAACCACCTAGGCTCGCACTCATAACGCCAGGAGTGCCAGCAGGGTGATTCGCGATGATCCAGTCGATTGCAGAAATGAAACCTGACCAGCTGCCCGAACCGGTGCAACCAAGAACGCGAACAGGAACAATAGTTGCTTTCTTTGCAACACCATATTTGGTTCCGGCGACGGTTCCGGCAACGTGGGTTCCGTGACCGTTGCAGTCTGCGCCTTGCAAGTTTTGACCGAGCATGTCTGCACCGGTTTCGATGCGGCCGGCAAAGTCTGGGTCGCTTGCCATCACACCGGTGTCAACAACATAAACGCGCACACCAGCACCTGCTGTTGACGAATAGTTATAGGTGTTGTCATAAGTTGTCGAATCTTGATCGATTCGGTCGAGACCCCAAGAAGGAGTTGGGTTTTGTGTGTCGAACATCGACATTGACTGGTCTGCAACAACCTGAATGACATTTGCGTCAGCACGCAATGCTGAAGCTTCAGTGTCAGTTAGGTCTAGCACGAAGCCATCCATGACTTCAGTGAGTTCGTCGTGAGGAGTTTCGCCTAGTTTGCCGATGACGGCGCGCACTGCATCTGCCGTGCCGAGCTTCACCTGAACGATGTAGGTTGTGCGGGCAACCGCGATGTATGCCTGAGCCGGGGTGGCGGCCAAAATGGTCGCAAAAGCGATGCCTAGAGCAAGCGCAACTCGAAAGCCAAAGCCACGATTCTTAACACCAAAACGGAACATGATTCCCCTGCCTAAAACCCCAAAAAAGTGGGTCAAGGCAAGCCTACGCCCCGCTACCTACCTAAGGAATAGGGCGCTCAGGCGCTTTGTCGTGAAATAAAGCCCGCCGACAATCATGACCGCAAAATAGGCCACGTGAGCCAGGGTCGACCATCCGACCGTGCCCAAAGTGAGGTCGCGCTCGAGCTGAATCGCCTGCCAGAGCGGCAACGCCTCAATAATCATGCGAAGCCAGTCTGGATAGATGCTTAGCGGGTAGAAAGTGCCCGAAAACAGGAACATCGGCAGCATAAAGAAGTTCACCCAGTTCATCTGCTGAAAGTTCTTCAGATACGAAGTGATTCCCATGCCAATCGAGGCAAATCCGAAGGCAACAAGCACGGCACCCGGAATCGCAAGGATGCCCCACCAGCTCGGAATAAGCCCTAGCGGAGCCATGATCACCATGAATCCCATGGCATAGGCAAGGCCGCGAAGCAAAGCCCAGCCGATTTCACCAAGGGCAACGTCTAACGTGCCAAGCGAGGTGGCCAGCATGGTTTGGTAGAGCTTGCCGAAGTGCATCTTGAAGAACACGTTCCAGGTCGAGTCATAGATCGCACCGTTCATCGCCGAGGTGGCAAGCAAAGCAGGCGCGATGTATGCCGCGTAGCTCACCGAGTTGCCGGCACCGTCGGTGACTCCACCGATAAGCGCGCCCAGTCCGAAACCGAAAGAAAGCAAATAGAAGACTGGCTCAACAAAACCACTGAGCACGATCATCCATGAAGAGGTCTTGAAAGCTAAAAACGCACGTTCAAGAATTGCATTGGTGCGACCGGCATAAAACTCCGCACCGAATTTGCCGCTGCGACGTTCTGCGATTGCAATCGCACTATCGATTGATGCGTTGATCAAACTCACTTTGCCAACCTCCTGCTGAACTGGCGCATTGCTACGACTTGTCCAACGATCAAAATCGCAAGCAAGAACGCAAAGTGAATGACCATCATGCCCGGCGCAACATCGTGACCATAGCTAAGGTTGCGACCCATGTCGGTCGCGTGCCAAACCGGCGAGATCCAGCCGATCCACTGCAAATAAATTGGCAGGTTTTCTAGCGGATAGAAAGTTCCTGAGAACATAAACATCGGAGCGATGATGAAACGGCCGACCAGGGCAAAGAAACCGTCGTCGTGCTTCACAAACGATGTTGCCGCGAGCATGACAGATGCAAAAGCTAACCCCGCAAAGATTGCTGCAAAAATCAGAACCAAGATCGACTGCGCCGTAATTGCGCCAAATGCCCAGAGCACCATTGCATAAATGCCGGTGTTGAAAATGCAGCGGGCAGCAGAGGCAATCATGATTCCGCCAACAATTGAGCCGCCAGTTAGCTGGGTTGCGTTCATCGAGAAGAATGATTTATCCCACACGAAGCCCTGCAGCGTCGGAAACGAGGTTTCATCCATGGCCGCCTGAATGGCAGATGTGGCAAGCAACGCGGGAGCCAAGAAGGTCAGGTAACTCACGCCATCTACGCCGTTTGCACCCTGGTTCTGGTCAACGAGAGCACCGATTCCGATGCCTACCGAGAGCAGGTAGAGCACCGGGTTGCCAAGGCCAAAGGCGATGATTGCGCCAAGCCACTTCGACATGTTGCGCAGACGATATTCGGCTACAAACCATGGCCCCCAGGTCAGAGCCTTCTTCATGTCGACGATCTTGGCAGCACCCTGCCAGGTCATCTTCGGTTCAGTCAACATGCTCATTACTCGACCAGGGTTCTTCCGGTGAGACGCAAGAAGACATCTTCAAGCGAGCTTCGGCGAACCAGCGAGGTTGCCGGTTCGAAACCGAGTTTGTGAATTTGCTTCAACACTTTTTCGCCGTCTTCTGCATAGAACAAAATGCGGTCTGGCAAAGTTTCAATGCGGTCACCGAGGTGCTTCAACTTTTCAGCAGCTTCTGCGTTCTTCGATGAACCGAAACGAACCTCGAGAACTTCTTTGCTCGAATACTTTTTGATTAGGTCGGCAGGTGCACCCTCGGCCATGATCTTGCCTTTGTCCATCACAATAAGTCGGTCGCAAAGCTGCTCGGCTTCATCCATGTAGTGAGTGGTAATCACCAGGGTGACGCCTTCTTCTTTTAGACGAAAGAGTCTGTCCCAGAGAATGTGACGAGCCTGCGGGTCGAGACCGGTGGTCGGTTCATCGAGCATCAAGATTTCTGGTTCGTTCACCAAACCGCGAGCGATGGTGAGACGACGCTTCATTCCACCAGAAAGCTGATCGACTTTTACATCGCGCTTGTCTTGCAGTTGGGCAAAGTCGAGTAGCTCTTCAACTTTCTTCTTCAAGAACTTGCGGCCCAGACCAAAGTAGCGGCCATAGATATATAGGTTCTCCCACGCCTTGAGGTCGTTGTCGTGGTTGTCGGTCTGCGGCACGACACCGAGGTGCGCGCGAATCTCAGGGCCCTGCTTGTTCGGGTCTTTGCCGAGAATGGTCAGCTCGCCACCGGTGCGAAGCGAGGTCGCCCCGATCATCTTCATGGTGGTCGACTTGCCGGCACCGTTTGGGCCGAGCAAACCGAACGATTCGCCGCGCTTTACCTGAAAGTCGATGCCGTCAACGGCGGTGAAGTCGTCATATTTCTTGGTCAGGCCCTTAGCGACAATCATTAGGTCTGCAGGCGCGGTTTTCTTAGCCAATTCAGTGCTTTCTTCTTTGAACGCGTTGCCCATCCGGGCAGCTTTTTAGAATAACCCAGGGCTGCCAGCTTTTTTGCTATTCGACACATATTTATGTGGTTGTTAGCCTGTAGTAATGCCCACTCAAACCGCTGTCAAGTCGCGGCCGGGCAATACCCGAATTACCGGCAAAGAGCAGTTCTATACCCCTGCCCCACTCGCGCGTGAATTATTCACGGATGTCGCCGGGTTCGTGCCTAACCTCGCCGAGCGCGTGATCATCGAACCAGCTGGAGGCACCGGTGCATTCATCAAAGCAGCCAAGAAGTTTGGCGTTGCCGAGGTGGTTAGTTTCGATATCGAACCGAAGCACTCGGGCATTATTGCTGGCAACTTTCTCGAGACCGAACTTGCGGTGCGCGGTGCAGTGACTATTTCAAACCCACCTTTTGGTCGCAACAATTCGCTTTCGATTCCCTTTTTCAACAAGGCCGCAGAGCACAGCGATTACATCGCGTTTATCGTTCCGCGTTCGTGGCGCAAGTGGTCGGTCATCAATCGACTTGACCAGCGCTTTCATCTGGTTTTCGACAAAGACATTCAGATTGACTATGTCGACGACGCCGGCGATGAGTTATCATCCAAGTCAAGGTTGGCTACGTGTTTTCAGATCTGGCAAAAGCGAAAAGTTAAGCGGCCGATTGTTAGCGTTGTCGACAACGAGTTCATCAAAAAGGTGAAACCAGCCGAAGCCGATGTTTCGCTAACCATTTTCGGTTTCAACTGCGGAAAAGTTCGCACCGAATTCAAGCGCGAGCCAAACTCGACTCAGATGTTTTTGAAGTTGCAGCATCCGCGTGCGCTCGAAGCTCTGCAGTCTGTCGACTTTTCTCGCTTCTTTAAGAACACCGCATACACCGAGGCCCTTTCACTTCAAGAAATAAATTTCTTGCTAAACGAATTCATAACTGGCGCAGGCCAACTAAAGGAGAACAAATGAGCATGATGGGTGGCCGTCGTCGCGGCCCAGCTGGTGCGCCAGACAAAGGCCCTAAGGCCAGCTTCAAGACTCTTCTGCCATACCTGGCCGATCACAAGAAGCCGCTGATTATTGCGGTTGTGCTCTCGATCTTCGGTGCCGGCGTCTCACTTGCCCAGCCGCTAGTTGTCGGTCAGCTAATCACTGCGGTGCAGAACCAGCAGCCAACAACCATGCTGGTTGTAGCCCTGATGGCGGTTGTCGTCGGCTCTGCGACCTCTGACGGATTCATGCGTTACCTGCTTGCCAAGGCCGGCGAGGGCATCGTTCGCACCGCTCGCATTTCGCTAGCCAGCCGCTTGCTTCGCTTGCCGATTGTTGAATATGACCGCCGCCGCACCGGCGACTTGGTTTCGCGCACAAGCTCAGACACAACTCTCTTGCGAGCAGTTCTCACCCAAGGATTGATCGACCTCGCTGGTGGAATCTTGATTTTCATCGGTGCGGTTATTGCCATGGCATTTATCGACCCGCTGCTTCTTGGGCTAACCGTGTTGATGCTTTCGATTGCAATCGGTGCGGTCACTTTCACATCAAAGAAAATTCGCAGCGCAACGACAAAGGCTCAAGAACGTGTTGGCGACATGTCTGCTGCTGTCGAACGTGCACTTAGTGCAGTGCGAACTATTCGTGCAGCGCGAGCTGAGGTTCGTGAAACCGAGCAAGTAAAGAACGCATCTGACGAGGCCTACACTCAGGGCGTCAAGATCGCAAAGATTAGCTCGGCGATTGCACCAATCGGTGGTCTTGCATTCAACAGCGCGTTCATCGTAGTTCTAGGTGTCGGCGGCTATCGAGTTGCATCGGGTGCAACCACGGTTGCATCACTTGTGAGCTTCATCTTGTTGATGTTCTTGATGATGCGTCCGGTTGGCACAGCCTTCGGTGCAATCACATCGGTGCAGTCTGCGCTCGGTGCTCTCGCGCGCATCCAAGAGATTTTGGATCTGCCAGTCGAAGAAGCCGACGGGCAGGGGCTCGCAGCTCGCAAGGCTCGCAACAAGACCGCTATCGAATTCAAGAACGTTTCGTTCGGTTATGCGCCAACCCCGGCGACCGATGACCAGCCTGCAGGCGAAGAGCGCGAAGTTCTCAAGAACGTTTCGTTCAAGATTGAGCGCGGCACTCGTGTTGCTTTGGTGGGCCCTTCGGGTGCTGGCAAGTCGACCATCTTCTCGCTGATCGAGCGTTTCTATGAGCCGACCTCTGGCGACATTCTTCTCGACGGCCAAAAGGTCAGCGCCATTTCACGCGAGGCTCTTCGTGCCCAGATCGGCTATGTCGAGCAAGATGCCCCTGTCTTGGCCGGCTCGATTCGCGAGAATCTGCTGATTGGCCGCCCAAATGCCACCGACGACGAGCTCGCCGCCGTGCTCGAAGAGGTCAATCTGACCGAGGTTCTCGAGCGCGACCCACGTGGTTTCGACGCTGAGGTTGGCGAAAAGGGCATCATGCTCAGCGGTGGTGAGCGTCAGCGCTTGGCGATTGCTCGCACCCTGCTTGCTGCTCCGCCGATTCTTCTCTTGGATGAGTCGACCTCTTCTCTCGACGGCCTCAACGAGCAGCGCCTCAAAGACGCCATCGATGTTGTCGCCAAGAACCGCACCATGTTTGTAATCGCTCACCGCCTTGCGACCGTGGTCGACAGCGATGTCATCGTGGTCTTGAAAGACGGCGAAGTGGTCGGCATCGGCTCGCACAAAGAACTGCTCAAGTCGACGCCGCTATACAAGCAGTTGGCTAAACAGCAGAAGTTGGCTTAGCAGTAAGTAGACATAGTAATTTGGGCTTATGAGCCCAATGAAGTCGCTCGCCGAATATGGCGACCCAACCGACCGTGCAACCGCCGAACGTCTCGAAGCTGATGACCAGCTTGCGCACTACAAGTCGCAGTTCATCATCACCGACCCGACCATGTGTTACCTCGACGGCAACTCGCTCGGTCGTTTGCCTCGCGCAACTGTCGGTGCAATCAACGACTACATGATTCGCGAGTGGGGCAACGAGCTAGTCGATGGTTGGTCACACTGGATCGACGAAGCACAGCCAACCGGTGATCTTCTAGGTCGTGCAACTCTCGGTGCCGCAGCCGGTCAGGTTTTGGTTTGCGACACAACCTCGGTCAACTTCTATCAACTCTGCGTTGCTGCAATCAAGGCTCGCCCTGGTCGCAGCACCGTGATTATTGATGCAGCGAATTTTCCGACTGACCGATTCATCCTTGCCGGCATCGCCGAGCAGCTTGGGCTAAACCTCATCACGCTAAACAACGACGGAATGGGTGGGCCTGGCTCGGTCGATGTCGATGCCGATTGCGAGATGATTACCGCTGAAATTCTTGAGCACTTTATGAACGACGACGTAGCTCTCGTAACTCTTCAGGTCATTCACTATCGCTCGGGCGCACGCCCTGACGTCAAGGGCATCACCGACCTAGTTCGCCGCCACGGCGGTTTAGTCGTCTGGGATGCCTCACACGCAGCCGGCGCAATCGACCTGCGCTTCGATGAGTGGGGCGTCGACCTCGCCGTAGGTTGCACCTATAAATACGGCAACTCTGGCCCTGGATCGCCGGCCTGGCTCTATGTGGCAAAGCGCATGCAGGCCGAGTTGCGAGTGCCAATTCAAGGATGGTTCGCCCAAGACGACCAGTTCTCGATGGGCCCATACTTCGAGCCAAACCGCGAGATTCGAGGCTTTCAGATCGCCAGCCCGAGCATCATGGGGCTTCGCTGCGTAAAGACTTCTTATTCGATGATCGAGGAGGCAGGCATCGCGAACATCGCTGCCAAGGCAGCCATCGGCACCGACATGATGATCGCGCTTTTCGATGCCTGGCTTGCTCCGCTCGGTTTCTCTTTGTTGACTCCGCGCGATGCAAACCAACGAGGCGGTCACATCACCATCCGTCACCCAGAAGCAAAACGCATAGCTGCAGCCCTTCGCAAATATGCGAACGTGGTTCCCGACTATCGCACACCAAACTCGATTCGCCTTGCAATCGCACCGTTGCCTACTTCGTTCACCGAGGTTTATGACGGCATGGCGCGCATCCGTGATTCGGTTGCACGACGCGACTACTTGAAGATTGACGACAACGGAAGCCGCGTGACCTAATGAGCGACAAAGCTATTACATACATCAGCTATCTCAAGGTCGATGAGCTGCTCGAGTTGCAGCAGCCTGAGAGCGATGGCGAACACGACGAGATGTTGTTCATCATCATTCACCAGACATACGAGTTGTGGTTCAAGCAGATGCTGCACGAGGTTGCCGAGTTGCAACGTCAACTCGAACACGGCGACACTCACCGCTCGCTTGCGATCCTCGGCCGCGTGCGCACAATCATGAAAACCTGCGTTGGTCAGCTCGACATTCTCGAGACCATGACTCCGTTGCAGTTCAACACTTTTCGCGGTCGACTTCAGTCGTCGAGCGGTTTTCAGTCTGCGCAGTTTCGCGAGTTCGAGGCTGTTCTCGGCCGACGCGATCAGGCAGGTGCCGGTGCCGACAAACACAGCGGCATGGGCATGGCCGAGCACCTCATCGAGGGTTCGCCTGCTCGCGCACGTGTTGAGGCGGCAATGGCTCGACCTTCTCTCTGGGATAGCCTCTTGCGCTACCTTGCATCGCGCGGTCACGCTGCGCCAACCGAGGTTTTGAACCGAGACGTATCGGTAGGTTATGAAGCCCACGAGGGCGTGCAAGACATGTTGCTCGATGTGCACCGCAACGACCCAGATGCCGCGGCGATCTGCGAGCGTCTTGTTGACTTGGATGAAGGCCTGCAGGAGTGGCGCTATCGCCACGTGAAGATGGTCGAACGAACCATCGGCCACAAGATGGGCACTGGCGGATCATCAGGCGTTGGCTACCTGGCCTCAACCCTGTTCAGGCCGGTGTTCCCAGACCTCTGGGCTATTCGCTCGCGGTTCTAGGACCCAACGCCCTCCAGATCTTGACACTCCGGATCTCCCCGTGATCCACTTACTAGATCAATTGAGGGGAAATCTGAATGTTACTGACTGAGCAATTTCACGCGGCTGACGGCAACACAAAAGCTGTGGTTCCTGTTAGAAACTTGAAGGAGTACCTCACACAAGCTCGAGTGCTGGAAGTTCCGCCATGGCAGCGAGAGTACTCATGGCAAACGACCAAAGAAGGACAGGTTGATGCGCTTCTAGACGATCTACTGACTTTTGCCAAAAATGACGCAGTCAACGAATATCTAATAGGTTCAGTAATTCTTTGCGGAGACCAAAGTCGCCCGGGCAAGTTGACTTCCCTCCTAATCGATGGTCAGCAAAGAACATTGACTTTGAGCTTGTTCATTATGTGTGCGAGGAAATTCTTGCAGGTACACAAACTGGTTGACATCAACAAAGCTAGCGACATTGAACTTTTCAATGACCTAGGTAAGTGCGTCACTTCGAATGCATATAACTTCACCCCAAAAGTAAGCATGCACCAAGAAAACGCGAATGCAATCCTTCACAGTATTTACGACTGGTCAGTCGCGGAGTCTCGAAATACTACGGACGAAATCTTCAACAGCGCTGACGCGCAGACACTAACTCAACGAAACCTTGCCGATGTCGCCAAATTCATTTATACGCAACTTGAAACCGACGGCTGGGATTCAAACAAACTCGTTGCATGGCTAGAAAAGATCATTAATGGCGTCAAGTTGATCGAGCTTGAGCTATCGAATGAACGTGAAGCTATTGCGGTTTACGACCGCATAAACAACCGAGGCATGCAACTAAATAGCGCAGATTTGGTGAAGAATATCCTTTTCCAACAAGTCGCTGATGAAGAATTCCTCACTATTTCCGATAGCTGGAAGGCAATGGTTGCTGGCCTCAATGAGTGCGAAAAACGCGTGAGAATGCAGGAGCCCAAGTATTTGCTTCGCGCATTGGCCGCGAGCCACTCGGGAAAGAAAATACCTTATGACGACTTGGTGACCTTCTGGGTCAATCGCCTTAATGGAACTGCTAAAGAGGTTGACGAGGATGGCAAAGAAGTTCGAATTCCCGCTATCTCTCCGATTGAGTTCGCCAACACTCTCGCATTGAGCGCTGCGAAGCTCGCAGAACTTGCGAAAAATCGCTGTAGTTTCGGGGATTTGAAAGAAATTTACCTTGCGGCAGAGCTAGGCTCTGTCCAGCACTTTGCAGTGCTCCTAGCAGGTTACGACATTGAATCTGAAGACGTCTTCCGTCATCTTGCTTCTCAAGTGAATGCCCGAACTATGCTTTACATCCTTGGCAAAGAACGAACTCAAACGTTCGAGTCTTTAGTCCCAATTTGGGCAAAAAAGATTTCCGATCTTGGCCCTGAAGCGACAATTGCAAGCGTTAACGCGGTCTTCAAAGATTGCGCGCTGCCGGCAGAGGAACTTTGGCAAAACCTTGAGTCGCAAGTGCTTGCTTGGAGTTACCAAAATGCCACTGAAAAGCGAAAAATTCGTTCAGTCATTGCTTACCTAAGTTCTCACCTTGATAAAAAACGCAAGAAGCCTTTGTCAATTGTTGATGCAATGCGCACCACTAAGAAACCGGGCGAAACTGCAGGTTGGGATCTTGACCATGTCATGCCTCAAAAAATAGACAAGAGCAAAGAGTTCCAAAAAATAGGAAACTTAGTTCTACTGTGCCCAAGAGACAACAGATCGATGAAGGATGCTGACCCATCATTGAAGGGCTCTTGGTACAACCAATGTGAAATTGGACTTACCAAGACACTTAGTGATGTTTCGAAGCTGAACGACGCTGATCAAAAAATCATGAACGATCTTTTCGATAAGTTCTCCGTGAATTCGGCTCTCATCGACCTTAACAATTGGACCCAGTCGGCTGTACTTGAGCGCTCTAAGTTTTACAGTTCGTACTTCAAGGAAGTGCTTTCGTCGCACATGGCCTAGCGGCTCGCGGCCTCGACGACGTTTTTGACCAGCATGGCGCGGGTCATTGGGCCTACCCCGCCAGGGTTTGGCGAGAGCCAGCCGGCGACAGCCGCGACATCCGTGTGAATGTCACCGGCAAGGGTTGAACCGCCGTCAACGCGGGTCACGCCTACGTCGAGCACTGCGGCTCCGGGTTTGATCCAGTCGGGTCGCACGAAGTGAGCAACGCCAAGGGCAGCAACCACGATGTCTGCGCGGCGAACCGACTCGGCAATGTTCTGTGAGGCAGAGTGCAAAAGCGTGACGGTCGAGTCAATGCCCTTGCGGGTCATGAGCAAACCAAGCGGGCGACCAACGGTGATGCCGCGACCGATGATGGCAACCTCGGCACCTTTGGTCGGCACCTCATAGCGACGAAGCAGCTCGACGATTCCGGCAGGTGTGCAAGGCAGCGGTGAAGTTAGATCGCCTGAACCTGCGAGCACAAGTCGACCGAGGTTGATCGGGTGCAAACCATCTGCATCTTTCGCTGGGTCGATTAGCTCGAGCATTTCGTTCGAGTCGATGCCAATCGGCAGCGGCAACTGAATGATGTATCCGGTGACATCGCGCGCATCGTTCAAGTCGCGAATTGCAGCACGGATGTCTGCTGCCGAAGCGCTCTCTTTGAGATCAATGCGCACTGAGTGAACGCCAACTTCTTCGCAGTCTCGGTGTTTGCCGGCGACATACTTGTGCGAACCTGCGTCATCGCCAACAAGCAACGTGCCAAGACCAGGAGTGATGCCGCGCTTTTTAAGTTCGACGACCTGCTCTGCGAGTTCGGCTTTGATTGCCTTCGCAGTTGCGAGTCCGTCGAGCTTAATTGCGGTCATCAGTTAGGGCTTACCAGTTCTCGAGGTTTGGGTATAGCTCAAACGCTTCGGTGAGCTTTGCAACGCGAGCCTTGAGCGCTGCGATGTCTGGCTCTGGCATCAAAACACCAGCGATGATGTCTGCAACTTCGGTGAACTCTTCGCTGCCGAAGCCACGAGTTGCAAGTGCTGGGGTTCCGATGCGAACACCAGAGGTAACCAAAGGTGGGCGTGGGTCGTTCGGAACCGAGTTGCGGTTCACGGTGATGCCAACCTGGTGCAACAGGTCTTCGGCGGTCTTGCCGTCGATCGGTGCGTTGCGAAGGTCAACCAAAACCAAGTGCACCTGAGTGCCACCGGTTAAGACTGATACGCCGTTGCCGGCAACGTCGGCCTGGGTCAAACGCTCAGCAATGATGCGGGCTCCGTCGAGGGTGCGCTGCTGGCGGTCTTTGAACTCTGGGCCTAGAGCAGCCTTGAATGCCACTGCCTTAGCGGCAATCACGTGCATCAATGGGCCACCCTGCTGACCAGGGAAAACTGCCGAGTCAATCTTCTTTGCAAATTCTTCTTTGCAAAGAATCAAACCTGAGCGTGGGCCGGCAAGAGTCTTGTGAACGGTTGTCGAAACAACATCTGCATAAGGAACAGGTGACGGGTGCAAACCTGCGGCAACCAAACCTGCGAAGTGAGCCATGTCGACCCAAAGCTTTGCGCCAACTTCGTCTGCAATTTTTCTGAACTCTGCGAAGTCGAGGTGACGTGAGTAAGCAGACCATCCGGCAATGATGACGGCAGGCTTAACTTCGTGCGCACGCTGACGAACGATATCCATGTCGATCAAGAAAGTTTCTGGGTTCAACTCGTATGCGTGAGCTTCATACATCTTGCCCGAGAAGTTCAAACGCATTCCGTGAGTTAGGTGACCACCGTGCGCAAGTTCGAGACCAAGAATGCGATCACCAGGGTTTGCTAACGCCATGAGCACAGCCGCGTTTGCAGATGCACCCGAGTGTGGCTGAACGTTTGCGTGCTCTGCACCAAAAAGAGTCTTTGCGCGATCGCGGGCAAGGTTTTCTGCAACGTCAACAACTTCGCAACCACCGTAGTAACGCTTGCCAGGGTAACCCTCTGCATATTTGTTGGTGAGCACCGAACCCTGCGCCTCTAGAACGCCACGAGAAACGAAGTTCTCGCTCGCGATCATCTCTAGAAAGTTGCGCTGGCGGTCAAGCTCACCCTGCAAAACAGCTGCGATTTCAGGGTCTGTCTCAGACAGCGGGGCATTGAAAGAAGAAGGCAATTTTGAGGTGGTCATTAGGCAATTTTACCCGCCAAGCGCAGCGAATCCTGCCGTCTAGGGCTACCCGAACATTGACCGGTCATTTTCGGGTTTCACCATCAAATCAACACGGATGCCCAAATTATGTTCGTTAGTATGAACAAACGCTCGGATGGGGTGCCGGCGAGAAAAAGGGATAAAACATGGCCAATTTGCCACTAATCGTTGGTGCCGCGATGATCATCGCCGGCGTCGGATTAGGCGTTTTCATCACCATTCGCATTGTTGAGCAGCGCCGCATCGACCGCGACGAACCCCTCGACTAGTTTTTTGAGCCGCAACGCGAGCGTCGCGACTAGCCCCACGCCTGCAATCAACGGCTTAAACTTGGCCTCATGACTTCAGCCACCACCGAGCACTGGGTGCTCACCCTCGTTTGTGAAGACCGCCCTGGCATCGTTCACGCCATTTCGGGGGCAATCGTGGCTGCAAACGGCAACATCACTGAGTCTCACCAATACACCTCGCTCGACACCGGCCGCTTCTTCATGCGTCTGCAGATTGAGTCGAGCATCGCCCGAGCCGAGTTCGAGAAGGCAATCGAGCCAATCGCCGCGACTTTCGACATGCATTGGGTTCTCGACACCGTGGGTCGCCCAATGAAGACTCTGGTCTTGGTTTCGAAGGCTGCCCACTGCCTCAACGACATGCTTTTCCGTCAGCGCGCAGGTCAGCTGCCAGTCGAGATTCCAGCGGTTTTCGGAAACCACTCAGACCTCGCCGAACTCGCAGAGTTCTATGGAGTGCCTTTTGAGACTCACGCAATTAAGGGCGACGGCGACAAGCGTGCTTTCGAGCAAATGCTTCGCACATACATCAAGGCAACCGGCGTCGAGCTAATCGTGCTCGCACGTTTCATGCAGGTTCTGTCACCAGAGTTCTGCGATGAGTTCGCCGGCAAGATCATCAACATTCACCACTCGTTCTTGCCTGGCTTCAAGGGCGCAAACCCATACGCTCAGGCACACGCTCGCGGCGTGAAGCTAATCGGTGCGACCGCACACTTCGTAACCAGTGATCTCGACGAGGGCCCGATCATCGAACAGAATGTTGTTCGTGTTGAGCACTCTGCTTCGAAGAACCGTTTGGTTTCAATCGGTCAAGATGTCGAGTCAAAAACTTTGACTCAGGCCGTTCGCTGGTTTGCAGAACACCGCGTATTGCTCGACGGCGATCGCACCGTCATCTTTAGCTAAATCGCAATCGCGGCAACACCAACTTTCTCTTTCGCAAAAACATCGCTGCGCCGACTGCAGCTAGTGCGGTTGCAATTACGGATGCCGCCGGTGCAACCCAACTCAAGTTCAAAGCGGGCTTGCTCGGCATGACTGCCGAAACCATCGCGGGCTGAGGTCCGACGGGCGGCGCAACTTGCTCGACAACTTGCTGCTGAAGAAGTTCAGGCAAGACTTCGACCGGCACCACCGCAACTCGTGGGCGAACCGGTGCAGTCGTCGGAGTTTCAGCGAGAATCTCTGTCTCTTCTTCGAGCTTGGGTTCTGCGACTGGCTCAGTGCTAGGTTCTGCAGGCGCAGGTGGGCTTGGCGTTGGAGTCTGCTCGACGACGACCGGCGTCGCCTCGGCAGTTTGCGTTGGCGTCGGGTTCGAGCTGGCAGTTGGTGTGGCCGTCGGCGTTGCCGTTGGCACCGGAGCGGGTGAAGGCGTTTCTGTCGGTAGCGGAGCGGGCAACACGGCTTGGGTCGACGCCCCAGCCACAGCCACCACCGCGCTCACAACATCAGCGGCTGGTCCAAGGTTGCCCGTGGCATCGCTGTAGCTGTTGGCCCAGATAGTTGCGGTCACCTGCGCACCTGGCTTGCATCCGGTGATTGCAAATGTCATGGCTTGATTGCTCAGGGTTAGGCCAGCCGCGTAGCAGCCTTCGCCGGTTACGGTCGGTTTCTTGAGCACATCGGCCAGGGTCACCGACTCGCTCACATTGGCAATCAGATTGAACGAAGGGTCTGTGCTGGTGGCGGCGAATGGCTCGAAACTGAAAGCTGGGCCCGCCCGATCGATGGTCATGGTTTCGGTTGAGAAGCCTTCGGTCGGCCCCCAGTTGCCACTCAAGTCAGAAACTGAATTGGCACCGAGCTGCAGGGCGAGTGTTCCGTCGCTGCAGTTCGAAACCGCAACTACCTGAAAAGACGATGCACTGAAGTTCGGGTCGATGGTGCAACCCGAAGACGAGCCCATAATCAGAAAGTCGTCGGGTTCGAGATTCTTGATTGAGACGTTTGTCATCAGATAGAAGTAAGCAACCGATTGGTTGGTGCGAGAAACGTCTGGCCAGAACATGTCGACCGAAGGTGGCGAAACTGCAGAGGCTGGTGCGGCAAGGATGCCGCCGAGAATTGCGACTAGTGAAGCGCTGGCAGCTAGAAACTTGTGCCAACGGCGATTGTGTTTTCTGTGCATAACTGAAAGCAAATAACTCCCCCGAGAATCTCGAGGGAGTTATGCACAGATTCGCTGCGAGGTTACTTTTTGGTGTTGATTGCGATATCAACGAGTGCGATGCTCGACTCGAAAGCAACGCGAAGGGTTGTCAAAACCAAGAGACCTGCAACCGGGGTAAGAATCATTAGCAACAGAGCCTGCATTGCGTTGTAGCCGCCGAGCTGAGTCAAGCTGTAGAGAAACATAATTGCCGTTCCGAGTGAAACCAGAATCACGAGAATGGCATACATAACCGAAGCGACCTGCTTGGTGATGTATGACTCAAACTTGAAGTCGAAAAGGCTGGCGAAAAAGTTCTTGTTCATGGTTCCCCTAAAAAGATTGGACTGTGGAATTTTCCACAGTCCAAATCTTATGTAGCGAGATGCAAAAACTAGCCGAGGCGAGCCTTTAGGTTCTCGGCAAGGCTAGCCATGAACTCATCCGTGGTCTGGTAAGCCTGACCGCCGCCAACTAGCAGCGAGAGGTCCTTGGTCATGTGTCCAGCTTCAACGGTCTTGATGATTACGTCTTCAAGAGTCTCGGCAAACTGACGAACCTCAGGGGTTCCGTCGATCTCGGCGCGGGCCATAAGAGCGCGGGTCCAGGCATAGATCGAAGCGATCGGGTTGGTCGAGGTCTTCTTGCCGGCCTGCCAGTCGCGGTAGTGACGGGTCACTGTGCCGTGAGCTGCCTCTGCCAAGGTGGTCTTGCCGTCAGGAGTGGTTAGCACCGAGGTCATTAGACCGAGTGAACCGAAGCCCTGTGCAACGGTGTCTGACTGAACGTCGCCGTCGTAGTTCTTGCAAGCCCAGACATAGCCACCCTCCCACTTGAGAGCCGCTGCGACCATGTCGTCGATTAGGCGGTGCTCATAGGTGAGGCCGGCAGCCTTGAAGCGGTCTGCATATTCTGCGTCGAAAACTTCTTGAAAGGCATCCTTGAATGCTCCGTCATAGGCCTTCAAGATTGTGTTCTTGGTCGACAGGTAAACCGGGTAGTTCCGTGACAAGCCGTAGTTGAAGCTTGCGCGAGCAAAGTCACGGATGCTGTCCATGTAGTTGTACATACCCATCGCGACGCCACCGTGCTCTGGGTAGTCTGCGACGGTCCAGGTCTCTGGCTCTCCGCCTTCAGGAGTCCAAGTGATGGTTACGCGACCCTTGCCCGGAACCTTGAAGTCTGTTGCCTTGTACTGGTCGCCGTGTGCGTGACGGCCGATGATGATCGGCTTGGTCCAGCCAGGAACCAAACGTGGAACGTTTGAAATGATGATTGGCTCGCGAAAGACAACGCCGTCAAGAATGTTACGAATGGTGCCGTTTGGCGACTTCCACATCTTCTTTAGCTTGAATTCTTCGACGCGGGCTTCGTCTGGAGTGATGGTTGCACACTTGACGCCAACGCCGTGCTTCTTGATTGCGTGAGCTGCGTCGATGGTGACCTGGTCATCGGTCGCGTCGCGGTGCTCAACGCTTAGGTCGTAGTACTCGAGATCAATGTCGAGAAACGGAAGAATTAGCGAGTCTTTGATGTTCTGCCAGATGATTCTGGTCATCTCGTCGCCGTCGAGCTCGACAACCTTGCCGACTACCTTGATTTTTGACATGCTTTTGTTGCTCCAGATTTAGGGTTTTGCCGACCCGATAATGGGCCAACACTCGCCTCAAGCCTATTAGGTTTGAGGCATGAACAAGCCTCTTCGCCGCCTGGTTGCGGCCTTTGCCACAGCCTCTCTAGCCGTTCTTGGCCTAAGCGCGTGTGCCCCGAGCTATCCAGAAGCCACCCCGATTACCAACGACATGGTCGGCGTGCAGATGAACATGTGGAGCTTCGCTTCGATCGAAGCCGAGTGCGAATTCTTGGGCCAGGCCGGTTATGACTGGGCCTTGGTTTCACCACCGCAAGAATCGATTCCGGGTGGCGAGTGGTGGTCGCACTACCAGCCGGTTAGCTACAAGATCGACTCTAGCCTCGGCACCGAAGCGCAGTTCAAGTCAATGGTGAAGACCTGCAAGAGTCACGATGTTCAAATCATGGTCGACGTCGTTCTAAACCACATGACCGGGCAGATGAACGGCAAGGGTTTTGCCGGCACCGAATTTAGCAAGTATGAATTTGCAGGCTTGTATGCAACCGACGACTTCAACCAGTGCCCGACCGGCGTTAGCCAGATCGAAGACTGGTCAAACGTTGAAGAAATTCAGAAGTGTGAACTTCTCGGTCTCGCAGATTTGAACACGAGCAAGTCAAACGTTCGCGACAAATTGGTTGCCTATTTGCGCGACCTGCGCAACATGGGTGTCGCTGGTTTTCGAGTTGACGCCGCAAAGCACATTCCGGCGAATGAGTTGAAGCAGATGGTCGACCAGCTCGACGGCAACACCACTTTCATTTCTGAAGTCATAGGTGAAATGCCACCGCAGTCTGAGTACTACGCATTCGGTCACGTTTTCTCATTCGACTGGATTACCCAAATGCGCAACATCTTCTCGAGCAACGGACTTCTCGGTGGCTCGGCAGACCAGAACTACTTCGATATGCTCAGCCCGAGCGACAAGACCGTGACACTCGTTTCGAACCACGACACCGAGCGAAACGGTGGCGCGGTGACATACATGTTTCCGAAGGCATTCAACCTAGCCTCGGTATTCACCTTGGCAGTGCCATATGGCAAGCCGATGATGTATTCGTCTTATGCATTCAACGACAACGATCAGGGCCCATTCGCTGACTTCACCGGCTACCAGCCGAAAGAAACCTGTGTCGCAAACTACGGCCCAGACCACGGCGCTTATGAGCCTGGCGAGTGGGTCTGCCAGCACCGCTGGCCAGCAATCACGGGCATGATCGCCTTTCACAAGGCGGTTGGCGACAGCAAGTTCACCAACATCTGGCAAGAGGGTGACGCCTATGGCTTCGGTCGCGGCAAGCTCGGATACGTTGCCTTCAACACTGGTGACACCGACGTCGCAGCAACCATCAAGACTTCGATGCCAGCCGGAACATACACCGACCGAATCTCGGGCGGCGATGTTGTGGTTGCAGCAGACGGCTCAATGCAGGTTGCTCTCGCAAGCTGGACAGCCGTTGCAATCGACGTGAAGTCGAAGAAGTAACCCTTAGGTCACTTTTCTAAACGAGAGAGTCGCGCCAGGCCTTGTGCATCTTGGCGAACTTGCCGGTGCCCGCAATCAGCGTTGCTGGCTTGTCGTCTTCGATGATCTTTCCGTGCTCCATCACTAGAACGCGATCTGCAATCGAGATGGTGCTCAAGCGGTGAGCAATGATGATTGCGGTTCGACCCTTAAGCAGGGTTTGTAATCCGTGTTGCACCAAACGCTCACTCGGAATATCGAGTGACGCTGTTGCCTCATCGAGAATCAAAACAGCTGGGTCAGCGATGAACGCGCGAGCAAACGAAATCAACTGACGCTGACCAGCAGACACTCGCCCACCGCGCTTGTTGACGTCGGTGTTGTAGCCGTCAGGCAGCGACTCGATGAACTCGTGAACACCAACTGCTTTTGCAGACTCGACAATCTCTTCGATGGTTGCGCCCGGCTTGCCAAGTGCGATGTTTTCACCAACGGTTCCTGAGAACAGGTATGCCTCTTGGGTCACCATCACGATTGCGCGACGAAGGTCGTGGTTCGAAATGTCTCGAAGGCTGATGTCGTCTAGTTTGACTTGGCCAACGCTCGGGTCATAGAAACGCGAAACCAACTTTGCGAGCGTCGACTTGCCGGCACCGGTTGTGCCAACAAGCGCGATGGTTTGCCCGGCCGGAATGTCTAGATTGAAGTTCGGCAAAATCGTCTTGCCGTTTGAGTAGTGAAACTCAACATCTTCGAAGGCTAGGTGGCCCTTTGGCTCGCCCAGTTCGACCGGGTGCTCAGGGTCTGGCACAGAAAGGTCTTCTTCGAGCACACCCGAGATCTTCTCGAGGCTCGAGTTTGCTGACTGGTAGGCGTTATAGAACTGGGCCAGCTGCTCCATCGGGTCGAAGAAGCGCTTGCCATACAAGATTGCCGCGGTGAGCACGCCAATGCCAAGGTCGCCTTCAATCACACGGATGCCGCCAAACAACAGCACTGCAGCCACGGCGAAGTTGCCGATTACGACTAGACCCGGGTCATAGATTCCGAAGATGCTGATGACCTTGGCGTTGATCGAGCGGTAATCCTCGACGAGCACGTTGTAGCTGTCTTGGTTGCGCTTCTCTTTTCTGAAGGCCTTAACTGCACGAATGCCGGTCATTGTCTCAACGAAGTGCACGATCAGCTTTGCCGAGGCAACGCGGCTCTTGCGATACCAATACTTGGTCTGCTTCTGAAACCAGTAGGTCAAGAAGAACAGCGGAACAAACGAGCAGGTCAGAATCAAGAACGATGTCAGGTCGATGGTCGCAAGGGCAACCGCGGTGAAGATCATCATCAAGATTCCGGCAATCATCTCGTTGCCACCAACGTCGAGCAATTCTTTGATTGCATCGATGTCGTTGGTCTGGCGAGAGATCACTCGACCAGAGGTGTATTTCTCGTGAAACTCGAGTGACAAGCGCTGAGTGTGTCTAAACAAGCGGTCGCGAATTTCGAAGAGAACCCCCTGGTTAGTGCGCTGCGCGTAAACCAAGAAGTAGGCCATTAGTGATGCCGAGCCGATCGCCGCAACCAGATACGCGCCTGCGGTTAGCCAAGCAAGTTGCATGTCGCCCTTGAGAGCCATCGGAATAGCAGAGTCGATTGCAACAGCGATTAGACCCGGGCCAACAACGCCGAGCAATCGTGAAACCAAAATCATCGAGAACGAAACGGCAAGGCGTGCGCGAATCGGGCGAACCAATTCGAACAAGAGCTTCAGCGAGCGTTCGCGAACAGCCTTCGATTCGGCTTTGCTGAGTTCGGTGTTGTCTTCGTTGTTTACTCCGTGCATGCTCATTTCTTGTTCACCTCGCTGTCGAGGCTAGAAATAACGTGACGGTAGTGCTCATTGGTTGCCAATAGTTCGCTGTGCTTTCCAACCGCGGTGATGCGGCCATCTTCTAAAAGAGCAACGCGGTCGGCGAGCATCACGGTTGACGGGCGGTGGGCCACAATCAACGCTGTCGTGCTCTTCAAGACCGTGCGCAATGCGTCTTCGACCATCGCCTCGGTGTCGACGTCGAGCGCCGATAGCGGGTCGTCAAGAACCAGCACAGCCGGCTTGGCTGCAACCGCACGGGCAAGGGCCAAGCGCTGACGCTGGCCGCCCGAGAGGCTGAGGCCCTCTTCGCCGATCTTGGTGTCTAGCCCGTCTGGCAGGTCATAGGCGAAGTGCGCCTGAGCAATCTCGAGAGCCTGGGTCAGGTCTTTCTTGGTCGAGTTTGGTCGGCCGAGCAGAACGTTGTCTTTCACGCTCGATGAGAACAGGGTGGCGTCTTCGAATGCCATGGCAATGTGACTGCGAAGCTCTTCGCGAGTCAAATCACGAATGTCGACGCCGTCGAGCTCAATCGAACCCGCGGTCACTTCATAGAGGCGAGTGGCAAGTGCGGTGAGGCTGGTCTTTCCGCAACCGGTCACACCGATTAGGGCAACAGATTCGCCAGGCTCAATTTCGAGGTCGACGCCGTTGAGCAAATCTGGCTGCGACTCTGGAGCGTCGCTATATCTAAAGTGAACGTTCTTGAAAACCAAACGCCCCTTTGGCTTCTTGATGGTCTTCGGGTTCTCTGGGTCTGTGATTTCAACATCGGTGTCGATGACCTCAAAGAAACGCTGCACGGCTGATTTTGCATCGAGCGTCATCGACAAGAAGAAACCGATTGACTCGGTTGGCCAAGCCAAAACGCGAGCCGTTGCAAAGAATGCAACCAAACCACCGATGGTTAGTTGGTTGTCTGAAACCAAGAAGATGCCGACGAGCATCGAAAGACCAACGGCAAACTCCGGAACAAGAATCAGGTAGATCCAAATGTTTGCAATTAGACCGGCCTTCTTCAGCTCGGTGCTCTTTAGGTTCGCTGCGTCAACCTTGAACTTCTCTGCAAAGAAGTCGCCGCGGCCAAATGCCTTCAAGACGCGAATTCCGTGAACAGACTCTTCGACTGAAGTCGCTAGGTCACCCGCCTGGTCTTGCGACTGACGTGCTACTCGGTGATATTCCTTTTCGAACTTGAAACCCTTTAGCCAAATTGGAATCGAGGTGACAATGAAAATCGCGCCGAGAATCCAGTGGTAGTTCACCAAGATGATCAAACCGATGACGATAGTGATGACGTTAGAAACCATCAGCACCAAACCGAATGAGAGCCAGCGACGAATCAGCGAGAGGTCGCCCGTCACACGGCTGAGCAGCTGACCGCTCGGCCACTTGTCGTGAAAGCCAACCGGCAGGTCTTGCAGCTTGGCATAGAGGGTGCGACGCAAGCCGGCCTCAACGTGGGTGCCAGGGGTGAGCACTAGCCAGCGGCGAAGCAGAACCATGAATGCCTCGGCGATGCCGAGGGCCAAGACGATGGCGACCGCTGGAATCAGGGCTGCCACAGAAGGTGAAGTCTTAAGGCCGTTGACCAGGCCGCTTAGGTAGCCCGGAATGGTTAGGGCGAAAATCTGTGAGGCGAGTGCGGCAACGATGCCGAGCACGACTCTTGGCAGAGCGCTCTTGGCATAAGGAAAGATGCGCAGCAAAGTAGCTGCGGTTCCTTGGGATTTCACTTAATTACCTAACTGCAGGGCCCGAGAGTTATTCCGAAATCGGGTCAGCCTTGCAGTCTATGTCAAGAAACAAGGGCTCTCAAACCCGCAACGCTGAAAACTCGTTGAGGCTTAGCAGAAGGTCTGGGCAAGCAACTTCTAGTGAAAGAAGTGGCGTTCGCCGGTGAAATACATGGTGATGCCAGCAGCCTCGGCTGCCGCAATCACTTCGGCGTCACGCTTCGAGCCACCAGGCTGAACCACTGCCTTCACGCCACCATCGATCAACACTTGAAGGCCATCGGCGAACGGAAAGAATGCGTCTGAAGCTGCAACCGATTCGCGCGAGCGAGACTCTGCGCGGTTCACTGCGAGCTTGCAAGAGTCAACGCGGTTCACCTGACCCATGCCAACACCTACAGAGGCGCCGTCTTTTGCAAGCAAGATTCCGTTCGACTTAACCGAGCGGCAAGCACGCCATGCGAACTCGAGGTCGCGCATAGTTTCAGGGTCGGCCTTCTTGCCTGAGACGAGAGTCCAGCCAAGGGTGTTGAAGTTGCTGAACTCGTCTGACTCTTGAACCAAGATGCCGCCCGAGATCTGACGGAATTCGTATTTGTCGCGAGCATAAGATGCAGGCAACTCAAGAATGCGAAGATCTGACTTCTTCAACAGAATTTGCAGTGCTTCGATTTCGTATCCCGGTGCAACAATCACCTCGGTGAAGATTGGTGAAATCTGCTTTGCCATCTCAACGGTGACAATTCGGTTTGCTGCAATAACGCCACCAAACGCCGACATCGAGTCACACATGTGAGCCTTTGCGTGAGCGTCTGCAATTGGGTCTGCAGCATTTGGGTCGCCAACCGCAATGCCACAAGGGTTTGCGTGCTTGATGATGGCAACCGCTGGTTCGCTGAAGTCATAGGCAGCGCGAAGCGCTGCATCAGCGTCAACGTAGTTGTTATAAGACATGTCTTTGCCGCCGTGCTGACGCGCCTGGGCGATGCCCATCGACTCGTTGCTGGCGCGGTAGAGCGCTGCCGACTGGTGTGAGTTTTCGCCGTAGCGAAGCACCGAGGTCAGCTCGCCCTTGATTTCTAGGGTGCTCGCAAAGCCTGGGTTCTTGCTGGCTGCGTCGATGGTCTGGTCTGCGTTCTTGCGCCATTCGGCCTCGAGCTCTGCCGCAAACCAGTTGGCAACCGCGGTGTCATATTTCGCCGTGTGTGAGAAGGCAGCGAGGGCGAAAGCGCGACGCTGCGAAAGCGTGGTTCCGCCGTTGCCAAGGGCTTCAATGATTTCGCCATAGCGGGCAGGGTCGGTAACGATCGCAACGTTCGCGTGGTTCTTGGCCGATGCGCGAACCATCGCCGGGCCACCGATGTCGATCTGGTCGACGACCGCGTCACCCTTCGCTCCAGACTGCACGGTCTGCACAAACGGGTAGAGATTTACGACAACAAGCTGAAACGGCTTGACCTTGAGCGCATCGAGTTGACCCTCGTGTGCAATAAGTCGCATGTCTGCGAGCAAACCTGCGTGGATGCTCGGGTGCAAAGTTTTTACGCGACCATCGAGTGACTCTGGAAACCCGGTGACCTCTGAAACTTCGGTAACAGCAAAGCCTGCATCAGCAATGGTCTTTGCAGTCGAACCGGTCGAAACCATTTCGACACCGTTCGCAGCAAGCGCTGCGGCAAGGTCGAGCAATCCGGTTTTGTCTGAAACAGAAATTAGTGCGCGACGAATTTGAATGCGGTCGAAGTGACGGTAGTCAGCTGGTGAGTGCGGGTTAACGGCTGCCATTGGTTTCTCGTTTCTTGTCGGCAAATGCCTTTACGGTTTCGACAAGCAATTCGCGCTCGACGACTTTGATGCGCTCGTGCAGTTCGGCCTCTGAATCGCCTAGCTGAATTGCAACTTCGCGTTGGGCAATGTGTGGCCCAGTATCGACGCCTTCGTCAACAACGTGAATGGTTACTCCGGTAGTGGTTTCGCCCGCGCTCAGTGCGTCGCGAACTGCGTGTGCTCCCGGAAACTTTGGTAGCAACGATGGGTGGGTGTTGATCAGGTTGGGCGACAGTGCTCGCACAAAGTTGGCAGGCAAGATGCGCATGAAGCCGGCGAGCACCACTAGGTCTGGCTTGAAGAAGTTGATGTTTTCGAGCAGCACGTCTGCCCAGGCCTCGCGGCTCTCGAAGTTGGTCGGCGAAACCACGAAGGTCGGAATGCCATACAAGTCTGCGTGGGCAAGGCCATCGGCCGGGTTGTCTGCGCCAACCGCCAAGATTCGGGCTCCGAATAGCGGATTATCTGCGGCGTCTAGCAGCGCTTTCAGGTTAGAACCTGATCCTGAGATGAGCACTACGACTGACAACACGGTTCTATTTTACTTTCGCGCCAGCCGCGATTAATCGCTCTTGCTTGTGAGCAGCGGGTGATCTGGTCGATCTGGTCGAGCAGAGAAGAATGAAGCGAGAACTGAGACTGCCGCAACCTCAACAAAGACCACGGCAAACAGAACCAGCGGGTTCACGCCATTGATTTGAAAACGACCGGGGCCGAATGCACCTGATGCGAGCCAGCCCAAGAGCGCCATCTCGACAGCTGCAACAAATGCAATCGACAAACCGAGTGCGAGAGCAGAGGCGATAGGTGTTGCGAACTCGAAGCGAACATCGTCTGCGTGCTTCTTGATGGCAAGCGTTGCAAAAAACGCGAGCACAAGTGGCACAACAATTGCGATCATTCCGAAGCCGAGAGTGCCCTGCGGCAAGACGGCCAAAACCGGAATCGCCGGAAGCGGCCCTGCTGCCGAACCGAGTGGCGAAATGAGCGAACCCGCACCAATCGAGAAGCCAACACCGGTCAACCAGCTTGCTGCATAAACCACGAAGTTTGGCAGCAGCGAAATCTGCGCGCTGGTGATTGCAAAACCGCCGAGCACGGTTGCGTGCACGCTCTCATAAAAGGTGATGATGCCGATCCAGTTGAGTGCCACTAGCAACGCGATGCCTGCCGCCGAAATTGCGAGAAGTCCAACCGTCACCGCGGTGCCCGCGCGAAGTGCCGGCGACCAAACCACGCGAAGCACCCAAGGCAAAGCCGCATAAGCCTTCTCGAAGAAACCACGGATAGCCGCGCGCTCAGCTGACTGAACTCCCTTGGCCACACCATAAACCGGGCGAGGTTCACCGAGAACTGAACCGGCAATCATGATGACTGCGAAAAACAGAACCGGAAAAATCATGCCCATGATTTGGTTCGGTGAAATCGCCTTGAAGTCTGCACCACGAACAACAAAGAAAGTCAGCGCGGCATAGGTCGCAATCGAACCGAGCCAAGCCGGCCACATCTCAGGTGCACCCGAAATTCGGCGGCCAACTCGCCAAGCCAGCCACGCAAGAAAGATGCTGTATCCGAGTGGAATCAGAGAGATGGCAAAAGCCGAAACCTTGAGACCAAGAATCGTTCCGGCGGCAACATTGAGGCTGACGCCCTGAGCTAGCAGCCAGATGTCACTCGCGGTGCGAAAGGCCGCAACGTAGTGGGTCTGCGGATCGTTCTCGAAAAGCCAAAGAACCGACAGCGACACCGCGAGCGCGCCAAGCCCAATCACAACAGTGATTAGGGCCTGAACGGCACCTATCGCGAGAGTCAGCCGACGGTTCAAGGTGTGGCTTAGAGGTTCTTGTAAACCTCACGCATAAGCGCGGCGGTCTCGCTAGGAGTCTTGCCGACCTTTACGCCTGCAGCCTCGAATGCCTCTTTCTTTGCCTGTGCGGTTCCGGCTGA
>JAHEGB010000061.1 GCA_024645175.1 Microbacteriaceae bacterium
TTTTGAAATCGAGAATCTTCCAGCCCGCTGCCTTTGCGTGCGTGCGCAAAACCTTGTCTGGATTAATCGCAACCGGGTGACCAACGTGAGTGAGCATCGGCAGATCGTTTACTGAGTCGCTATATGCATAGCTGTGTCTGAGGCTGATGTTGCGAGACTGCGCGAGGTGCTTCATTGCTTTGTACTTCGCTTTGCCGTGAAGTGGTTTTCCGTCGAGGCGACCGGTTAGCACTCCGTCTTTGCGCTCAACGATTGTGCCGAGCCCGCCAGTGAAACCGAGTCGAAGCGCAATCACCTCAGCGATTTCAATCGGAGCTGCGGTAATCAACCAGACTTCGCGGCCATCCTTGACGTGTTGCTGCGCGATGCGAACGGTTTCTGGCCAGAGCTTCGGGCTGATGTAGTCGTCATAAACCTCGTCAGTGAGAACCGAGAGTTCTTCGACACGGTGACCAGCGATTAAGCCGAGCGCACGGTCTTTGATTTCGTTCATGGTCTTAGCGGTCTCGCCGCGAGCAATGAAGCGGGCCTGGTGCCAGGCAAAGTTGACGAAGTCTTTGCGGCTGAAGAACTTGCGCTTGAAAGCAGCCTTGCCAAACAAGAAGCTCGAAGACCCGCGAAGAATCGTGTTGTCTACGTCGAAGAACGCGGCTTCGATTTTTTCGGGTGCGACCTTCGCCTTGGTTGCGCGTTTTGCAACAGGCTTTGATGGGGTCTTAGACACGGGACAAGTTTAGTTGCGCGCGGCTTGGCTTAGTCTTGAGTTATGTCATACGACATCTCACTCACGCTTATCGGCAAGCCTGGTTGCCACCTCTGCGATGATGCGCGACTTGTGGTCAACACTGTTGCAAGTCAGTTTCGTGCGCTGCATGCAGGCGTCGCCGCTTCGGTTCAGGTTCACATTGAAGAACAAAATATCTTGGATGACGCCGAGCTGCACTCGCGCTACTCAGAAGAGATTCCTGTGCTCTTGCTAAACGGCAAGGTGCACAACTATTGGAAGATTGACCCGGTTCGGCTTATGGCCGCGCTAGAAGAGGCGGTGCGCTGATGTTTGCAGCAATTCGATGGATCTTGAAGCGCTTCTGGTTTCCGATTCTGGTGTTCGTGCTCGGTCGCCTAGGTCGCAAGCATGAGTGGGCTGCCAAGGCTCACGCCACCGTCAAACGCGTGAAATAAGAAAACCCTCGGCACCCGCACTTGGTTCGCGAATGCCGAGGGAGAATCTTTGGTTACTTGCGGTCGAAGGTCACCGTCACGACGTCTCGAGAGGTTACTGCCGAACCGGCAGCTGGCTCAATCGAAACCACATAGGCGTCTTTCTCACTCACGTCATTCAGCCAGATGTAGTCAACACCAGGCAGGCCAGCCTCACTCAATGCACTGTTTGCGTTCTCATAACTGAAGCCAAGAACATCAGGAACCTGATATTGCGTGAGTTCTTCCAGTGGGACACCTATTTCAAGTGGGTTGCCGTTTTGATCTCGAAAAATCAATCCGTTTACCTCAGCGCCTGCCGAGTCATAGGCCTTTATTTCGGTAACAGACTCCCCGTTATAAACGAGACCGCTGTCAACAGACCACTCCTTCATAACCTGCTGAGCGTTTAACGCCGTGTTGACAGCATTACTGATTAGAACTGAACCCGGAGCTATCAAGAGGACAGCGACTAAGTTCAATGGCAACAGAATGCCTTCAAAAAACTTGCCGGTAAACCACTTTTTGCGGCCCCACTGCACACTTAGAAAGATAAATAGCACTAGCAGAGCCAAGTCAGTTGTCGAGTTTGGGAAGAAACCCGAAAATACACCCCATGCAAGTGTGGCTCGAAGAACCCACCAGAGCGGCTTAACTGAAATTCCAAATTCAAGAATGGCGTTGGTTAGTTGGTACTTGCGTAGCCAAGATTCAACTGCAGACAGCGCTGCTTTGCTGCTAAATCTTGTCTTACTCACAGGTCTTGGCCCCATGCCCGCGGCCTCACGCAACTCTGCAGCATATTCGGTGGGTGATCCAAGTTGAAAGTCTTCGCCTTCGTCTTGTCTGCGTTCTTGAAGTGATGCCTCGAGGTCTCCGGTTAGTTCTTCGACAACTGACTTTGGCAGGTCACGAAGCTCCAGACGAACTGATGCTGCGAAATCTTGGATAGTTGAGTCACTTAGGGTTTGCATTATTTGCCGCCTTTAGCTCGTTTGGTTGGTTTTGGTGAATCGAGGAGAGCCGACATCTTTGTGCTGAATGTGGCCCAGGTGGCCCGCTGCTCGTTGAGCATCTGCTTGCCTGTTTGGTTGATGCCGTAATACTTTCGGTGTGGGCCATCTTCAGATGCAACGACATAGCTTGTAAGTGCACCTGCAGTGAACAACCGGCGCAGGGTGCCATAGATCGAGGCATCGCCAATTTCGTCTAGCCCTGCCGCTTTTAGTCGGCGAACGATGTCATAGCCATAACCGTCTTCATGTTCGATTACGGCAAGAACGGCTACATCTAAAACGCCTTTGAGTAACTGGGTTGAATCCATGTCGCTCCTTTCGATGTATTCACTATTACACATTACACAGTAGTTCGCAATACAAAAATACTTCGTGTTTCCGCTCTTGGCAATGTCGTAGGGTGTCTATACAATCTGTCTATACACATTGCAATTGGAGGTCACTTTGAAGAAAGTGCTTGAAGCAAAGGTTTTTAAGAATGGCGGCAGCAGTGCGATTCGCCTGCCAGCATCGCTCAACATCACCGAGGGCGTCGTATATCTCGAAGTTGATGACGAAACAGGTGACATCGAGATCAAGCGGCAAAATCCAAACCCGTTTCAAGAGCTTTTCGCTCTTCATGAAAAGTATGGACCTATCTCTGAAGACGAATGGCCTGACTTTGAACGAAGTCATGAACCAGCACCTGTTCGAAGTCGAAAGAAGCAGAAGGTTGCCGCATAGTGAAATATTTGATCGACACCGATATTGCAAGCTACTTCGCGAGGAATTCTTCACCTGTCTTAAAGAGGAGGATGATCGAAAACATTAACGACTGGGCTATTTCTTCGGTTACCTATCACGAACTTTGGCGCGGCCTCATGCAGGCCGACAGCGACAAAGTTGAAAAGATTGTCACAAGCTTTCTCTCGAATGTTCGAGTGATTGATTTTGATGATGCTGATGCGCGCGAATCTGGTCGCATCCATGCCGAGTTAATCAAAGCTGGAAAACCTATAGGTGATGCCGACACGTTGATCGCAGGCCAAGCCATGGCAAATCAACTGACTCTCGTAACCAACAACACAAAACACTTTTTGCGAGTCAAAGGCTTGCAAGTCGAGAACTGGATGAAATAGAAAATCCCCCGGAACGCATCCGGGGGATTTCTTTTAGTGTTTATGGCTCGAGGCGGTTTGGTCCGCGGAACAAGTAACCGACCTCGCGAATGTTTGGCTGGTGAAGCAGCAACATGATCACGCGAAGCAGACCCATTCCGAAGCCACCGTGTGCCGGAGCGCCGTACTTGAAGAAGTCGAGGTAGGACTGAAGGCCTTCTGGCTCGAGACCCTTTGCCTTGACCTGCTCTGTTAGCACGTCGAGGCGGTGCTCGCGCTGAGCACCGGTGGTGATCTCGGTGCCGCGCCAGATTAGGTCATAGCTGTTGGTAAGCGCTGGGTTGTCAGCGTGACGCATGTGATAGAACGGGCGAACCGTCGCTGGGTAGTCGGTCAAGAACACGAACTCGTGGCCGTGCTTCTCGAAGACGTGAGCCGCAATCTGACGCTCGCCCTCTGGGTCCATGTCACCACCGCGTGCAATCTCGTGACCGCGTTCTTTCACAATCTCAACGGCCTCTGCCAGTGGAATGCGTGGGAA
>JAHEGB010000069.1 GCA_024645175.1 Microbacteriaceae bacterium
AGGTGATTTTTTGCCAGATTAGGCTGCGGAGTTGTCAACTTCCTTCGGTAAGTCTAAACGCCTACCCGCCTAGATAGCAAGCCGAATAAGGGCGTTAGGCTTGACCCGTGACTGAATTTCCGAGAATCTCAAAGCGAATCGCTGCCATTGCCGAATCTGCCACTTTAAAGGTCGACGCCAAGGCCAAAGCCCTTCAGGCTGCTGGTCGCCCTGTCATCTCTTATGCGGCTGGTGAACCAGATTTTGCCACCCCTCAGCACATCGTCGAAGCTGCCCTCAAGGCCGTTGCCGACCCTAAGAACCACCGCTACACACCTGCAATCGGCTTGCCAGACCTGCGCGAGGCCATTGCCCAGAAGACCAAGACCGACTCGGGCACCGAGATCACCGCGGCCCAGGTAGTGGTCACAAACGGCGGAAAACAGGCTGTTTATCAGGCTTTTGCCACCCTGCTTGACCCGGGCGACGAGGTTTTGATGCCTACCCCGTTCTGGACCACCTATCCTGAGGCAATTCGCCTAGCGGGTGGCGTGCCAGTTGAGGTTTTCGCCGGCGCAGACCAGAACTACCAGGTTACGGTCGACCAGCTCGAGGCCGCCCGCACCCCAAAATCTAAGGTTTTGCTGTTCGTTAGCCCTTCAAACCCAACCGGAGCGGTCTATTCTCGCGAGCAGACCGAGGCAATTGGCCGCTGGGCCTTTGAAAACGGCATGTGGGTCATCACCGACGAGATCTACCAGAACCTGGTTTATGACGGAATCAAGGCCGTTTCGATTACTGAGGCCGTGCCTGAGCTGATTGACCGCACCATTCTGGTCAATGGTGTTGCCAAGTCTTATGCAATGACAGGTTGGCGACTCGGATGGATGGCCGGGCCGCTTGATGCAATGAAGGCCGCGGGCAACCTGCAGTCACATCTGTCTTCAAACGTTTCGAACATTTCGCAGCGCGCGGCTATCGCGGCGTTGACCGGGCCTCAAGACGAGGTGCTCGCAATGCGCGAAGCATTCGACCGTCGTCGCAAGGTTGCGGTTGCAGAGTTGAACAAAATCAACGGCTGGAACGCACCGATGCCTGAGGGTGCTTTCTACGTTTATAGCGACGTGAGCGGTTTGCTCGGTCGCAACTGGGGTGGCAACCAAATCAACACTTCGCTCGAATTGTGTGACTACATTCTCGATGCGGCAGAAGTTGCTTTGGTTCCTGGTGAAGCGTTTGGACCATCGGGTTATGTTCGTTTGAGCTATGCGCTTGGCGATGCACAACTTCTCGAAGGCATTCAGCGCCTTCAAAAGCTCTTCAACTAAGAAGTTATAAAACTTGGTTCTGGAATCAAATTGATTCCGAAAGTTGCGGCAACACGCTCTTGAACAAAACGCGCTAACTCAATCACCTGATTTGAAGTTGCGCCACCTCGGTTAGTAATTGCAAGCGCGTGCTTTGTAGAAATGCCAGCCTTCGAATCGCCAAGTTGCAAACCCTTTTTGATTCCACTCTGCTCAATCAACCACGCTGCAGAAATCTTGACCTGATCGCCGTCTTCATCCATTGGCCACGCTGGAGCCTCTGGTGGCAGCGTGCGAGCAAACCTTGCACTAACAATCGGGTTCACAAAAAACGATCCGCAAGAAAAAGTGTCGCGGTCATTCGGGTCAAGAACCATTCCCTTTGAAGCGCGAAGTTCGAGAACTTCTGCACGACGGCGACGCATCAACTCTGTTGATCCAGCAGGCAAATCGCTAACCAACTGAAGTTCAACCCAGGTGATGATTCCCATCATGTGATCTTTAATCGCGCTGTTGCGATAACCGAAGTCCATGTCTTCTTTTTCTAAGATCACCGGTTCAAAAGTTGCGTGGTCAATGAACTCGCAACGCAAGAAAACATCGGCAAGTTCTGCCCCGTATGCCCCGATGTTCTGCACCGGCGCGGCACCCATGGTGCCCGGAATGCCAGACATTGACTCGATTCCGGCAAGTCCGTGCTCGATGCAGTAGTTGACGACGTCATCCCAGTTTTCGCCGGCCTGAACACGGATGTGCCCTTGGCCTAAACGCTCAATACCCTTGTTCTCAACCTTGATTACACGAAGGTCTAGCAAGTTGTCTGACACGACAATGTTGCTGCCGCCGCCGAGCACGAGCCAATCTTCTGCGTCGTACCAAATGCGTTTCGCGTGAGCAAGAAGTTCGTCGCGAGTCTTTGCAACAACGAGTTCTGACGGAACACCGCCAACACCAATTGTTGTTAATTCACGAAGAGCTTGAGTCATTAGATGCGAACTCGTGCCTGTGCTTTTCCGAGAACGGCAAGATCTGCTGCAACGGCCGCGATATCAATGCGCACAGTTGAGTTTTCTAAATCGATCTCTGCAACTTTTGCAGTTACCTTCAGCACCGCGCCGTCGTTTGCATCAACGAATACAGGCTTAGTGAATCGCACGCCGTAATCGATGATTCGACCCGGGTCACCAATCCAGTCGACAACAACCTGAACCGCTGCACCCATGGTGAGCATTCCGTGCGCAAGCACTCCATCGAGGCCAACTGATTTTGCAAAGTCGTCGCGATAGTGAATCGGGTTGAAGTCACCAGATGCACCCGCATAGCGAACGAGCGAATCGCGAGTAAGAAGAATTTCTACGTTGCCAACTTCTTGGCCAACTTCGAGCGAAGCAATGTTGATGTGCGTCATTACTCTGCACCTCGAACCACAAGCGTCGAAATCGCGGTGCAAACCAATTGCTTATCTGCATCGTGAATCTTGGTTTCAAATGTGACCATCGCGTGAGCGCCCAGTGACTTAACTGATGCCACAGTGAGCTGACTGGTCAGTTCGTCACCGGCGACAATCGGGCGAGTGTGAATGAAACGCTGATCGCCGTGAACCACGCGGCTGAAATCGATGTCTGCCTCTTTGTCGGCAAGAACGCTGGTCAAACTGCGCTCTTGAATGACAACGGCAAAAGTTGGTGGAGCAACCAGGTCTAAATAGCCAGCAGCCTGTGCGGCTAAGACATCGAGATTGATTGGGCTCGTCGACTTGACCGCATGAGCGAATTCACGGATTTTCTCTCGGCCGACCAAATAAGGGTCGGTCTCGGCATATGTTTTGCCTTCAACTGATGCATTGACCATAGGGTCAAGAGTAGTAGCGAGGGCGGGACTCGAACCCGCGACCCCACGATTATGAGTCGTGTGCTCTAACCACCTGAGCTACCCCGCCGGGCAAATGAACCGAAGTTCAAAAAAGGCGGGCTATTGCCCGCCGAGAGCCCCGAGCGAGGATTGAACTCGCGACCCCTTCCTTACCATGGAAGTGCTCTACCACTGAGCTATCAGGGCGTATGCCCGAAGGCAACTTCACTATTTTAGTGGGCTTAGGCCTTGGCTGGCAAACGCCAGATGTTAAGGCTCAGCTTGTCGCCAGGCACCTTGACCGTTGTTGCGGTCAGAGTGAGCTTGCCGCCACCGAACAGATTCTCTGCTTTAGCGATGTTGGCTACTACGTCGCGAGGCAAAACAATCTTGTTATCTGTGCCACGGGTCGCTGCAACCAAAATGCTCTGCTTGCCGTTTTCACGAACAAACACGATCGCCTCGTCAGATGCGTAGACGAAACGCATGCTGCCATCGTTCAACGCGCTGTTAGTGCGACGAATCTTTGCCAACGCTGCGTA
>JAHEGB010000070.1 GCA_024645175.1 Microbacteriaceae bacterium
GCGCTTCGCGACAAGATCGTTTTGGCTCAAGAGTCTGCGTTGCTCTGCCCATCGATGTTCTCGCAGATGATGATCAGCGAATATCTATCGATCGCAGACTGGCGCAAGCAGGTTGACACCTTCAGGGGTGTTTATCACGAGCGAAAGAACGCGGCTCTCGAAGCTGTTCGAGAATACCTTCCGAACGTGCACACAACACAGCCAGATGGTGGCTTCTATCTTTGGCTCACATTGCCTGAGGGAATCGACTCGAAGGCGATGCTTCCGCTCGCGGTTAAAGAACTAGTGGCATACACACCGGGCACGGCATTCTTCGGCGACGGAACCGGTCAACAGCACCTTCGCGTTTGCTACAGCTTTCCGACACCAGAAAACATCAAGGTAGGAATCAAGCGACTCGCATCTGTGATTAATTTGCAGACCGAGTTGCTAGAAACATTCGGCAAGAAAACTAAGTAGGCGGCAATGATTTCTAAAGGCAAGTCAAAGAGCAAGCTCAAGGTTCAGATTCTTGCGGGAGGCATTTCGCACGAGCGCGACATTTCGTTGAAGTCTGGTCGTCGCGTTGCAGACGCCTTGCTTGATGCAGGCGCCGAGGTAATCATTCGTGAGCCTGATGAAAAACTTCTGTCAAACATTAAGAAAGACAAGCCCGATGTGATCTGGCCGTGCCTTCACGGAGCAAGTGGTGAAGACGGCGCTCTTCGCGACATTCTTTCTCTCGCCGGTGTTCCATTCGTTGGTGCAACTGCGAGCGGTGCTCGTCTGGCGTGGGACAAATCAATCGCAAAAGTGATTGTTGCTCAGGCTGGAATTCAAACTCCAGCATCGGTCACTTTGCCTAAAGACACATTTCGCGAACTCGATGCAGATGGTGTTCTAAAGGCGGTTACCCAAACAATCAGTTTTCCGTTGGTTGTGAAACCAGCACGTAGCGGCAGCGCGCAAGGCGTTTCAGTTGTGAAGAAAGCCGATGAGCTCTCACGCGCAATGGTCGATGCATATGTTTACTGCGACGTTGCGATCATCGAGAAGTACATCGAAGGAACCGAGTTGGCAATCAGTGTCATCGACTTGGGTTCAGGGCCAATCGCGCTACCAGCTGTCGAGGTTGAGCCAGTGTCTGGTCGCTTCGGCTATCAAGAGCGTTACACAGCAGGCGAGACCAACTACTACGTTCCTGCTCGCGTATCGAAGGCAGTCGCAGAACGTGCGGCGAAGCTCGCAATCGACTCGCACGTTGCCCTTGGTCTTCGTCACATTTCGCGAGTCGATGCAATCGTCGATAAGAAGGGTGTCGTCTGGTTTCTCGAGGCTAACGTTTGCCCAGGCATGACCGAGACTTCGCTTTTGCCTCAGGCAATTACGGCAGAAGGTTCGACCTTGAGCAGCGTCTATCTTTCGCTTGCAGAAGCAGCGGTTCGCACTCGCTAGTTATTTGTGCAGATCGGCAACGACGATCTTCTTCATCGATCTCAGTTGCTCATTCGCATAGTTACGAATTTCTTCGTCTTCATGTTCTAGCCAGACGCGCATTTCTTTCGGGCTAACCTGCCATACCAAACCGAACTTGTCTGCGCACCAACCGCAACCGATCTCTCTTCCTTCGAGAGTGATTGCGTTCCAGAGTCGATCGACTTCGTCTTGCGAATCTACGTTTAGCGAGAGCGAAATTGCATCGTTGAATTCTGGACCACCTGGCCAGTTCATCGCAATAAAGTTGTGACCGTAGATTGAGAAATCTGCAGTGAAGATTTTTCCGTCTGGTGCGCGGTTTTCTGAATGCACCTGCATGTCGGTGAATGTTTCACGATAAAACTCAAGGGCGTCATCGAGCACGCCGTTGAACCAAAGAAATGTTTTGAGTTCAGTTGTCATCGGTCTGCGATTCTAAATGTTGCGGTCGATGCCGAACTTGTCGAGAATTCTGAACAGGTCGCCCATGGTTGCGAATTCGATTTTGATTTCGCCGTTCTTTTTTCCGAGCTTGATCTTTGCGCGAGTGTCTAGCGCGTCACCAAGTTTTTGAGCGAGTTCGTCAAGCGCGGCAGTCTTTGATCCGGCGCGAACCGAACCCTTCTTCTTCGCACCGTCGGTGTCGATTGCAATCTGCTCTTCAAGTTGACGAACGGTTAGGTTTTCGTTGATCGCCTTGTTCGCCCAGTGCTGCATGCGCTCTTCGTTCTTCGCAGAAAGAATCGCACGTGCCTGACCCGCGCTGAGTGCGCCGCCCGCTACTTTGAGCTGAACAGCGCCTGGCAAGTTGAGCAAACGAATCGTGTTTGAAATCTGCGGGCGAGAGCGGCCGATCTTTGCCGAGAGTGCGTCTTGAGTGATGCCGAAGTCAGCCATCAGCTGCTGATAGGCACTTGCTTCTTCGAGTGGGTTCAAGTTGCTGCGGTGCAGGTTCTCTAGAAGTGCGTCGCGAAGCATGTTTTCGTTTGCGGTTTCACGCACAACCACCGGAATCGTGGTCTTGCCTGCCAAACGCGATGCGCGCCAGCGGCGCTCGCCCATGATTAGCTCGAATTTTCCGTTTTCATTCGCAAGCGAACGAACAACAATAGGCTGCAGAACGCCGAATTCGCGAATCGAGTGAACCAGTTCATCCATGTCGGCCTGGTTGAACTCGGTTCGAGGCTGATTGTGGTTCGGAACGATGGCGTCGAGGTCGAGCTCTCTGAAGCTCATGCCCGGAACCTCAACCAAATCGGCACTAGGTGTGTTGTCAGGAGTGCCGCCACCAAAGAAGATGTCGCTTGGGCGAGAAGTTTCTGCTGGTGCGGTAGGAATCAGTGCGCCAATTCCGCGGCCTAGGCCACCCTTTTTATCTGCCAACTTCTGCTCCTCTTAGTGCTATTTCGGCGGCGGCTTCGAGATACGAGATCGCACCAGGAGAGCTGCCGTCATAGGTTATGACGGTCTTTGAATAAGAAGGTGCCTCAGAAACCTTGACCGAACGCGGAATCACGGTGTTCAAGGTAATCGGGGTGAAAAGCGGGTGGCTGCGCACGTCTTCGGCAACCTGGGCGGCTAGGCGGGTTCGGCTGTCATACATGGTCAGCAAGATGGTCGAAAGCTCGAGGCTTGGGTTCAAGAACTTCTTGATTAGGTCGATGTTCTTGACCAACTGAGACAGACCTTCGAGCGCGTAGTACTCGCACTGGATCGGAATCAAAACCTCGTTAGCTGCCACAAAAGAGTTGACGGTCAAAAGGCCGAGGCTCGGTGGGCAATCAATGAAGACGTAGTCTGGCGGGGTAATCGAAGTGTTGATGTAGGTGTCGAGAGCGTTCTTTAGGCGAGTCTCGCGGGCTACCACCGAAACCAGCTCAAGTTCGGCACCGGCAAGGTCAATGGTTGCCGGAACACAGGTTAGACCAGGCATTTCGGTGCTGATCTGCACAACATCGGCAATCGGGGTGCCCTCTAGAAGCACGTTGTAGACGCTTGGGGTTCCTTCGCGGTGCTCAATATTGAGCGCGGTTGAGGCATTTCCCTGTGGGTCAAGGTCGATGACCAAAACCTGAAGGCCTTTGCTGGCAAGGGCTGCAGCCACGTTTACCGCGGTAGTGGTCTTGCCAACGCCACCTTTTTGGTTAGAAATCGTGAAGATGCGGGTCTTCTCAGGCTTTGGCAGTCTGGTTTCGCGAACCCGGTTCAAACGGCTGG
>JAHEGB010000024.1 GCA_024645175.1 Microbacteriaceae bacterium
CAATGACTCACCGCTCATACTCGTATGAGCACGGCAACATACCCAACAACGAACGCCTCGAATTTTTAGGCGACTCGGTGTTGGGTTTTGTCGTTACTAGCCACATTTATGAAACCCTCACAGATCTTGCCGAGGGTGAAATGACCAAAGTTAAGAACGCGGTGGTTTCTGCACGCGCGCTCGCGGTGGTTGCCGGCGAACTCGGCATCGGAGAATATCTTTTGCTCGGCAAAGGTGAGCTCGCAACCGATGGTCGCAACAAACCAAATTTGCTCGCAGATGCATTCGAAGCGATTCTCGGCGCGGCATACATGTCATCTGGTTTCGACGCTGCTCGTCAGCTTGTCGAGAAGTTTGTCTTTCCGCTTCTAGATAACCCAGATGAGATTCGCGCAAACTCAGACCCGAAGACCACGCTGCAAGAGCGCATTCAGGCGCTAGGCCGCGGCACTCCGACCTACAAGACCCGCTTCGAGGGTCCGGATCACAACCGTGACTACTTCTCGATTCTTCTGATCAATGGCGAAGAGATTAGCCACGGCGAAGGCCGAACCAAAAAGAGCGCAGAGACTGCGGCCGCGGTGAAGGCACTAGACGCATTGGTCGACGCGGTGCCTAAGGTCAAGAAAAAGAGAAAGCGCCGCTAGTGCCTGAACTGCCAGAAGTCGAAACGGTTCGCGCTGGCCTCGCACCTGCGCTAACTAACGCACGTGTTCTTGGCATTCAGATTCTTGACGAGCGCAGCCTGAAGCGTCACCTAGCCGGCCCGCGCGATTTTGTTCGCACGCTGACCGGGGCAAAGATTCTCTCGGTTGTTCGCCGAGGCAAATTTCTATGGATGCCACTTGAACTTGATGAATCTGTTCGCGCCGCTGCCGGTGACAAGAAGCTCGCGCTGGTTGGTCACCTTGGCATGAGCGGTCAAATGTTTTTGCGCAAACAGAGTGACCCAGAAGACAAGTTGACCAGAGTGGTGATCAGTGTCGAAACCCCGCGTGGCAAGGCCGTCGAGTTTCGCTTTATCGATCAACGCATCTTTGGTTCGCTTGCAATCGATGAACTTGTCGCCACAGAAGATGGCAAGCCAGGTGGTTTCTCAAACTCGTCGGCAGCTGGCAAGTGGTGGCAGAACCTAATTCCTTCTACGGCGGCACACATTGCGCGTGATCCGCTTGACGAGAACTTTGACTCAGAACTTGTTCGCTCAAAATTCGCTAAAAAGCACAGCGGCATCAAACGCGTTCTGCTCGACCAGCAGGTGCTTTCTGGTGTTGGCAACATCTATGCAGACGAAGCACTTTGGGCAACAAAACTGCACTACGACCAGCCGGCCGACACGCTTTCTCGAGCGAGCTTCGATGCGCTAATCGTCGAGGTGAAGCGAATCTTGGCGGCAGCGGTTGCCGAGGGCGGAACCTCGTTTGACGAGCAATACAAAAACGTGAATGGCGAGAGCGGCTACTTCGAGGTTTCGCTGAATGCCTACGGAATGACAGACCGCCCATGCAACCGCTGCGGTCGGGCGATTCGCCGTGAGTCATGGATGAACCGAGGCTCACACTTCTGCCCGAACTGCCAGAAACTGCGCAAACGGGCCTAGCCGCAGGCATCCGTGGCTCTGTCGGCCGTCAAAAAGGGGTCGCTGAATAGGGTATTTTTGATGGGTTGCGGCAATCTAGCCGCCCGAATCCGACCAAAGGGGAGTGAGCAAGCTGTATCTCAAGAGCCTCACCCTCAAGGGATTCAAGTCATTCGCCCAGCCGACCACCTTTGCTTTTGAACCCGGCGTAACCGCCGTCGTCGGAAAGAACGGTCACGGAAAATCGAACGTCTTTGACGCCATCGCCTGGGTTATGGGTGAACAGGGCGCCAAGTCGCTTCGTGGCGACAAGATGGACGACGTCATCTTTAAGGGCAGCGCTACCAAAGGCCCACTCGGTCGTGCCGAAGTTTCGCTAACCATCGATAACGCAGATGGCGCTCTGCCGATTGACTACAGCGAAGTCACAATTTCGCGAACCCTATTTCGCAGCGGTCAAAGCGAATATGCGATCAACGGCGAAAGCTGCCGTTTGCTCGACGTTCAAGAATTGCTCAGCGACTCGGGCCTTGGTCGCGAGATGCACGTCATCGTCGGTCAGAACAAGCTCAAGGATATTTTTCAAGCGAGCCCAACAGAGCGTCGTGGCTTCATCGAAGAAGCTGCCGGAATTCTTAAGCACCGTCGCCGCAAAGAGCGCACCGAGCGCAAGCTCGAGGCGATGCAGGCTAACCTCACCCGTCTAAACGATCTGGCTGGTGAAGTTCGTCGTCAGCTAAAGCCACTTGGTCAGCAGGCTGAAGTTGCTCGTCAGGCGCAGGGCATCGCTTCGGTTGTTCGCGATGCAAAAGCTCGATTGATTGCATACGAAATCACCGAACTGCACAACGCACTCGAGCAGACTGCGAAGAGCGAGACCGACACCAAGGCCGAGCGAAACATTCTTCAGCAAATCATCGAGACAAACTCGACTCGAATTCGCGAACTCGAAGCCGCGCAAGTTTCAAGCGAACTTGATTCTGCACGCTCACTCTCATATCAATTCGATGCAATGGGTGAGCGCCTTCGCTCGCTTCTAACTTTGGCTAACCAGAAGGTTGCACTTCTTGGCACTCGTTCAGATGCATCTGGCGCGCAGCTTGACCCAGCGGCCATCGATGCCGAAGCTGCAGCCGCAGAAGCGCAACTCGGTCAGCTAGACCTCGCAGTTGAAACCTTGAAGGCGGCTCTTGTTGAAGCCGAGGCTGGCCGTAACCAGGCGAGAGACATTCTTGAGCAATACGACAACGAGATCGCAGAACAGAACACCCTTCTTTCGCAGTTCGACCTTGAAAAGGCGCGCCTTGCCAACGAGGTAACCGTTGCCGAATCACGTCTTGCAGGGCTTCGAAGTGAGATGGTTCGCCAGGATGGCACGCTAAACGACGCTCAAGACCGCTTGAATGCTGCCCGCGGCGAATATGAAACCCTCGAGGCGCAGCTGCAGAACCAGCAAGCAGTCGCCGGCGATGGTTCGCTGCAGGGTCGTTACGAAGCAGCTCAGCGTGCGGTTAGCGAAGCCGCTGCGAACATCGAAAAGATTCGCGATGCCATTCACCAGGCAGAGCGCGAGCGTGACTCACTTGAGGCAAAGCGTTCAGCACTTGATCTAACTCTTAACCAAAAAGACGGAGCCACCGAACTAACCGCTGCCGGTTTGCGAGGCATCCGTGGTTTGGTTGCAACTCACATGAAGATCGACAGCGGCTTCGAAAATGCAATCGCCGCTGCCCTCGGGCCATTGGCTGACGCACTTGTTGCAGATTCTCGTGAAGAGGGTCTTGCCGCGATTGAGCACTTGAAGAAGAGTGACGGGGGCCGTGTCGAACTGATTGTTGCCGACGTCGATGCGCGCGGTTCGGTTGCAAATATTCCAAACGTTTCTGGTGCTCGTTCAGCTACCGAGGTAGTCGATGCGCCAAACGGAATTCTTTCGCTGCTTGCCAACGTAGTTATCGTCGATGACTTGGCCACCGCTCGCGAACTTTATTCGCGCGACAAGTCGGTTGCCGATTTGGTTTTGATTACCGTTGACGGCGACGTGTTGACCAAGAGCGTTATTCGCGGTGGATCTCAAAGCAAGCCATCTAAGTTGCAGCTTGTTGCAGAACGTGATGCTGCCGAAGCACGCATTCAGCAGGTTCACTCAATTCTTGAAAGCAGCCGCGGCGAACTGGCGCAGGCTCGCGCAAACGAAGAAGCTGCAAAGCAAACCGAGAAGAGCTCGCTCGCAGAACTCAACCAGCACGACGCTCAATTGGCGAAGAACGCAGAGGCCCTTGGTCGTGCTCGTGTTGCTGTCGAAGCAGCAGAGGCTGAACTCGCACGTATCTCACAGGGTGCCGATGCAGCTCGCGGTGCAATCGTCGAAGCAGAGCAAGCCCTGGCTGAAGCAGTTCGCCTGCACGATGAATTTGCGTCTCAAGAGCGCCCAATTGTCAGTTACGAAAACCGCCAGACCTTGGCAGACAACCTCGAGCAAGAGCGAAACCGCGAACTAAACGTTCGAGTGGAGCTCGGTGCCGCAATCGAGCGTGTTCGAGTTGAGCGTGAGCGCGCTAGCAGCTTGCGTGCCCAGGTTGCCGAGGCTCAAGAGGCCATTGAGCGTGCAAAGGCCGCTGCGGCTGCTCAGGCTCAGCAGCTAGCTTCAGCAGAGCGCGTTCTTGCCGTTTTGCCAATGCTCATGGATGCCGTCGCCGAGAGTGCATCGGTTGCAAAGGTTGCCTTGCACGAACTCGAGCACGAGCGCAACAACCAGAACCAAGAGTTGGTTCGCCTTCGTGGCGAAACCGCCGGTCACCAGATGAAGTTGAGCGAGCTGGTTCAGGGCGTTCACAACCTCGAACTTCAGAACCACGACAAGCGCATTCACTTGGCGAACCTCGTTGCGAAGGCGAGCGACGAGCTTGGCCTCGAGCAGTCGATTCTGCTCGCCGAATATGGCCCAGACATTTTGATCGACGACGAAGAAGCAGAGGGTGGCAAGAAGCCATTCAACAAAGAAGAGCAGACCAAGCGTCTTCGTGAAGCAGAGCGTCTTTTCGAAAAGCTCGGTCGTGTTAACCCACTTGCTCTCGAAGAATTCACAGCACTCGAAGAGCGTCACAAGTTCTTGACTGATGAGCTCGCTGACGTAACCAAGACCCGCCAAGACTTGCTTCAGATCATTCACGACCTCGACGAGAAGATGCAGCAGATTTTCAAGGCTGCGTTCGACGACACCGTTCGCGAATTCACAGCAATCTTGCCGACGCTTTTCCCTGGTGGTGTTGGCGCAATGACCTTGACCGACCCTAACGATCTTCTTGTCAGTGGAATCGACGTTCGCGTTAAGCCAGCCGGCAAGCAGTGGTTGCCAATGACACTTCTCTCTGGTGGAGAGCAGTCTCTTGGTGCAATCGCATTCTTGATGGCTATCTTCAAGTCTCGCCCTTCACCGTTCTACATCATGGATGAGGTCGAGGCAGCCCTCGACGACGCAAACTTGACTCGCTTGCTTCACGTATTCCAAGACCTGCGCACCAACTCGCAGTTGATCTTGGTCACCCACCAGAAGCGCACAATGGAAATCGCAGACACCGTCTATGGCGTGATCATGGATGAAGGTATGTCTCGCATCGTTGGGCAGCGCTTAGAGCACAACAACGCCTAATGGCTGGATTGTTTTTCTGGCGCAAAAAGCGCAAAGACGAAGTTGAGGCACCAGAGGTTCCGACCGCCTCAGAGGATTCTTCGAGCGCCTTAAACAACGTCGCTCTATCGAATCCTCCTGCGGCGACCGCAGTCGCGAGTCCAACACCGGCTGCGCTTGCTGAGCCAGAAAAGCCAAAGGCTGAAAAGCCAAAAGAGAAGAAGCCTAAGCTCTTCAAGCCGAAGGGCAAGCCAGAGCCTACGCCTGCACTAGAGCCTGAGCCTGAGGCTTCAGCGTTGCCGGAAGAAGAACTGGCAAGTTATGACAGTTCGCCGGAAACGGTAGCCGAGACCACCACTGGTGTCGATGAGCTTGAGGTTATTGCTCAGCCGGAACCTGAGGTCGCTGCTGAACCTGAGGTTATCCCAGAGCCAGAGCCAGAGCCGGAGCTGGAGCCAGAGCCAGCCGTTGATGAAATCCCGGCTGTCGAACCAGAACCTGAGATCGCTGCACCTGTTGCTGAGCCAGAGGTTGAACTCGAGCAGGTCGAGCTGCCGAAGCGCAGTTTCGTTAAGGGCATCAAGTCGATCTTTACCCGTATCAAGTTCGATGTTGAGAATCTCGATGACCTAGAAGACACACTCATTCAGTCTGACTTCGGTGTTGATGCCTCTGCTCAAATCGTTGAGAGTGTGAAACAGCGCGCGAAGAAACTTGGTGCAAAGACTGAAGCCGAACTCAAAGAAATTCTGGTTGACGTAATTGCCGAGGCACTCGAGCGCGAAGACAAGCAGTTGAATCTTGCTGACGGAAAGCTTCCTTACGTGATCTTGGTGGTTGGCGTTAACGGTGTTGGCAAGACCACGACAATCGGAAAACTTGCTAACTGGTTGAACGAAGGAAAGTGGCGCGTGGTCATCGGTGCCGCCGACACGTTTAGAGCAGCAGCCGTTGAGCAAATCGCAACCTGGGCTGAACGCGCAAACGCGCAGTTGATTCGCCCTGATGCCGAAGGGCAAGACCCGGCAAGCGTTGCGTTCAAGACTGTTGAGCTTGCCCTAAAGAATGACGCAGATGTTGCAATCATCGACACCGCCGGTCGTTTGCAAAACAAAAAAGACCTCATGGCTGAGCTCGACAAAATCAAACGTGTTGTCGAGAAGCAGGCACAGATTAGCGAAACGCTTTTAGTGCTCGATGCAACCACAGGTCAGAACGGTCTCGTGCAGGCGAAGGCTTTCGCCGAGGTTGCCAATGTCACCGGAATCGTATTGACCAAACTCGATGGAACAGCCAAGGGTGGAATCGTCTATTCGATTCAACGCGAATTGGGTATTCCAGTTAAGTTAGTAGGTGTTGGCGAAGGCATCGCTGACTTTGCATTCTTTGACGCTCGCGAATTTGCGAAAGGACTGGTCGGTTAATGTTCGGCAATCTATCTGATCGCTTAGTCGAAACCTTCAAGAATCTGCGCAGCAAGGGCAAACTAAGCCCAGCCGACATTGACGCAACCTTGCGCGAAATTCGCCGCGCACTGCTCGAGGCCGACGTCGCACTTGAGGTCGTAAAGGCGTTTACTGGCGCGGTTCGCGAACGTGCGCTCGGTGATGAAGTATCGAAGGCTCTAAACCCAGCCCAGCAGGTCGTTCAGATCGTGAACGAAGAACTGGTCAAGATTCTGGGTGGCGAGCAGCGCAAACTCGAGTTCGCCAAGAAGCCGCCAACAGTCATCATGCTTGCCGGTTTGCAGGGTTCGGGTAAAACCACCCTCGCCGGAAAACTTGCCAAGTGGCTCAAGGATCAGAACCAGACTCCACTGCTAGTTGCAGCCGACTTGCAGCGACCAAATGCCGTAAACCAGCTGCAGGTTGTTGGTGAACGCGCCGGCGTCGACGTTTTCGCCCCAGAGCCAGGCAATGGCAAGGGCGACCCGGTCAAGGTTTCTAAAGAGGCAATCAAGCACGCCGAGAAGAAGCAATACAGCGTTGTAATTGTTGACACCGCCGGACGCCTCGGCATCGACGAAGAGTTGATGCAGCAGGCTCGCGACATTCGCAAGGCCACTGACCCTGACGAAGTGCTCTTTGTCATCGACTCGATGATTGGTCAAGACGCGGTCAACGTTGCAAAGGCATTCGAGGATGGCGTTGGCATTACCGGTGTCGTGCTTACCAAGCTCGATGGCGATGCCCGCGGTGGTGCTGCGCTCTCTGTTGCTTCAGTCACCGGCAAGCCGATCATGTTCTCGTCGACCGGTGAGGGACTTGACGCGTTCGAGCCGTTCTATCCGGACCGCATGGCAAGTCGAATTCTCGACATGGGTGACGTGCTCACTCTTATTGAGCAGACTCAAAAAGCTTTTGACGAAGACGAAGCTAAGAAGATGGCCGACAAGTTGGCCAACGAGACCTTTACTCTCGAAGACTTCTTAGAGCAGATGCAACAGTTGAAGAAGATGGGTTCTCTCAAGAGCATGCTTGCCATGATGCCCGGAGCAAATCAGATGAAGGCTCAACTCGAAAACTTTGACGAGCGCGAAATCGATCGCACCGAAGCAATCATTCGCTCTATGACTCCTACCGAGCGTCGTCAGCCGAAGGTTCTCAACGGTTCACGCCGCCTGCGCATCGCAAATGGTGCCGGCACAACGGTGACCGAGGTCAATTCGCTGGTCAACCGTTTCGAGCAGGCTGCCAAGATGATGAAGACCGTTGCCAAGGGTGGCGTTCCTCAGATTCCAGGTATGCAGGGCATGCCAGGCATGGGTGGCGGCTTCATTGGCGGCAAGGCCAAGAAGAAAGACAAGGCTAAGAAGGGTTCGAAATCGGGCAATCCGGCCAAGCGCGCAGCCGAAGAGGCAGCCAAACTGACTGGTGAGAAGCCAAACCAGGGCGGTTCGGGCTCGGCTTTCGGCGTCTAGCCAGCATCCGTGCCTAATTTGGTTGGCACTATCGCGGTTTTTCTGGCAGAATAGAGCGGTTGTCTGCGCTTGACCCTCTAACCAAGCGACAAGGATGACCCCAAGAGCTTGAATACCGAGTGTGCCCCCACGCTCACGGTTGATTGTTCGCCCCAATACAAAAACAGGAGCATTGTGGCTGTAAAAATCCGCCTAGCGCGTCACGGAAAAAAGCGTGCACCGCACTACCGCATCGTCGTAGCTGATTCACGTACTCACCGCGACGGTCGAGTAATCGAAGAGATCGGTCGTTACATTCCGACCGAGAATCCTTCAGTAATTGAAGTTAACTCAGAGCGTGCGCTCTACTGGCTTGGCGTTGGCGCACAGCCAACCGAGCAGGTAACCGCACTTCTTAAGTTGACTGGTGACTACCAGACTTCAAAGGGTGACAAGAACGCGAAGAACGTTGTTCAGGTTAAAGAAGCGAAGGCAGCATTCGTTGTCGACGCAGCCAAGAAGCCAGTGCTTCAGGCTAAAGAAGCCCTTCAGAACAAGAAGGCTAAGGCTGCTCTAGAAGCTGCCGAAGCTGAGAAGGCTGCAAACGCAGCAGCAGAAGCAGCAGAAGTTGCAGAGAACGCATCAGCTGAAGAAGCTCCTGCGGCAGAGGCAGCGGCAGAGGCAGCAGCAGAAGTTGCAGCCGAAGAAGCAGCAGACGTAGTTGCTGCAGCTGAAGAAGTTGTTGAAGCAGCAGAAGCAGTAGCTGAGGCAGAAGCCGCAGCAGCTGACGCAGAAGAGGCTTAATAGTGCTTGCCGCTGCGCTCGAACACTTGGTTAAGGGAATCGTCGACAATGCCGACGATGCAACTGTGACCGCACGCTCAACCTCGCGAGGCGACTTGCTTGAGGTTCACGTGCACCCAGATGACCTGGGCCGAGTGATCGGGCGCAACGGACGCACCGCCAAGGCACTGCGCACCATCGTTAACGCGCTTGCCGATGGCAAGAAGATTCGCGTTGACGTGGTGGACACCGATTTCTAGTTCAACCACCCTTCGCGTCGGCCGTCTGGTCAAAGCCCACGGTCTAAAAGGCGCATTCAAACTCGAGCTCTATACCGACTCTCCGAAGCTGCGCTTCGTCGAGGGTGCTGTGCTCAAACTTCAGGTTCCTGAAACATCTCCTTGGTTCGGCAAGACCGTAACCGTTCAAGAACTGCGCTGGTATAACACCATGCCGGTGCTCTTTCTTAACGAGTGTGAAGACCGCAATGCGGCAGACACCCTCGTCAAAGCGATTCTTCTTGTAGATGTTGAGAACGACGAAGTCACAAACGAAGAAGACGCCTGGTTTGACCACCAGCTCGTTGGCCTCAAGGTAATTCGCGACGCAGTTGAGGTCGGCACAGTCGTGCGCGTTGATCACCTGCCGGCCCACGACTTGCTCGCAGTCGAAACTGCAGCAGGCGAAGTGCTTGTTCCTTTTGTGAAGGCAATCGTTCCGGTAGTCGACATGAAAAACCGCAGCGTCACAATCACTCCGCCGCTCGGCCTGTTCGAAGAAATCGCTGACACGAACGAAGAGGCCTAGAAATGCGCATCGACGCGATCTCGATTTTTCCTGACTTCTTTCAGGCGCTAGATCTTTCGCTGCTAGGCAAGGCTCGCGACAAGTCGCTTCTCGAATTTCACGCACACAATCTTCGCAACTACACGCACGACAAGCACCGCACAGTAGACGACACTCCTTATGGTGGTGGCGCGGGAATGCTCATGAAGCCTGAACCTTGGGGAGAGGCTCTCGATGACCTGCTCGGTGCCGAAGGTTTTCACGAAGACACAGTGATCATTTTCACCTCGCCTGCCGGTGAGGTTTTCAAGCAAGCCACTGCACACGAGTTAGCGAACGTCAAGCGCATCATCTTTGCCTGCGGTCGATACGAAGGCATCGACCAGCGCGTGGTCGAATATGCCAAGACCCGCGCAAACGTTCGTCTGGTTTCGATTGGCGACTATGTGCTCAATGGCGGCGAGGTTGCCGCCATCGTGATGGTTGAGGCGATTGCCCGGCTCATCCCTGGTGTCATTGGCAATGCCGAAAGTTTGATTGAAGAGAGCCACACCGATGGGCTCTTGGAATACCCGAGTTACACCAAGCCGGCGAGCTGGCGTGGCCTAGATGTGCCAGAAGTGCTGACCAGCGGCAATCACGCTGCCATCGCCAAGTGGCGAAAAGACGCGCAAATCGAGCGAACCAAGGACGTTCGCCCAGATCTGCTTGGCGAATAGCCCAACTCTGTGGCAATATAGACAGGTTGCCAACCGCAAGGTGCTCTGCCGCAGGGGAGCTTGGCAAAAACCAGAAATACACCTAACCCGTTATTGACCTGCGCGCAGTGACAGAGATGGATTCAAAATGCACATTCTTGACTCAGTAGACGCAGCAAGCCTGAAGTCTGACATTCCAGCGTTCCGCGTTGGTGACAACGTCAAGGTTCACGTAAACATCATTGAAGGTAACCGCAGCCGTGTTCAGGTTTTCCAGGGCGTAGTTATTCGTCGTTCAGGCGAAGGCGTTCGCGAGACCTTCACCGTTCGCAAGATCAGCTTTCAGGTAGGCGTAGAGCGTACCTTCCCAGTTCACTCACCAGTTATCGAGAAGATCGAGCTAGTGACCAAGGGCGATGTTCGTCGTGCGAAGCTTTACTACTTGCGCGACCTACGCGGCAAGAAGGCGAAGATTCGCGAAAAGCGCGACAACGTTTAAGCTTTCGCTTACTCTTATCGCATGACAGACCTCGGGCCAGGCCCGCACGCAAAAGCACCACGCGACATCCGTGATACATGGCGTCGACTAAAGAAGAACATTTTCGTTTCATTCTTTATCGACCTGATTGTTATCGTGGCTACAGCGCTGGTGCTTTCGCTTTTGGTCAAGACTTTCTTGATTCGTTCATTCTTCATTCCAAGCGGTTCGATGCTTGAGACTCTGCAGATTCAAGATCGCATCATCGTCAACGAATTAGTGCCAGACGTTGTTCCAATCGAGCGCGGCGACGTCGTTGTTTTCAAAGACCCGGGCAACTGGCTTGGCACCATCGAACAACCTCAGCAAAACTTCTTTCAAGCAACCGGCGAATGGTTCTTGTCTGCATTTGGCTTCGCGGCGCCAGACTCTTCGCAGCACCTGGTAAAGCGCGTGATTGGCGTTGGCGGCGACCACGTAATCTGCTGCAACGCTGATGGCAAGTTGACCATCAACGGCGTTGCAATTACCGAGCCATACCTTGGCAAAGACGTTGAACCTAGCTCGGTGAAGTTTGATGTGGTTGTGCCTAAAGACTCAATTTGGGTGATGGGCGACAATCGACCAAACAGCGAAGACTCGCGCTTTCACCAAGAGCTGCCGAGCAAGGGCTTCGTCGACAAGAAGTTCATCGTCGGTCGAGCATTTGTGGTCTCATGGCCAAGCGCACACTGGCAGTGGCTAGACAACTATCCAAATGTCTTCAAAGACGTTCCCAAACCTTAGCCTCGAACAGACCCTGTTCGACTCGGGTGCCAAGTATGTTCTTGGCATCGACGAGGTTGGCCGCGGTGCAATCGCCGGGCCCGTTGCTGTTGGCGTCGTTCTGATCGACAAAAGCAAACTCTCTGAGCCCTGGCCTGCGAAACTTCGCGACAGCAAACTCTTGAGCGAAAAGGTTCGCGAAGAACTCTTCGACCCAACGGCGGCCTGGGTTAGCCAATGGGCAGTTGGCATGGCGACCGCCAAAGAGATTGATGACTTCGGCATTGTTTGGGCTCTTGAGGCTTCTGCGGCACGAGCTGTCGAGCAACTGACGATCGAGTTTGACTCGGTCATGGCGATTCTCGATGGCACCCACAACTGGCTAGCTCGAGCGCCTTTTCACGTTCACGTTCAGGCCAAGGCAGACCGCGATTGCGCAAGCGTGGCCGCCGCCTCGGTTCTGGCGAAGGTGACCCGAGATCGCCTGATGATTCAGCTTGCCGAAACCGAGTCAAGGTTCGGCTTCGAGGGGCACAAGGGCTATGCGAGTGCTGGGCACATGGCGGCTATCCGTGAATTGGGGCCGAGCCCAGAACACCGCGTCACCTGGCTGACTCGCATTCTGGCCGGCGGGTCAGATGCTGTCGGTCAAGAGCCCTAAAATTTGAACATGGATGAGAACGAGATCGAAGACTACGACAGAGACGCCGAGCTGGCCCTCTATCGCGAGTATCGCGATGTCGTTGGCACCTTCAAGTTTGTAATCGAAACCGAGCGACGTTTTTATCTCGCAAATGAGGTTTCTCTAAACCGCGTTGACACCCCAACTGACTTTTACTTTGAACTCAACATGCAAGACGTATGGGTCTGGGATATTTACCGCACCGACCGCTTCGTGAAGAGCGTTCGCGTTTTGACATTCAAGGATGTCAACGTAGAAGAGCTCAGCGGCAAGGCCTATGAACTGCCGAAGGAATTCGCGGTAGGCGAGTAACTCACAATTTTCATTTTGTGAAAGTTCTGCACAAATCTTTGTGTGTTTTTCTTTGATGTTTCGCAACCGTTCATGCTTGCTGGGTGAATGCAAATCAAGACGTTGGCAAATATGGTGAAGATCGAGCCGCTGAGTTTCTAGCCAGGCTCGGTTATGAGCTCATTGAACGAAATTGGCGCGGCCAGGGCGGCGAAATCGACATTGTTGCTCGAGATAGAGATTGCCTGGTTTTTGCAGAGGTTAAGACCAGAACCCGCACAGGTTTCGGCCACCCATTTGAGGCCATCACTACGCAGAAGCTGCAGAGAATGCGGCGGCTGGTTGCTCAGTGGTGTCAATCAAAAGAGTTGAGCGGCAGCAAAGTTCGGCTAGACGCGGTTAGCGTCTTGGTTGTCGATGGGCGAGTTCACATCGAGCACTTGAAACAGGTTTTCTAGTGAACCTTGCCAAGAGTTTTGCGATTAGCCTTCTCGGCTTGAGCGGCACGGTAATCGAGGTCGAAGCCGACATCTCGAGCAATCTTCCCGGATTCGTTTTGGTTGGTCTTCCAGATGCTTCTCTGTCTGAAGCCTCTGCGCGAGTGCGGGCGGCAATCACAAATTCTAAGTTGCAGTTGCCTGCCCGAAAAATCACCGTAAATCTTTCGCCAGCAGCCGTTCCCAAATTCGGCTCTAGCTTTGACCTGGCGATTGCCATGTCTGTGCTTGCGGCAAACAAGCCATTTTCGAATTCACGCCTCGATGTGTGCATTCACATTGGCGAACTGGGTCTTGATGGTTCGGTGCGTGCGGTCAACGGAGTCTTGCCATCTGTCTTGGCAGCTCGAGAGGCTGGGTTCAAACTCGCCATCGTTCCGACTGCCAACCTGCACGAAGCACGACTGGTCTCGAACATCGATTGCATTGGTGTTGGCAGTTTGCAAGAAGCCGTTCGCATTCACAACGCGCCTGATTCGGTCGGCAACTCGGCGCAGATAGCCGAGCCTCCAGCGGGCCAATCGGTCGAAAGCGACAAAGACATTGCCGACATTGTTGGTCAAGATCTTGCAGTCGAAAGCATGGTCGTTGCGGCCGCCGGCGGGCATCACATGTTGTTTATTGGTTCGCCAGGAGTGGGTAAGACCATGATGGCTGAAAGGTTTGTCGGCCTATTGCCTGACCTGTCGCTCGAGAACGCCATAGAAACGACTGCGGTTTACTCGATTTCTAGGAATCGCGGGTCAATTGGTGCCAACCTGATTGTGCGGCCACCTTTTGAAGCTCCTCACCACACGGCCTCCGCCATTTCACTGATTGGTGGTGGTTCGGGGCTTCCAAGCCCTGGTCTAGTGTCGCTTGCTAACCACGGAGTCTTGTTTCTCGATGAGGCTCCGGAGTTTCAGCAACCGGCCCTAGAGGTGCTTCGCCAAGCACTCGAGAGCGGGCAAGTTGTGATCAGCAGGGCGGCCGGAGTTGCCAGGTTTCCGGCTCAGTTTCAATTGCTCCTGGCCGCCAATCCATGCCCATGTGGCAACGCACTAAACCCTAAGGCTCACTGTGTTTGCACGCCAGCGGCTAGACAGAGATATGTCAATCGGCTGTCTGGTCCGCTGCTAGACCGAGTAGACATCAGACTTCAAATTCAATCGATAAATGCAACCCAGGCACTTCTCGAGAAAGATAAAACTGACCGCCTAACAACTACCGAGGCCAGAATGCGAGTAGTTAAGGCTCGCGAACTTGCTGCCGAGCGATTGGCCGGCACCGGATACAGCCTCAATGCGCATTTGCCTTCTGCTCTGATGCGACGAAGGTTTTCGCTATCGAAACAGTCGACTCGGTTGCTTGATGTCGCCCTCAGGCGAGGTTCGATAAGCATGCGTGGTTATGACAGGTGCTTGCGTCTAGCTCAGACGATTTGTGATTTAGACGAACTCAGTGTGGTTGACGAGTCGCACATTGCTCGAGCTGTTGCCCTCAGGGGTTCAGAGAATTCAACAAGGTTGGCGGCGTGAGACGTTTCAATTTCAGCGATGCCAATGTTGAGGCTCTCACTGCGCAGCTGGTGGCCGACGAGCAAGACTTGCAAGAAGCATTTGCCCGCGCAACTTTTTCGGTTCTCACAGAACCGGGCGATCAATTTGCTGGTGCGTTAATTGCTGCAACTTCAGCCGCAGAGGTGCTCGAATTTGAAGTCAATAACTATTCACCAGCAGAGATTCGCGACAGGTTGCGAAGTGCCGGTTGCTTGCAAGAGCTCGAAGATCACTTTGGCGACTTTTTCACTTCGTATGCCGAGGCGAGAGAGCGGTGGAGACCCCGTCTGAAACTCTCAGAAGTTGTTAACGCCTTGCAAATTGCGGCAAATGTTCGAGCCAAACTAATTACGCCGGCGAGCGAACATTGGCCAGAGCAACTTGGTGATCTGCAGCTGGCAACTCCGCATTGCCTCTGGATTCGCTCGAAGATTGGTGCGTCTGGTCTAGTGCAAAACTCTGTTGCGATAGTCGGTTCGAGAATCTCGACTAGCTATGGCGAATGGGTGACTAGCGAAATTGTTGCTGACTGTTCCGCTCGAGACTTAGCAATTGTTTCGGGAGGGGCCTATGGCATTGATGCCATGGCTCATCGATCAGCGCTTGCCTGCGGGCAAAACACCGTTGCCGTAATGGCTGGCGGAATAGACCAGCTTTATCCGAGCGGAAACTCTTCGCTGCTCGAAAAAGTTATTGACTCTGGGGTTTTGGTTGCCGAGCAGGCGCCCGGGGCGAGCCCAACTAAGTGGCGTTTCTTGCAGAGAAATAGGTTGATTGCTGCTCTGGGCAGCGCGACCATAGTCGTTGAGGCGGGCTTTAGAAGCGGGGCCTTGAACACCGTCAGTCACGCTAAGCACCTCGATCGGCCGATTGGTGTGGTGCCCGGTGCAATCACATCGCAGTCATCGGCGGGCTGCAACAAACTCATCGCCGAGGGGCTGGTGTCGAGCATTTGCACGCCGGCTGACGCGGCTGACTTAGCACTCGGAAAACAAGGTTGGTTTCAACCAGAGCTGTCTGGCCTTGGCGCACTCGAAACTCGTGCGCTCGACGCCATGACTTCAAAGCCAAGCGATTCAAGCAAGATTGCTGCAAACGCTGGGTTGACTCACAAAGAGCTGACGATTGCACTTGGGCAATTGTCGTTGCTTGGGTTTGTCGAACAAACAGATAAGGGTTGGGTCAAACTACCCTTAGAGCGTGAGTAGCCCACTGAATCAAGCGAGCGATGAGTTTGCCAACTATCTGCAGGCTGCCCGCGGCTACTCGCCTAACACCGTGAAGGCCTATGAGACCGATGTGCTAGACCTTCTAGATTTCTTAGCGAAGCGAAGCGTGACCCTCGTGGCCGAGCTTGAGCTCGACCAAGTTAGAGACTGGCTATACGAAGCCGATCAGCGCGGTCTCAGCAAAACTACTCTCGCGAGAAAAAGCGCTGCCATTAGATCCTTTTCTTCTTGGCTAAAGAAGACCAATCAGCTCGACAATGATTTCGCCGCTCGCCTAAAGTCGCCTAAGGCTTCGCGCTCTTTGCCGAAAGTTGTGTCGAGAGAAACGCTTGCCGATATCTTTGAAAACCTGTCGTCGCTTGCAACACCAGACAACCCGAATGGCATGAGAGATCTGCTCGCTATCGAACTGCTCTATGCGAGCGGGTGCCGAGTCAGCGAACTTGTCGGTCTGAACCTTGAAGACATCGACTACTCGAGAAACATTTTGCGAGTAATGGGTAAAGGCTCAAAACAGAGAATGGTTCCATTTGGTGCGCCTGCTCGAGAAGCTCTCGACGCCTACATAAGAGTCGGTCGAAAGCAATTTGAAAACGAGAAGAGCGGGCAAGCGCTGTTTATCAACTCTCGCGGTCAGAGAGTTGGAGTGCGTCAGGTTTACGCTCTGGTTGCCGGTTTGCTCGATGGAACGCCGACCGGTGTGGCTGGCCCACACGCGCTTAGGCATTCGGCTGCAACTCATTTGCTAGATGGAGGGGCTGACCTTCGAGCCGTTCAAGAACTTCTCGGGCATGCAAGCCTAGGCACAACACAGATTTACACCCACGTATCGGTCGAACGATTGCGTGAGGGTTACAAGCAGGCTCACCCGCGGGCCTAAATAACTGGCAGCAAAACGGTTGGTGCTAGCTCGCCGTAACGCACAAGTGGTGAAAGGTAGCCCAGGGTCGTTCTGAGCGAGAAGTGCAGGCACCTTTGCCGATCGCAGTGCTGTCGGTAGTTCTCGCTTGCGTCACAGATGTTTGCAATCGGCTGACCGGCTGAAACTTGCTGACCGGCTAATAGCTGGCTGCAGGCCGGTTCAAATTCGAGCAGGTCTCCGGCCTTGGTTCTAATTGAAATCAGCTTGCGGTCGGCTACCTCACCGACAAACCAGACGCTGCCGCCCACTGGCGCATAAATCTGCTGATCGAGCTCGACTCGATAGTCGATGCCCCTGTGGCCTGCCGAATAGTCGCTGCTTGGCTGAAAGTAGGGATTAACCAGGTGAAGTGGGGCATCGAGGGCCGCAAGCCAGCGCTCAGGCGGCGGCGTGGTTTGAGCGTCTGCCGTGGCCGCTTGCTGTTGCCAAAGGGCCAGGGTGACCAAGGCAAGAGCTAAGACTCTTGCCACAACTATCTTTCGCAATGGGTGCATTACTCGAGATTGCTCCGATTTCGCGCTCGCGGGAGCATCCGTGGCAAATCTGTGGATAACTTTGGGCCAAATCTCGGTGGCCAACTTGCTAGTCAAAAGGCTAGTCAGGGGCTGAAACCCGCTGTTATGCTTATGTCTAGCGGCATTCGCTAAACAAAACCTCTTTTGAGACCTTTGTTTTGCGTGCCGACTTCGCGTGTCGAACAACATACGAATTCTCCAGTCACCAATTTTCATTAGTGCGAATTCGATGCGACACCAGGTGTGACAAACAACCGTTTGATCGCAATTAACTGAGGGTGCG
>JAHEGB010000073.1 GCA_024645175.1 Microbacteriaceae bacterium
TCCCATTTTTGCCTATTTGGTGAGATAGTGAAGACATAGGAGGTGTTGATTATGTGCGACAACCCTAATTGCTCGATGGGCCAAGACTGCAAGTGCGGCGATGGCTGCCAGTGCGGCAACAAGTAGCCCAGATTTGAACGAGAGCCCCTCAATTCGAGGGGCTTTTCGTTTGCCCGCATAGGCTCTAATAATGCAAACCAACTGGACCAAACTTCGTCTGCTCGCGGCAGCTGGCGCCATTTCATGGATGGGCAGCACCCTCACGACCTTCACCGTGGTGCTGCGATACAAGGATGACTTTGGCCCGAGCGGTGTTTCGGCAATTATGCTCGCGATGATTCTGCCAACCATCTTGGCCGCACCATACGGTGGCGTGCTTGCAGACAGATTCAATTCCGGAAAACTAATTCCGATTCTGCTCAGCATCATGGGCCTTAGCACCTTCATGCTTTCGCTCGATCTCGGTTTCGCATGGTCGCTCGCATTCCTGGCAATTACTGCAGCCTGCGGAACACCGGTTGGTGCTGCATTCAACGCGACACTTCCGGAATATTCGACACCTGACGATTTGCCGCGCGTTAACGGTTTGATGCAAACCGGTTCGTCGCTCGGCGCGATGCTAGGCCCGGGTGTTGCTGGGTTCTTGGTTTCAACTACAGATTCTTATGCCTGGCCATTTCGAATCGACGCGATTTCATTTTTGATTTTGGCGGCGGCCATTGTTGCTCTGCGAATCAATCGCGCACCTCAGCCGCACGAAGAAGGCGAGAAGATGCGCTCACTCGATGGATTAAAGACCATCATGAGCAATCCGCTTGTTCGAGCACTAGTGATTTTGATTGCAATGATCATTCTTGCAATGAGCGTTATAAACATCGGCGAAGTTTTCTTGGTGATGAATATTTTGAAGGCCGATGCGTTCACATATGGAATCGTCTCGGCTACCTTCGCTCTTGGTTCAGTCTTGGGTGCGGTAACCACCTCGATGCTCAAAGTGCCAGAGAAGCGTCACGCACCGATAGTGGTCTTGGCTCTGCTCGTTCTTTCGACAATCACCCTTGGCCTGGCATTCGCCTGGCACTGGGTGGTCGTGGCCATTGCCTGGTTCATCGCCGGCATGTTCAACGCCGCGTTGAATGCATTTGGCGTTTCTCTGATCATGAATCGAATTCCAGAGGCGACTCGTGGCCGAGTGATGGCCTCTGTCGGTGCTTTGTTCTCGGCGTCTTCGGTGGCTGGCATGGGCATCGCGGGACTTTTGATTGCCGCATTCGGAATCCGTGCGGTTCTTGGCTTCGCGGGCGTGTTCTGCCTCGTGATGATCGTGATCTTGTCGCCGGCCGTTTTCAAGGCCAATAATCGCGAGCAAGAGCTCACGCCAGAACTAGTCGACTAACGGCTCTTTGTCTGGGCCAAACTCCCAGGCCAGCTCGGCAATCGAGGCCTTGTCGACCAGCGGGGTGGCTGCCTCGAAATCGGCAGCAATCACGCTGATGATTCGCTCAGCGGCTTCACCCGGATAGGGGCTAGCTGCCTGTCGCAATCGTTCAATCTGTGCTGAGTAGTCACCGAGACCGTGCTCTCGAATCTCAGCAAATCGATCTGCAAACTCGGCGAACGACTGAATGCGCCAGTTTGCTTCGACCGCGATTTCACCAATCGGCGAGAACTGCCAGTGGTCTTCGTTCTCGAGAAAGACGCCAGGCTTATTTGCCACCAACGGATACTCTCCGATGAATGAGATGCCGTCGCTTAGCAGCAGGTCGCAAGACTTGAACAGCGAGGCAAAGTCGCCTCCGGTTTCTATCGAGGTGTTTGGCAGGGCGTTCCACGCATACAGCCAATCGTCGAGCTCAGCTGCATTTACAACTCCTCTTTCGGCTAGCGTGCCAAACAAAAACGGATGCGGTCGCATGATGATCTCGACGTCGTGGTGAGTTTCTGCGAAGTGCAACATCTCTTTGTGCATCTTGGCGAAGGTTCCAAAGTTCAACCAGTGTGAAGAATAACTGTGATGCGGTGCCCAAACCATTGTGTAGCGCTCGCGTTTTTCTTCGCGGCCGTTATTCACTAGCGAGTCAATTTTTGGTGAACCAGTTAGATGAACGTGTGAGTTGCCTCGCGAAGTTTTTGCATAGGCGTCGACCACCGCGGCGTCTTGCGTGAAAATCAAAGACGAGAGTTGGTGTGACCGCTGCGTGTAGAGGTAAGGCGCAACTCCGTGGTCACCTGGTTCGTTGATTAGTGCGAACGAATAGTAGGGAACCTGACAGACCTTGGTGAATTCGCTTAGCGTCTCTGCGCGGTAACCCGGCTGATAGTTTCGCTGCCACGGATAGTTCAAGAAGACATAGTCGGGTGCGAGTTCGCGCAACTTGGCGGTGCCGATTGTCGAGTCTTCGAAATCGAAGCGCAGGTGCTCGATGCCCTGCGAGTCATAAAACTCGCTGACTCGGTCTTCGCCCGAATAATTGGTTTCGCCAGTCAGACGCCGCGGAATGCTAATGACTACAGGCTCGAAACGCGGGTCAGCGAGCATCTGGCGATAGATGTCGGCCAGTGCATCCCAGGCTTCAAAATAGAAGCTCAGAAACACAACACGGATAGGCCGGCTCGAGTTCATAGACTCTAATTATGACCACCCAAGCCAAAAGCGGCATCTTCTCGAGCCCGCGCAAAGCCTTTCTAACCTTCGCCTTCGGCGAGGCCCTAACCTGGAGCCTGTTGCTCGGCGGGCTGGCGTTCAGGGCCCTTGTTGGCCTGCCACAGCCGCTAATCACGGTTATCGGTGGCCTGCACGGAGCCATGTTTCTGGGTTACGCGGTGATCGCCTCTTTGGTCGGTGTGAACAATCGCTGGCACGTGGGGCGAATCGTGCTAGGCGTTGCCCTAGCGATTGTGCCTTTTGCGACCCTTCCGTTTGAGCGAAACGTCGAAGAAAAGGGTTTGCTTGCCGGAAGCTGGAGGCGCGAATCTTCTGGCGACCCACGCGATAACAAATGGTTCGATCGTCTGTTTCGGTGGTTCTTGAATCGTCCGGCGCTGCTAGCGCTAACCATGCTGCTTGTAGTCTCTGCAATCTTCGCCGCGCTACTAATTGTTGGCCCTCCGGGTGGCTGGCCGAAAGACAACGGTTAATCGATGAGCGACCTAAACGAGATTGGCGACCGCGACAACTGGATCTGCTGGTTGTGCGACAAGCCGGTTGACCCAGATGCATCGGTGAATTCTGACCTAGGGCCAAGCGCAGACAGCTTTGCGCTTGCAAAGGCCAAGAAGGGTGCATCTGGCGGCGAACGCTTGGCTCATCGCATGTGCAACACGATGAAGGGCAAGAACGCGCCGGTGGTTGCGTGGGCACCTGAGTTGCTAGTTGCAGAACCAGCGCCAATCGTCGAAACCGTTGAGCGCCTAACTCGTAAGGGTGGTCGCGAGCTTGTCGCGAGATGTTCGAGTGAGGCCGATGCGATGCAAGCGAGCGACTGGTTGCTAGATCGACTAAGTCGCTTTGCCCCAGATGTTTCGTTTTCGACGCAGATTAATCCTGGCGGCGGTCAATACATGCTGATGCTGAAGGCTGACTAGCTAACTGCCTTTTTGATCAAAGCAGAAACCTGCTTCTC
>JAHEGB010000032.1 GCA_024645175.1 Microbacteriaceae bacterium
GCCAGTGCTTCTTGCTTCGTCAGGGTTCATTCATCACTGACTTCTTCCCAGATGCAATCAAGGCTGAGGTAGCTGCGGGCGACTACACCCACGCTAACGTTTTCCCTCTTCCTGCACCTGACGGTGGTCAGGCTGGTGTTCTCGGCGGTGGAGACCTAGCAGCAGCGTTCCACAACGACGCTGACGTTGCTAAGGTTCTTGACTTCATCTTGAGCGACAAGGTTGGAACCATCATGGCTTCAGCTAGCTCATTCGTCTCACCACACGCAACCTTCGACACCTCGCTTTACCCGAACTCACTAACCAAGACTGTTGGTGAGACCATGGCTAAGGCAGCAGTGTTCGGCTTCGACGGTTCAGACCGCATGCCTTCGGCTGTGAACGCACAGTTCTGGCTATCGGGCACCGACTGGGTTGCCGGCAAGGTTGACTGGAAGACTGCAGCAGCAGCTATCCAGGCAAAGTACTAAAAACGACATCACTCTCAACGGAGTAGTCAAGTAGAGTCTGGTGGTGGGGTTCGCCCCACCACCAGATTTCTCTAAATCAGATTCATCTCGAAATACAAATCACGAAGGGGTTGCAAATGGGCGACATAATCTTCGGAATCGCATCGATCATTCTCGGCGTGATCGGCAGCTGGGGGCTCTACTGGCTACTCGATAGGGCAGTGCGACTTCTTCCAATCATTTGGCAAGAAAAGCTGCGAGCCGTTTCTTTTCTTCTTCCGGCAGCCGCGCTGCTTCTTCTAGTTTCATTCCTTCCGCTAATTCAGACACTCATCTGGTCTTTCATGGATGCACGCGGAAAGAAATTTGTCGGCCTAGAGAACTACATCGACCTGTTCACTTCGGTTGAGTTTCTCGGCATTCTTCTAAACAACTTCTTGTGGATCGTCTTTGTGCCAGCAATCACAGTTGGTGTTGGTCTTATGTTTGCGACCCTCACCAATCAGGTCGGGCCAAGCCGCGAAAAGATTTTCAAGTCACTCATCTTTATGCCGATGGCAATCAGCTTTATTTCGGCTGCAACCATTTGGCGCTTTCTCTACACCTATCAGCCAGAAGGTCGCCCGGTTATCGGTCTTCTAAACGCGATAGTCGAGGCCTTCGGCGGCACATCTCAGCCTTGGCTGACAATCGACGCAGGTCGCTTGAACTCGTTCTTGCTGATGATCATCGTCATCTGGTTGCAGGCCGGATTCTCAATGGTCATGCTCTCGGCTGCAATCAAGGGTGTTCCAGAAGAGACCATTGAAGCCGCTCGCATCGATGGCGCAAGCGTGCGAACCATCTTCTTCAAGGTCGTGGTTCCGCAGATTCGCGGAACCATCATGTCGGTGTTCATCACCGTCTTGATTTTGGTCATGAAGATTTTCGACATCGTGCTTGCAATGACCGGCGGAAACTTCAACACCAGCGTTCTCGGTTTCGACTACTACCGCGAACTATTTGTTAACTCGAACTTTGGCTCGGCGTCTGCTGTCGTCACGATTCTCTGTGTGCTGATTGCACCGCTGATGTGGCTGCAGATCAGAAGCGTTCGAAACGTGGAGGAGAACCGATGAAAAAAGTTCTGCACAAACTTTCGGGCTTCAAGCTCGGAACCACCTTGATGCTGATCATCCTGGTTGCCATCTGGTCGACTCCAACACTCGGTTTGCTGCTGACATCAATTCGCACCCAAGATTCAGCTGCTAACAGCGGATGGTGGACTGCACTTGCTGATCCGCTAGGAACCGAGTGGACGCTTCAGCCATACATCAACGCTATTAACGGCGGAATGCTTGATTCGCTGCTGAACACTTTGATTGTGACTATCCCGGCAACGGTCTTGCCGCTGATCATTGCGGCAAACGCTGCCTATGCGTTTACCTTCATTCAGTTCAAGGGTCGCGAAATCTACTTCGCTTCTTTGGTTGCCCTGATGGTTCTGCCGCTGCAGTCTGCTCTGATTCCGGTTTTGCGAGGCTTCGTCTGGTTCAAGCAAACGACCGGCATAGAACTAATCGGAAACTTTCCGGCAGCCTGGATTGTGCACTCGGCGTTCGCGTTGCCACTTGCGATTTACATTCTTCGCAACTACATGCTCACGCTGCCGCCTTCACTTCTAGAGGCAGCCCGCATGGACGGCGCAAGCTACTACCAAATCTTCTGGAAGCTCGTGATGCCAATGTCGATTCCGGCAATCGCATCGTTTGCGATTTTCCAGTTCCTCTGGGTTTGGAACGACTACCTGATCGCCTTCATCTTCGTTGGCGAACAGAAGCCGGTAATGACCTGGAAGCTCATGCGAATGCTTGGCCAATATGGTGGAGGCTGGCAAGACGTAGCAGCCGGCTCATTCATCAGTTTGGTGATTCCGTTGCTCGTGTTCTTCTCATTGCAGCGCTACTTCGTTCGCGGTCTAACCGCAGGCGCTGTTAAGTAATTTGCAACAAAAGGGGCTGCCGAAGTGGCGGCCCCTTTTGTTTTGCCCTTTTTGGCTAGAATTGACCCAATTCGGGCGTGTTTTTAGGAAATTCTTTTGACTCCAGCAGATCTAAACGATGCGATTGTTCGCATCTTGGCCACTTTGATGGCCGGGGGCAAACTCGCGCCTGCCGAATTGCCCGCCGAGGTGGTCATTGAACGCCCAAAGAACCGCGAACACGGCGACTGGGCAACCAACGCGGCCATGCAGCTTTCTGCCCGCTTCGGCCTAAAACCCCGTGAATTCGCCGAGTTGCTCGCGGCCGAACTTCGTCAGGTCGAAGGCATCTCCAAGGTCGACATTGCAGGCCCTGGCTTTATCAATCTCACGCTGAGTGCCGCTGCGGCTGGCGAACTGGCAAAGGCGATCGTCGAAGCTGGCGAAAACTACGGCAAATCGGCCGAAATGGCTGGCGTCAAGATGAACCTCGAGTTCGTTTCGGCCAACCCAACCGGCCCAATTCACATTGGCGGAACCCGCTGGGCTGCCGTTGGCGACTCACTTGCTCGAGTCTTTGAAGCTCAGGGCGCAAAGGTAACTCGCGAGTATTACTTCAACGACCACGGCGCACAGATTGATCGTTTTGCTCGTTCGTTGCTTGCAGCGGCGCGCAAAGAAGAAGCGCCCGAAGATGGTTATGCCGGTGCATACATCACAGAGATTGCCGAACGCGTTCTAGCCGAGACCGCCGAAGACATTTTGTCGATGAACGAGGCAGACGCTCAAGAGGCTTTTCGCGCTGCCGGTGTTGAACTCATGTTTCAAGAGATTCGCGAATCGCTTCACGATTTCGGCGTCGACTTCGATGTCTACTTTCACGAAAACTCGCTCTATGTTTCAGGTGCCGTAGAAAAGGCAATCGAGCGACTTCGCGACCTAGGTCACATGTTCGAGCAAGACGGCGCCCTTTGGTTGCGCACAACAACTTTCGGTGACGACCGCGACCGTGTCGTCTTGAAGAGCGATGGCGAAGCTGCATACATCGCCGGTGACTTGGCTTATTACCTCGACAAGCGAAGCCGAGGTTTCGATCAGTGCATCTACATGCTCGGTGCAGATCACCACGGATACGTTCCGCGAATGATGGCAATGTGCGCAGCGTTCGGCGACGAGCCTGGCAAGAATCTCGAAATTCTCATCGGGCAAATGGTGAACCTTGTTAAGAACGGCGAACCGGTTCGCATGTCGAAGCGCGCTGGAACCGTTGTCACCATGGAAGACCTTGTTGGCTACGTAGGTGTTGACGCTGCCCGCTATGCACTCACTCGTTCTTCAATCAACTCGTCACTCGACATTGACCTCGAGCAACTTGCCAAGAAGACGAATGACAACCCGGTCTTTTATGTTCAATATGCTCAGGCCAGAACTCGCCAGGTTGAGAAAAACGCTGCGACTCTCGGCGTCGATTTGAGCGTCTTTGATCCTTCGCTTTTGAACCACGAAACCGAAAGCGAGCTGCTTGCAAAGTTGAGCGAGTTGCCGCGCGTTATCGCTTCGGCAGCCGAGTTTAGAGAGCCTCACCGCGTGGCTCGCTATCTAGAAGAAGTGGCTGGTTGCTACCACCGCTGGTATGACAACTGTCGCGTCACTCCGCTTTCTGGCGGGGCAGTAGACGACGTGCACCGCACCCGACTTTGGTTGAACAATGCGGCCGGTGTGGTCTTGCGAAACGGTCTGGCGCTGCTTGGCGTTAGTGCCCCAGAGAGGATGTAAGCGATGACTAACCCGCTTGCCCCCGACTGGCTTGTCCTTCCGGCTGACGTCAATGCACTCGACACCCGCGTTTGGCCTCGACACTTTGAACGCCAGGCAACAGGCGAATGCACCATCGCCGGCGTCTCGGTTCGCGAACTCGCTGCCGAATTTGGCACTCCGCTTTATGTAATTGATGAAGACGACTTCAGAGCTCGTGCGACTTCTGTGCGCAACGCCCTAACCTCAGCAGCAGAATCAATCGGCACAACTGCCAAGGTCTACTACGCGAGCAAAGCGTTTATGTCTGTTGAGATAGCAAGCTGGATCAACGAGCTCGGTCTCAACATCGACGTAGCAAGTGGCGGTGAACTTGCAGCGGCACTCGCGAGTGGAATCGAACCTGCTCGCATCGGTGTGCACGGCAATAACAAGTCGACGCGCGAAATCGCTCGCGCGATCTCTGCCGGTGTTGGCGCAATTGTGATCGACAGCGAAATCGAAATCGAACGAATCGCTGCAGCCGCCACCGCTCAAGACAAGATTCAGAAAGTTCGCCTTCGTGTGAACACCGGCGTGCACGCTAACACCCACGACTTCTTGGCGACAGCTCGTGAAGACCAAAAGTTTGGAATGTCGATTGCAGACGCGCCAGCCCTTGTCGAAAAGATTCGCTCTCACAGCCACCTAAAGTTTGTTGGTCTGCACTCGCACATCGGTTCGCAAATTCACGCCCGTGAAGGTTTCGTCGAAGCAGTTAGCCGTTTGGTCAAGTTGCACGCCGAACTTTCAAAGAACGGTGAAGTAGCCGAGCTAAACCTCGGTGGCGGTTTCGGAATCAACTACAAGCCTGCAGACGATGCACCAGACATCCATGCTTTTGCAGAGGCAATTGCGGTTGCTGTGAAAGTTGAATGCCAAAAGCTGGGCATCGCGGTTCCGGCGCTTGCATTCGAACCTGGTCGTTACATCGCCGGCAATCCGGGCATCACTCTTTATACGGTTGGCACAATCAAAGATGTCAACGTCTCAGATGCCGGAGCGGGCGCGACTCGCAAGTATGTTTCGGTAGATGGCGGCATGAGCGACAACATGCGCACTGCTCTCTATGACGCCGAGTACCACACCGTTTTGGCGTCGCGTTCGACCCGTGCAGAGCCGGCTCTCGCCCGAGTTGTCGGCAAGCACTGCGAGAGCGGTGACATCGTGGTTAGCCACGACTACCTGCCTTCAGACGTGGCCCCAAACGACTTGCTAGCGGTGGCGGCTACCGGCGCTTATTGCTACTCGCTTTCGAATAACTACAACTTCTTGACCCGACCAGGCGTGGTCGCCGTGCGCGCTGGCGAGGCAAGACTCGTAATTAGGGCCGAAACCGAGGCAGACTTGTTTACTAGAGATCTTCGCTACCAAGCGAATCAAGAAAGAGTGACACCGTGATCGAGTATCGTCCGTTGCGAATCGCCTTGCTGGGTGCCGGCTCGGTAGGCGCTCAGGTTGCCCGCTTGCTAACAGAGAACAAGGCGGAGCTCGCTGCTCGCGTCGGTGCAGAGCTAGAACTCATCGGCATCGCCGTTCGCGATGCAAATGCTGCTCGCCCTGAGGGGTTTCCGACTGAACTGCTAACCACAGATGCAGAAGCACTAATTCTTGGCGCAGACATCGTGATTGAGGTCATGGGTGGCATCGAGCCAGCCAAGACTTACATCTTGCAAGCGCTGAACTCGGGCAGCGACGTCATCACAGCTAACAAGGCTCTGCTCGCAACTCACGGAACCGAACTTTTCGACACTGCTGAGCAGGTTGGTGCACAGCTTTATTTTGAAGCTGCGGTAGCTGCAGCTATTCCAATCATTCGTCCGCTGCGCGAATCGCTCGCGGGCGACAAGGTTCAGCGCGTAATGGGAATCGTCAACGGTTCGACGAACTACATTCTTGACCGCATGGATACCGCTGGCATCACGCTCGAAGAAGCAATGGCTGAGGCAACCGAACTCGGTTATCTAGAAGCAGACCCAACGCTGGACGTTGAAGGATACGACGCGGCTCAAAAAGCAGCGATTCTTGCTTACCTTGCTTTTCACACCGAAGTTCCGATTGAAAAAGTTCACCGCGAGGGAATCACAAAAGTTACCCCAGAGCTTATGCGTGCAGCACAGCGCGACGGCAACGTGATCAAGCTTCTTGCAATCGCCGAGCGCATCGATGCAGATAACTCTGGAGTAGAGGGTGTCTCTGTTCGCGTTTATCCAACTTTGATTCCGAGAACCCACCCGCTTGGTTCTGTACGTGGCGCATTCAACGCAGTTTTCGTTGAAGCAGAGTCTGCCGGCCAACTAATGTTCTATGGCGCTGGTGCCGGTGGCAAGCAAACCGCTTCTGCAATTCTTGGCGACCTAGTTAGCGCTGCTAAGCGACACGTTGCCGGTGGCCCTGGTCTCGCAGACTCGGTTCACGCAAACCTTCCGGTTCTGCCAATCGACCGAATCTACACTCGCTACCAAATCACACTCGAGGCAACCGACCAGCCTGGTGTTCTGGCGGCAATTGCAAACACCTTCGCTAGTCACGAGGTTTCGATCGAGTTTGTCGAGCAGACTCCGACCGCCGGTGGAAAAACCGCGAATCTAGAAATCGGAACTCACGAGGCAACCGACGCATCACTTTCGGCCGTCGTCGCTGCGCTTGCAGCAAGCGACGCTGTCGAATCAATTACTTCAGTTATTCGAGTAGAAGGAATCTAATGGCACACCAGTGGCGCGGCGTAATCCGTGAATATATTGATCGCCTAGACATCAGTGCAGACAACCCGATTATCACCTTGGGTGAGGGTGGCACGCCGCTGGTCGAAGCGCCTGCGCTTGCTCGCCTGGTTGGCGCAGAGCGCGTGATGCTCAAAGTCGAAGGCATGAACCCAACTGGTTCGTTCAAAGACCGCGGCATGACCATGGCGGTTTCAAAGGCTATTGGTCACGGAGCCAAGGCTGTTATTTGTGCATCAACCGGAAACACCTCGGCATCTGCTGCAGCTTATGCCGCCGCTGCCGGAATCAAATCTGTCGTGTTAATTCCAGAGGGCAAGATTGCGCTTGGCAAGTTGAGCCAGGCCGTTGCGCACAAGTCAGAGATTCTGCAGGTTCGCGGAAACTTCGATGACTGCCTCGACCTAGCTCGCAATCTTGCTGCGAACTATGCAGTGCACCTGGTCAACTCGGTGAACCCAGACCGCATCGAGGGTCAGAAGACCGGTGCTTTCGAAGTTGTGGACGCTCTTGGTTTCGCTCCTGATTTTCACGTGCTGCCAGTTGGTAACGCCGGAAACTACTCTGCATATTTCAAGGGATACCTAGAAGATTTCAACGAAGGCCGCATCAAGCGCGTGCCAAAGATGTGGGGCTTTCAGGCCGAAGGCTCAGCGCCATTCGTTCAGGGTTCACCGGTGAAGAACCCAGAGACCATCGCAACTGCAATTCGCATTGGCAACCCTGCATCTTGGGATCTCGCGCAGAGCGCACGCGAATGTTCAGAAGGAAAGTTCGGCGCGGTTAGCGACAAAGAAATTCTTTGGATGCACCGTTTCTTGTCTAACGAAGTTGGCGTTTTTGTTGAGCCATCTTCTGCAACCGGAGCGGCTGGTCTATACAAGTCGTCGCAGCAGGGTGAATCGCTTGCTGGTGCAACCATCGTTGTCACTGTTACCGGTCACGGTCTCAAGGATGCCGGCTGGGCACTCAAGGACGAAAACGGTGGCGACATTCAGCCAACTGTTGTTAACAACAACGCTGCAGAAGTTGCAGACAGCTTGGGCTTGATCTAAATCATGTCTATCGTCGGCAGAAAAGTTTCGGTAAGGGTTCCGGCAACATCGGCAAACCTTGGCCCGGGCTTTGACACGCTCGGCATGGCTCTTGCTTTCTATGACGAGCTTGAAGTCGAAGCGGTTGCCGACAACAAAGTTGTCGTCGAGGTGACTGGCGAGGGTGCTGGCGAAGTCGCAACCGACGAAACCAATCTCGTTGCCAAGTGCATCAAGTTCACTTTCGATCGCTACGGCCAAACGATGCCTGGTTTGCGCATCAAGGCGCACAACGTAATTCCACACGGTCGCGGAATGGGATCTTCTGGCGCAGCGGTGGTCAGCGGAATCATGGCAGCAAAGGGTTTGCTCGAAGGCATCGTCGAAATCAACTCAACCGACTTGCTAGACATTGCGACCGAGCTTGAAGGCCACCCAGACAACGTCGCCCCTGCGCTATTCGGCAGCCTGAACATCGCCTGGGAAGACGAGTCTGGCCCGCACACCAAGAAGCTCTTTGTTCACCGAGGCGTCTCACCGCTCGAACTCGTGCCAAGTTTCAAGATGTCTACCGCCGTAGCCCGTTCGCTGCAGCCCGAGTCGGTTCCGCACGAAGATGCCGTTTTCAACGTCTCGCGATCGGCTTTGCTTGTGGCCGCTCTAACCCAGAGCCCTGAGCTTCTGCTCGCGGCTACCGAAGACCGTTTGCACCAGAGCTATCGCGCCGAGGCTATGCCTGAGACCCACGCACTTGTGCAGCTAATGCGCAAAAACGGCCACGCGGCAGTGGTTTCGGGGGCGGGGCCATCGGTTTTGGTCTTGGCAAGCGACCCAGCCGAGCGCCTTGAGGCGGCCAAACTCGCGGCCGAAAACTATCCACAGTGGCGGGCGTTGCTGTTGGCTGTTGACTTCAAGGGTGCTACAGTTATCACGCACCACTAAATAAGCAGTTCAATCAGAACGCTTTGGTGAAATCCCTCGCAAATCTAATGCGAACGCACGCAATCAAAATCGTGCGGATGATGACAAACAAAATCGATGTCATCTAAATCTGAGAAAGAGTAATCACTACATGGATGAAATCCAGGAAACCACGGCAGCTAAGAAGCCACGTCGCGCAGCGGCCGAAGGCGAAGTAGCAGCAAAAGACACCGCAGCCTCAACCGGCGAGAAGCGACCAACCCGTCGCCGCGGTGCAAGCAAGCCTGAAGGGTCAAGCGAGAGCGAAGGCTCAGCATCAGAGAAGCCAGCTCGCGAAGAGCGCGCTCCACGCGAAGAGCGTGCCCCTCGTGAAAACCGCGAGCCACGTGAACCTCGTGAGCCTCGCGAGAAGCGCGAATCAAACGGCGAAGGTTCATCGAAAGATGGCGAAACTCGCAGCAACGATTCACGCAATGAGCGTGACTTCAACGACGAGCGTCGTGGCGGCAACGGTCGCAACCGCAACCGCAACCGCGATCGTTACCGCAACCGTGACAACCGCAACCGCGGTGGCAACGGCGGCAACGACCGCGACGAAATCGAGCCAGAGATCTCTCCAGATGATGTCTTGGTTCCGGTAGCCGGAATTCTTGACGTTCTCGACAACTACGCTTTCGTTCGCACCAGTGGCTATTTGCCAGGTTCAAACGACGTTTATGTTTCACTCGGCCAGGTAAAGAAGTACAGCCTCCGCAAGGGTGACGCCGTTGTTGGCGCAATTCGCCAGCCAAAAGAGGGCGACAGCCAAGGCCGCCAGAAGTTCAACGCCATTGTTCGCGTTGACTCAATCAACGGCCAGACCGTTGAAGAGGCAGCTAACCGTGTTGAGTTCGGCAAGCTAACTCCCCTTTACCCACAGAGCCGTCTTCGACTCGAGACCGAGCAGAACCGCTTGAGCACTCGAATCATCGACCTCGTTGCACCAATCGGAAAAGGCCAGCGCGGTCTTATCGTTTCGCCACCGAAGGCCGGAAAGACCCTGGTTCTGCAGGCAATCGCAAACGCAATCACCACAAACAACCCAGAAGTTCACATGATGGTTGTTTTGGTTGACGAGCGCCCTGAAGAAGTTACCGACATGCAGCGCACCGTGAAGGGTGAAGTTATCGCTTCGACCTTCGACCGCCCTGCAGAAGACCACACCACCGTTGCCGAGTTGGCAATCGAGCGCGCAAAGCGTTTGGTTGAGCTTGGTCACGACGTTGTCGTTTTGCTTGACTCGATCACCCGTTTGGGTCGCGCCTATAACTTGAGCGCACCAGCATCTGGTCGAATTCTTTCTGGTGGTGTCGACTCGGCAGCGCTCTACCCACCGAAGCGTTTCTTCGGTGCCGCTCGAAACATCGAGGATGGCGGCTCGCTGACCATCCTTGCAACTGCTCTTGTTGAGACTGGTTCGAAGATGGACGAAATCATTTTCGAAGAGTTCAAGGGAACCGGAAACATGGAGCTTCGTTTGTCTCGCGCACTCGCAGACAAGCGCATCTTCCCGGCTGTCGACGTGAACGCGTCAGGAACCCGTCGCGAAGAAATCTTGATGGCACCAGACGAGACCAAGATCATCTGGAAGCTTCGTCGTGCACTTGCTGGTCTAGACCAGCAGCAGGCACTTGAGCTTGTCTTGAACCGTTTGAAAGAAACTTCGAGCAACGTTGAGTTCTTGATGCAGGTTCAAAAGTCGATGCCAGTTCCATCAGGATCTGACCAGGACTAAAAATTGCTCGATTCAGTTCAACCTCTCTTAGCCGAGCATCTCGCACTTCAGGCGCAACTGTCTGACTCGAGCATTCACGGCAACCCGGCACTAGCGAAGAAACTAAACCGTCGCTACGCCGAGGTGAGTGCAATTGTTGCCGCCTACAACTCAGTCGTTTCGCTAAACGAAGACTTGGCAGCTGCAAAAGAACTCGCAAAAGAAGATGAGGCGTTTGCTGAAGAAGTAACCACGACCGAAGAGAAGCTTGTGGTCGCAACCGAGAAGTTGCGCCGCTTGCTTATTCCTCGTGACCCTGACGACGGCCGCGATGTCATCATGGAAATCAAGGCCGGTGAAGGTGGTGCTGAATCAGCACTATTCGCAGCAGACTTGCTTCGCATGTACATTCAGTACGCCAACTCAAAGGGCTGGAAGACCGAGATTCTCGATAAGAACGAGTCTGACCTCGGTGGCTACAAAGACGTTCAGATCGCGATCAAATCGAACACCACCGACCCAGCTCAGGGCGTATTCGCGCACCTGAAGTATGAGGGTGGCGTGCACCGAGTGCAGCGTGTTCCGGTCACTGAAACTCAGGGCCGAATTCACACCTCGGCTGCTGGTGTTCTCGTGTTTCCTGAAGTTGATGCACCAGAAGAAGTCGAGATTAGCCAGAACGATTTGCGCATTGATGTCTATCGCTCAAGTGGCCCTGGTGGTCAATCTGTAAACACAACAGACTCTGCTGTTCGCATCACCCACCTTCCAACCGGAATCGTCGTTTCGATGCAGAACGAGAAGTCGCAGTTGCAAAACCGCGAAGCAGCGATGCGCGTTCTTCGCGCTCGAATTCTCGCGGCACAGCAAGAGGCAATCGAGGCAGAGCAATCTGCAGCGAGAAAGTCTCAGGTTAAGTCGGTTGACCGAAGCGAACGCATTCGCACATACAACTTTCCAGAAAACCGCATTGCAGATCACCGCACCGGCTATAAGGCATACAACCTTGACCAGGTCATGGATGGCGCGCTCGAGCCAGTGGTTCAGTCTGCAATTCAGGTTGACGAAGAAGCCCGCCTCGCGGCTCTCGGCGGCGAAAAGTAACCAACGTGTTGCTGCGCGAGTTAGTCGCACACGCTGTCGAAAAATTCGAGAGCGCGCAAATTCACAGTGCAAGCGTTGACGCCGAACTTCTAGCGGGCCATATTCTTGGGCTTAATCGCGGTGAAGTGCAGGCAAGCATGATTGCCGGTCTCGAACTAAACGATGAACAAGCAAAACTGTTTACTGAGTTGGCAGCGCGTCGTTTTGCCCGCGAGCCCCTGCAGCACCTAACTGGTGTTGCCTATTTTCGCCAACTTGAACTGGTTGTCGGCAAGGGCGTATTCATTCCACGACCAGAGACTGAAGTCGTTGCACAGATTGCTATCGACGCTCTACAGGCGAGCGAGCAAGAGCAGCCGATTGCCGTCGACCTCGGCACCGGCAGTGGAGCGATTGCGCTGTCTATGCACGTAGAAGTGCCGAAAGCTCAGGTTTTCGCAATCGAGAAATCAGAGCAGGCATTCGAGTTCACCAAGCGAAACTTTGAAAAGTACCCCGGCGCTGAACTTGTGCTTGGCGATCTGGCCGATGCCTTCAACGCCCTCAACGGTTCGGTATCAGTGGTGATTTCAAACCCGCCATACATTCCGGCGGCTATGGTTCCGATTGACCCAGAAGTTCACCTGCACGAGCCTTCGCTTGCGCTCTATGGCGGAGAAGACGGGCTCGACGTAATTCGGGTTTTGTCTGTTGTTGCCAAGCGCTTGTTGCTTGATGGTGGAATGTTGGTCATTGAACACGCAGACACCCAGTCGCAGATGGTCTGTGAATTACTATTGGCTGAAGGCTGGCGCGATGTTCGTGCCTACCAAGACTTAAGTGGCAAAGACCGAGCGGTTTCTGCCATTCACTAGCAGCGAAAGGAATCACCGTGCAGCGAATCTATGACTGTGCCGTTGACACCGACCTGCTAACCGGAATGCGCTTAGCGAAAGTCGCATTGCAGCGAGACGAACTTGTTGTTTTGCCAACCGACACCGTTTATGGAATCGCAGCCAATGCTTTTTCGCACAAAGGTGTTGCAGCGTTGCTCGATGCAAAGGGGCGAACCGCACAGTCGCCGCCACCGGTTCTTATTTCGAACATCAGCCAACTTGATGCACTCACAGACTTCGTTCCGCAACTTGCCCGCGACTTGGCCGCTACGTTTTGGCCGGGCGCGCTAACCATCATTCTGAAAGCGCAACCACTTTTGCAGTGGAATCTCGGCGAAACAAAAGGCACGGTTGCCTTGCGAATGCCAGATCACAAAATCGCGCTCGCACTTCTCGAAGAAACAGGGCCGCTCGCCGTTTCGAGCGCCAACCTAACGGGTGCGCCAGCAGCAACAACCTGCCAGCAGGCCGAGGCTTATCTCGGCGCTTCGGTTTCGGCCTATCTCGATAGCGGGCCATCACCGAAGGGCGAAGCCTCAACCATTCTCGACCTCACCTCAATCACCGAAAAAGTTGTCGATGGCAAAGTCTTTGTCGAAGGCAAAGTGAAGATTGTTCGACTCGGTGCTCTCAAAAAAGCGAAGCTCAAGACAGTTGTCGGCGACCTTTTTGAAGGCGACAACTAGTGCGCGCCTATGGCCTGATCGCCCTGATTAGCGCGATTGTTACCTGGTCGCTCACCTGGGTGACGCTGAAAATCTCGCACAAATACAAGCTCTACCCGCAGATTCGCGCCCGCGACGTGCACACCAAGCCAACGCCTCGCCTCGGTGGTGTTGCGATGTTTGCAGGCTTTGTGGTTGCCCTCTCGGCGGCAGGGCTTTTCGGTTGGTTTAGAAGTGTCTTCGCTGATCCGGTTCAAATCATCGCGATCGTTGTTGCGGCCTTCATGATTACGCTCATCGGTTTTCTCGATGACCTCTATGACCTTGACTGGACACTCAAGTTGGCCGGCCAATTTGCAGTCGCCGGAATCTTGGCATGGCAGGGTGTTCAAATTATTTCTCTGCCGATTGCCGGTCTAACCATCGGAAGCTTCGGCACCTCGTTGGTCGCAACAGTCTTTCTGACGGTCTTGGTGATGAACGCCGTGAACTTCATTGATGGGCTCGACGGTCTGGTCAGCGGAGTTGTTCTAATCGGAACAATTACATTCTTCGGTTACAGCTATCTGCTTGCGCAGAAGACTTCGCCGTCGAACTACTTCAACCTCGCATCTTTGCTTTCGGCAATCGTGATCGGAATGTGCATCGGTTTCTTGCCGCACAACTGGCGACCAGCGAAAATCTTCATGGGCGATTCAGGCGCGATGCTTCTCGGTTTGCTGATGGCAACTTCTGCGCTTACTGTCACGGGCCAAATTGACCCGCACATGGCAGGCAAAGATGACCTCGTGCCAGCGTTCATCCCGTTGATTTTGCCGCTCGCAATCTTGGTTCTGCCGCTTCTCGATTTCACGATGGCAGTCTTGCGTCGCCTTCGCGCCGGAAAATCGCCATTCGCGGCTGACCGCCAGCACATTCACCACAGACTTCAAGACCTTGGTCACAGCCACGTCGGCTCGGTGCTGGTCTTTTACATCTGGACAGCCCTTATCTCGCTGTCTTGCCTGCTTTTCTTCTTCTGGAGCTGGCAGTTCATTGCGCTTTTCATTTTGATCGGGGGAGCAGCCGCAACTGTCTTCACGATTTGGCCAATTCTCAAGAAACGAATCGGAGCAAATAATGTCTAACTCGATCTCTCAGCTTTTTAGCCAGGTTCTCAAGCAGGGAGCCCTCTTGATTGCGGCAATCGCCCTGGTCGGCGGAGCAATTGGTTGGTTCGTGGCTTCGACAGCGGGGTTGCTCAGCGCCCTAATCGGATCAGGCATGGCCCTGGTCTTCGTTTCGATGACCGCAATCTCGGTCTGGCTCGGCGGCCGCCTGTCGCTTGGTGGGTTTTTTGGGGTGGTTATGGGTGGCTGGATCGTCAAGTTGCTCGGTTTCATCATCTTCGTGGCCGTGCTGAAGTCGGCGACTTTCATCGTCGGCCCGATTCTGTTTGGCTGTGTTGTCGCCTCGGTTCTCGGCAGCCTCGCTCTCGACGCCATCGCCGTTATGCGCTCGAGAATCCCGACCGTAAGTTCGAACTAAATAATTCGGTCTGCGGGCTTACAACCGCATTTTCACGCGGTTTTATGCTGTTAGAATTACAAATCGAACGAGATGAAATTTCGTTCAAACCCCGCCTCACAATCGCCGCAAATGCCTAGCGTTTGCCCCGACTCAGGAGAACACCGCCGTTGATTAACGCTCTTTCTCTGCTAGCTCTGGCAGCCAATGCCGAGTCGTCGGGCACTGACGGTTTTCACCCTCCTTCAATCAACGAGTTTTACCCTGAAGTTGTAGCGTTCGCGGGAACCCCATTTGAACTAAACCGAATCATGTTGATTCGTCTTTTGGTCACAACCGTTTTGGTTATCGTGTTCTGGCTCTGGACAGCACGTTTCAAGAAGGCATACAAGAACAACATCTTGGTTCCTTCACGCTTTCAGCTGATGGGCGAAATCTCATTGAACTTCGTTCGCAAGAGCATTGCGCACGACCAGCTCGGCGAAAAAGACGGCGATCGATTCCTGCCGCTGCTCAGCACAATCTTCTTCATCGTTCTAGGCATGAACATCACAGGCATCATTCCTGGTTTGAACATTGCCGGAACCTCGGTAATTGGTTTGCCAATTGTTCTAGCTCTAGCCGCATACGTGACATTTATTTATGCCGGTGTACGCAAACACGGCGGCCACTTCTTCAGTGCAGCGCTTTTCCCGGCAGGCGTGCCAAAGGCGTTCTACGTTCTGGTAACTCCAATCGAGTTCCTCTCAACCTTCATCTTGCGCCCGGTCACACTGGCTTTGCGTTTGATGATGAACATGATCGCGGGTCACCTTTTGCTCGTGCTCTGTTTCTCGGCAACACAGTTCTTCTTCTTCAACGCAGAAGGTTTGTTCAAGCTTTTCGGAGCGGGAACATTTCTGTTCGGTTTCGCGTTCACTCTCTTTGAGATTTTGGTCGCGTTCCTGCAGGCATACGTTTTTACTCTTCTAACAACGGTCTACATTCAGTTGGCCTTGGCAGACGAGCACTAAGGGCTAGCAACCGCTAGTTCAAAACCACGGAAGGAAACAAACAAGTGGACGTAAACAACATCGCCGCTCTATCGGGCAACATTGCAGTAGTCGGCTACGGCCTTGCAGCAGTAGGTCCAGGCATTGGTGTAGGTCTAGTAGTTTCAAAGACCATCGAGTCAATCGCTCGCCAGCCAGAACTTGCAGCTAAGTTGCAGGTAACCATGTGGCTAGGTATCGCATTTACCGAGGCGCTAGCGCTTATCGGTCTTGCAACCCCATTCATCTTCGTTTAGTCGCTAGGAAACCAACACCATGATTTCAAGGATTCTCGCAGCAGCAGCGGAGGGTGAAACTCACAACCCTCTGATTCCTGCTGTTTACGACCTTGTCTGGTCATCGGTTGTCTTCGCAATTCTCTTGGTGTTCTTTTGGTTCAAGGTTCTGCCTAACTTCAAGAAGACCCTAGACGCACGCACCGAAGCAATTGAGGGACGTCTCGAAGCTGCAGAAAAGGCTCAGGCCGAAGCTGCTGCAAAGACTGCGAACATCGAAGCCGAGCAGTCAGCTGCTCGCGCCGAGGCATCGCAGATTCGAGAAGAAGCTCGCGCTGAGGCCGCTGCAATTGGTGCAGAGATCAAAGAGACCGCTCAGGCAGAAGCAGCACGTTTGCTTGCAGCTGCTAAGTCTCAGATCGAGGCAGAGACTCAAGCGGCTCTAGTCGCACTTCGCGCAGAAGTTGGCAGCCTTGCTGTTGACCTTGCATCAAGCGTTGTGGGCGAGAGCCTCAAGAACGACAAGCTGGCAGCTAACGTTGTCGACTCGTTCTTGGCTGAACTCGAGACCAAGAAGAAGTAACCATGGCAAGCGCAACCAGACAGTCAACAGCTAAAGCTTTAGCAGAGCTAAAACCTCTGC
>JAHEGB010000049.1 GCA_024645175.1 Microbacteriaceae bacterium
CGTTTCGTCTGGGCAATGCACGCGTTGCGCGAGTTGAAGCTTGACGAAAACGTGCTGACCCTAGTGAACAGATTTGCCCAGGCGGGCCGAAGACAGACATCCGAGGTTGCAGCCAGTCTGCGCCAATTCGCCGAGGTCGAAATTGCCGGCTTCGTCGACGAAGATTCCGCGCTGTTTGGGCGGGCGATCGCAGAGGGAGTTCCGGCGATCTTGGTTGGCCGCAACTCTTCTGCAAAGCAGGCGCTCAGCCAGTTTGCGCTCAGCCGGCTGCTCGAATTGCCTGCGACATCGCGACGACGGCTGGCTAAACTCGGTTAGGTGTCAACCCTAAAAGAGCTGATGAAGAAGCATGGCAGCACTGTCAATGCCGACATCGAATGGCTGCACCTGCTCACATCTGAGTGGCAGCTAATCGCAGACCTCTCAATGGCTGACCTAGTGCTCTGGCTGCGCGACCCGGCCGGCGAATTCGTAGCCCTCAGCAACGCCCGACCGTCATCGGCACCGACTCTCTTCTATCGAGACATCGCTGGCACCCAGGCTCTGAAGCAGTGGCAAGGCGGCCTGACCCACTCTTTCGAGACCGGTGAGACATTCTTCAGCGCCGTTGAGGTCTTCGACGGCATGAAGGCCCGATTCGAGGTGATTCCGGTTCGCCGCAGAGTTTCGACCACCGACGAGGCAGCCGTTGACACCCCGATCGCCTTCATCTCGCGTCACACCAAGATCGACTCGACCATTCAGCCAAACAAGATCTCGATCAACTACCTTCGCGCCTCAAACGACCTGCTCGAAATGGTCGCTCACGGGCAGTATCCTGACTTCAATTCACCGACCGGCTCAAAGCGTGGTGCTCCTCGTGCAAACGACGGCCTGATTCGCCTCGATGAAGACGGCGACGTAATCTTTGCCAGCCCAAACGGAATGTCTGCCTTCAACCGCCTCGGCGTCGTTGGCGAGCTCGAAGATCGCTCGCTTGCCGAAGCGGCTACCAAGGTGGCGAAAGAGTCAAACAACGTCGATGAGTCTCTCGCTCTCGTGCTGACCGGTCGAGCAGCTTGGCGTTCAGACATCGAGTCGCGCAACCTGACGCTTTCATTGCGAGCAATTCCGCTCAAGGCCAACGGCAGGCGAGTGGGTGCGCTCGTGCTCTGCCGCGACGTCACCGAACTTCGTCGACAAGAGCGCGAGTTGATTACCAAGGATGCCACCATCCGTGAAATTCACCACCGAGTGAAGAATAATTTGCAGACGGTTTCGAGTTTGCTTCGCATGCAGTCGCGCCGTTCAAAGAGTGACGAGATTCGCGAATCACTCGATCAGGCAATGCGCCGCGTTTCTGCAATCGCACTCGTGCACGACACGCTTTCTGAAGGTGTGAACCAAGATCTCGACTTTGACCAAGTCTTCGAGCGCGTGCTGCAACTCACGAGCGAAGTTGCTGCGAGCCACAACACCACCGTGCGAACACTCGTCGACGGAAAGTTCGGTCAGCTTCGCAGCGAAATCGCAACTCCGCTTGCGGTTGCTCTCACCGAGATCGTTACTAACGCGGTTGAACACGGATTAGCGAATCGCAGCGGCGTGGTTCACGTCAATGCCGAACGCAGCGCAAAGCGTCTCGACATCACCGTCTCTGACAACGGTGAGGGTCTAAAGGGTGGCGAGGTTGGTGCAGGTCTCGGAACCCAAATCATTCGAACTTTGATTGAGGGCGAACTTCGCGGAACCATCAAGTGGTTCTCGCCGAGCGAAGGTGGCACCAAGGTTTCGATCTCGCTTCCGATTTAGCACCTTGGTCGCCAGCCCGGGCAAAAGAAAACCCGCCTCGAGGGCGGGTTTCTTCAATTCTGCTGGTTAGCTTGCGCGACGGGCACGGGCATACTTGCGCTTTAGTGACTTGCGCTCGTCTTCGCTTAGACCGCCCCAAACGCCGGTGTCTTGGTTCTCTTTGATGGCATATTCGAGGCACTGAGTCGAAACTGCGCACTCGCGGCAAACCGATTTGGCTTGCTCAATCTGGTCTACTGCAGGGCCGGTGTTGCCAATTGGAAAGAAGAGTTCTGGGTCTTCGGTTAGGCAACGAGAGTCGTTGAGCCACTGCATGTCCATATATGGTTGTCCTTTGAAACTGCCATTTTTACCTCTTTGACCTACGCTTATTGGGCGGGTTCGAGGTGATGTTTTCCTTCGAAAATAGTTTCACAATCGACCCCTTTTGGCAATACCCAAAAAGAGGATAAATGAGCCTAAAAGCCCGATTTCTAGCCCTTGCGTGGCAACTACGTGTTGCTGTAATGGTGATTTTCGCAGAGGCTCTGGCCACCGCCGCTGTTGCGGTTTTCTTCTTGGTCGGTTTGATTCTCGATGCAAAATTGCTCGGCGCCATGATTGCACTCTGCGCAGTTTTTGTTGGCACAGCAGCTTTCGTTTTCTTCATCGCGCGACAGTTGGTTTTCAAGAAACGTTGGGCGAGAAGCGCTGCCGTTTTTTGGCAACTAATTCAGATCGCGGTTGCCTGGAACAGCTTCACGGGTGAAGTCACCGGGTACTTCTTCGGATCATGGTTGCTAATCACGGCGTTCACCGCGCTCTATTTTTTGTTCACAAAGGTTGTCGTTGACGAGACCCAAGAACAGGTCGATCGCGACTAGATGTCTAGCATCTTGCGAAGCATCTTTACGTGACCAGTTGCCTTCACGTTATAGAGCGCGAGAGTGACTTTGCCCTTTTCATCAATCACGAAAGTCGAACGAAGCACACCTTCATACTCGCGACCGTAGAGAGTCTTGGTTCCATACGAGCCATAGAGGTTGTGCACGTCTAGCGACTCGTCGCTCAGCAAGACAAAGTTGAGGTCTTGGTTGGTGTGAAACTTCTTGAGCTTTGAGATTGGGTCTTTCGAAATACCAACCACGGTATAACCTGCTGCCTTGAGCGGGTTCAGGTTGTCGTTAAAGTCGCAGGCTTCTTTGGTGCAGCCTGGGGTAGACGCTGCCGGAAAGAAATAGAGAATTATCTTCTGGCCTTTGAAGTCGGCGAGCTTCACCTTGTTGCCGTCTTGATCTAGCAGGGTGAACGCTGGAGCCTTGTTGCCCTCTTCGAGTCTTTCAGTGGTCATCTGAACCTCCGTGGTTGGGTTTATAGGGTCAGTTTAGCCAGCCAAAGTTAACAGTTGCTGAGGGCTTGCCAA
>JAHEGB010000050.1 GCA_024645175.1 Microbacteriaceae bacterium
CTTGGCTGGCGAGCCGAGTCGAAGACTGCCCGCGTATCCGCCGATTATCCGTGTCATTTGTCGCCAAGCCTAACCTGTCGGCGAAGATTGAAGCATGCTGTTGCCCGAAGACTCGCTCACCGACCTGCTCGGCGACCGCACGGCAAAGGCGCTTGCAAAGCATCTGGGATTGCGCACTGTCAGTGACCTGCTTCAGCACTTTCCGCGTCGTTATTCAACCCGCGGCGAACTGACTCCGATTGCCGAAATTCCGGTTGGTGAGGCCGTAACCGTGGTTGCCGATGTGGTCGACGTTCGCGAGCGATACATGCGCGGCAAGGCGGGCAACATTCTCGAGGTGCGCATCACCGATGGTGAAGGCTTCTTGTCAGCGACTTTCTTCAACCAGGCTTGGCGAGCAAAAGAACTCAAGCCTGGTTCGCGCGGATTGTTCGCCGGCAAGATCTCGAGCTACCAAGGCAAACTGCAACTCTCGCACCCAGACTATGAATTGTTCGCCGAAGATATCGACGAGGCCGATGCGAAGCGCTGGGCAGAATTGCCGATTCCGATTTATCCGGCAAGTTCAAAAGTCACAACCTGGATGATCGGCCGAGCCGTTGGCGTTCTTCTCGATGTGATGGCACCACTCGCAGATGAATTGCCTGCCGAGGTAGTTGCAAAAAACAGGCTGCTTTCGCTAGACAAAGCCATTCGCGACATTCATCGACCAGAAACCGAACACGATTGGCAACAGGCGCGAGACACGCTTCGTTTTCACGAGGCGTTCTTGTTGCAGGCGACATTGCTGAAACGTCGCAGTGAAAACGCGACACTGACTTCAACGCCTCGAGTGGCCGGCAAGCTGCTCGAAGACTTCGATGCCAAGTTGCCGTTCACGCTGACTAACGGGCAGGTTGAGGTCGGCAACGACCTGCTCGAAGACCTTGCTCGAGAACACCCAATGCACCGAATGCTGCAGGGTGAGGTTGGATCGGGCAAGACCCTGGTGGCCGTTAGAGCCATGCTCGCGGTTGCCGAAAGCGGCGGTCAGTCGGCCCTGCTTGCGCCCACCGAGGTGCTGGCTGCCCAGCACATTCGCTCGATTCGCAAGACTCTCGGCGACGACCTGGCAGACAAGTTGGGTCTCACGCTGCTGACCGGTCAGCTCGGCACCGCTGAACACAAGCGGGCTCTGCTGCAGATAGTTAGCGGCAAGGCACAAATCGTGGTTGGCACGCACGCCCTCATCTCTAGCAAAGTCGAGTTCTTCGACCTCGGTTTGATTGTGATCGACGAGCAACACCGGTTCGGTGTCGAACAGCGCGAGGCGTTGCGCCTAAAGGGCAAGAAACCGCCGCACGTTCTGACCATGACTGCAACACCGATTCCGCGAACTCTTGCCGTTAGCGTTTTTGGCGACCTCGATATTTCGACGCTCACCGAATTGCCAGCCGGCCGACAGCCAATTACCTCGCACGTTGTTCAGCAATCGCAATCGGCACTTGTCGCACGCACTTGGTCGCGCATCGCCGAAGAAGTTGCAAACGGCCGACAAGCTTTTGTGGTTTGCTCGCGAATCGACGAGAGCGAAAATCAGAGCGAAGAAGAAATCGCAATCGAAGAAAACGATGAACTCGAATTGCAAGAAAAGCGGCCACCGCTAGCAACAGTGGTTGGCATGACTTCGGCTCTTCGCGAGATCGACGTGCTCAAGAATTTGCGAATCGAGATGCTGCACGGTCGCATGTCGAGCGAAGAAAAAGACGATGTGATGAATCGCTTTGCGAATCGTGAAATCGACGTCCTTGTTTCAACCACGGTTATCGAGGTTGGTGTTGACGTGCCGAACGCAACCGTGATGGTTGTGATCGACGCAGATCGCTTCGGCATCAGCCAGCTTCATCAGTTGCGCGGTCGAGTCGGTCGTGGCGGCAACGCTGGGCTCTGCTTGTTGCTCACCGCGGCCGAGCCAGGCAGCATCGCCCTCGAGAGGGTGCAAGCAGTTGCTTCGACGCTCGACGGATTCAAGCTGAGCGAAATCGACCTCGAACTTCGCCGCGAGGGTGACGTTCTCGGTGCAACTCAATCGGGTGGGCGAAGCAGCCTCAAGCTGCTTCGGGTCATCCGTGATTCGGCACTGATTCAAGACGCGAGAACTCAGGCCGAAGCGGTTTTGGGTCAAGACCCGACGCTAGAGAAAAATCCGCAGCTCGCCAAGTCGCTCGCCGCCCTCGAACAATCTGCCCAAGACAACCTCAGCAAAAACTAATAGCCTTGTGGCATGAAGAAAATCGCTGTTTACCCTGGCAGTTTTGACCCAGTTACCTTTGGTCACCTAGACATCGCCGCTCGTGCCGCCGCGCTATTCGATGAACTTCACATCGTCGTGGTGCACAACCCGGCCAAGAAGCCTTATTTTTCAAGCGAAGAGCGCGTTGCCCTAATTGAGGCGAGCTTCACCGAGGCTGCGCGCTTTGGCAAGGCGTTTCCGACGACAACAAAGGTTATCGTCGACACCCTAGACAACGGACTTTTGGTCGACTACTGCCGCAAGGTGGGGGCGAGCGTGCTAATCAAGGGCGTTCGCAACAACGCAGACCTCGAGTATGAACTGCCAATGGCTCGCGTGAACCGCGATTTGGCAGGCGTAGAGACCATCTTCATGCCGGCAGACCCAGGCCAGGGATTCGTTTCGAGCAGCCTGGTCAAGCAGGTCGCCGAACTCGGTGGCTCAGTTGAGAACTACGTGCCAGCAGCCGTGGTCAAGGCCCTCAAGGCCTCAGCCAAGCAAGCAAGGGCATAGTCATGGCGAATCCATCACCGTTCGTGATGTCTGTGCACGATTTGATGCACAAACCAGGCAGCATGCGTGAATACAAGCTCGAAATAACCCTGCCTGGCGCACTCGGAACAGCCGTTGCCTCGGTTCCGGCAGGCGAAGACGTTGACCTAGACCTGCGTTTTGAGTCGGTTCACGAGGGCATTTTGGCTACCGGCGAGGTCTTCGGAGACGCCGTTGCCGAGTGCAGCAGGTGCCTCGACCCAGTAACCATCCCTGTCGAAGTAGATTTCCAGGAGCTTTTCGCCTATTCTTTAAGCAGCGAGGATGACTTCGTTGTTGAAGACGAGCAAATCGATCTTGAACAAGTGATTCTCGACGCGGTGGTTCTAAACCTCCCATTTCAACCAATTTGTA
>JAHEGB010000048.1 GCA_024645175.1 Microbacteriaceae bacterium
AGGTGCTTAGCGACCCACTGCCAGCAGACAGCTACTTCATTCAGTACTGGGCTGCATTTACAAAGATTCTCGGCACCGGAAGCACCGACGCCTGGGGAACCCAGATCATCAACTTCATCTATTGGGGCATTGGTGTTGCTATCAGCGGTGCTGTAATCGGTTTTATCTCTGCAGCAATTACTCGCGCGGTAGCTCGTCTAAAGTCTGGCAAGAGCGCAGTCATTGAATCAGACCACACTCTTATTCTCGGATGGTCAAACCGCGTTTTTCCAATTCTTAAAGAACTCGCGATTGCAAACGAGAATGTTCGCAAGCCAAAGGTAGTTATTTTCTCGGCAGTGCCACGCGAGAAGATGGATGCCGAAATTGCAACTCGCGCAGAGAACCTAGGCAAGCTCAAGGTAATCACTCGCACCGGTGACGTAAGCAACCCTGCAGATCTTGCTCGCGCAAACGTCGCTGGCGCAAAGTCGATCATCATTCTTGACGAAGACGAAAGCGGCGATGCAATCATCGTGTCAACCGTTCTATCGGTTAAGTCATTGAACGCAAACCCAAACACTCGCATCATTGCAGAGGTTGATGACCCACACACCGCAGAGGCACTTCAGACAGCCACTAACGGTCGCGTCATTTCAGTTCGCTCACACGACATCATTGCTCGCGTTACCGCGCAGGCTTCACGTCAGCCAGGTCTAACCGCAGTCGCGCTAGACCTTCTTGACTTCGATGGTGACGAGATTTACTTCAACACGGTTCCTGCACTTGCCGGCAAGACCTATGGCGATGCACTGCTTGCTTTCAACGAAGCTTCAGTCATTGGTTTGGTCACCGACAAGGGTGAGACCATGATCAACCCTTCGTCCAAGACCAAGCTGACCGCAACCACTAAGTTGATTGCAATTGCTGAAGACGACGACAAGGTTGTCTACACCGGAGTTCGCGAAGACCTAGCTAACAAGAAGTTTGTTGCTGGCAAGGCGATCGTTCGCAAGGCAGAGCACATCTTGGTCATCGGCTGGTCATCAATGGGCCGCTCGGTTATCACCGAGCTCGCTGCATACTTGCCAAAGGGCTCATCGGTTCACATCGTTGCTCAGAACAAGTTCGTGGCACCGGCTGAACTCGCTGACCTTAAGTTTGGCGGCGTAAAGGTAACTTACGCGTCAGTGAACGGCGACATCGACGAGCTAATCGCAGCGGCTTCTGCAAAGAAGTACAACGAGGTCATCATTCTCGGATACCGCAACGCGATCAGCGAAGCCGAAGCAGACGCGCAGACCATGCTGACCATGCTTCAGATGAACCAGTTGTTTGAGGCTAAGGGCAACGGCGTTGAGCCAACTCGTTTGGTTGCTGAGATTCTTGACTCACGCAAGGTTGAACTTGCTCGTGTTGCAGCGGCAGACGACCTAGTTGTCAGCGACAACTTGGCAGCTTTGATGATTGCTCAGATTTCTGAGAACCCAGGTCTTGCACCTGTGTTTGAAGATCTCTTCGATGCAGACGGCGCAGCCATCAACGTGAAGCCAATCGAGCACTATGCACCGCTAGGCAAAGAAATTGACTTTGCAGAGCTAGTTGCAATCGGTCGCGCACACGGTGAATCAGTAATCGGTTATCGCATTCTTGCCGAAGCTGGCAACGATGCATCAACCGGAGTTCGCTTGAACCCAGCAAAGACCACAAAGTTTAAACCAGCAGCTGGCGACACTTTGGTTGTCATTGGAGACGTCGAATAATTTCGACTTTAAGCAAAGCAATGAAAGCCGCCGATGTTAAGAAAGCATTGGCGGCTTTCGCTTCGCCTACGCGCGCGCATGACCTGCAATGGTTCTTCAAAACCGGCCCGGGTGAATATGGTGAGGGCGATCAGTTCATCGGGTTGACCGTGCCAAAGACCAGAAGCGTCGCTGCCGAGTTCAAAGACTTGCCCATCGATGAAACCTACTCGCTTGGCACTTCACCGATTCACGAACATCGACTCTGCGCGCTCGTGATTTTGGTAAATCGTTTCGAAAAGTCAAAAGACGAAAAAGTTCGCAAGACAATTTTTGAGACTTGGATGAAACTCTTGCGCGAAGGTCATATCAACAACTGGGATCTCGTTGATGTGTCGGCTCACAAAATTGGCGGCTGGTTGATCGGCCGCCCCGACGCCATGAAGTCGCTCGAGAAGCTTGCAAAATCAAAGAAGCTTTGGGAACGCCGCACCTCAATAATCTTCACTTTCGCTTTCATGCGGGCAGGCAGCCTCGATGAATCACTTGAGATTGCCGAGTTGCTGGTTGATGACGAGCACGACCTGATTCACAAGGCGGTTGGCTGGGTGATGCGCGAGGTTGGCAAGCGCGATATCGAGGTGCTGAGGGCCTTCTTGCACGCCCACGCGGCCACAATGCCGCGAACCATGCTGCGCTATGCGATAGAAAAGATGGGCGAAACCGAGCGAAAGCGCTGGTTGGCCATGAAAATCAGTCGCTAGTTGATGTCTACGACCACCGGAACGTGGTCACTCGGGCCCTCGCCCTTGCGCTCATTGCGGTCGATTACGGCGTTAGTGACCCGGTCGGCGAAAGGCTCTGAACCGAGAATGAAGTCAATTCTCATGCCCTCGTTCTTCACAAACCTCAGTTGCTGGTAATCCCAGTAGGTGTAACCCTCTGGAATGCGCTCGCGAACAACATCTTTCAGCCCGATTTGCTCGAAAGCCTCGAATGCCTGGCGTTCAGCCGGAGTCACATGGGTGAGCCCTGCGAAAAAGTCGATATCCCAGACATCCGTGTCTAGCGGCGCAATGTTGAAGTCGCCCATGATGGCAAGCGGCTGGTCTGGTTCGTGCTCGACCCACTCGGCAACGTTGCCGGCAAGTCGATCGAGCCACTCAAGCTTGTATGAGTAGTGCGGGTCGTCAATTGCGCGGCCGTTTGGCACATAGAGGCTCCAGAGTCGCACACCATCGAAGGTTGCACCGATTGCTCGGGCCTCTTCGGCCATGTCTTTGCCGAAGCCCGGCATTCCGCTAAAGCCAATCTCGACGTCTTCGGCCTCGATTCGACTGGCGAATGCGACGCCATTCCACTGGTTCAATCCGTGCAATGTGACCTTGTAGCCAAGGTCTTCGAAGGGCTTGTATGGAAACTGATCTGGCTTGCACTTAATCTCTTGCATAGCCAAGACATCGGTTTGTGAACGCTCGAGCCAGTCGGTGACTCTGCCAACTCGAGTTCGAATCGAGTTGACGTTCCAAGTGGCGATGCGCATTCGACCAGATTAGCCGATTGTTCGCACGGCACTCGGATAGGTGGCTGACCGCAGATTTATTCGCATACAGCCATAAATGACTGCTTTAATAGGTGAATCATGCTTGGCAGAGCGAACATCTGGGGAACAATCCGCAAGGGGTTGGTCGCCGCTCTCGCCGCCTTGATGGTCGCCGTCGGATTCGTTCCTGCAGAAGCTGTTGCACCTCTTGGGAACTCAACATTTCTTGCACAAACGCAAACACAGAATCTCTCTGGAATTAATGGCGCCGCGAATTCGTCGTATCAAGCTCAGTCAGTAACCCTCAACGGTGTTGTCTATTACATTGCAAGCGGACCGACTACCGGTCCTGAGCTTTATTCAACTGACGGAACTACCGCTGGCACAAACCTAGTCAAGGATTTTGTTCCGGGTTCATCAGGCACCTCTAACTACCTCACCGTTTCGAACGGAAAGCTTTACTATTCGTCGAGTACAAGCAATGGCATGGGCTACGAGCCAGTCATTTCTGACGGAACCGGCACTAACACTCTGATGTTGAAAGACATCAACCCGAATGGTGGCAGCAGTTCGCCATATAACTTTGCACAAGGACCAAACGGCCTCACCTATTTTGTAGCTGACGACGGAACCACAAGCACAAACCCAAACAGCACGGTGACCTCCAACGGATCTGAACTTTGGGTGACTGACGGCACAGGCGCGAACACCAGAAAAGTCAAAGATGTAAATACTTTCTCTTACATCCACAACGGGTACTACTACAACGCCGCAAGCGGAATCTCGAATCTGACCTCGTGCAACGGCAAAATGTTTTTCACCGCGAGCGACACAAATTATTCTCCGCAATCTTCGTTCATGGAACTTTGGGTTACCGATGGCACTACTGCCGGAACTCAGATGGTTAAAGACATTAACCAAAACACCAGCTCAAGCAGCTACGCACTTTATTCTCAATCGCTCAACGTGTCGTATGCGCTATTCGCTCAGATTCCTTATGGGTCTGACCCTAGAAGCCTCACTTGCGTTGGCAACTCGCTGTTCTTCTCTGCAGACGATGGCGCGGGCCGCATGCTCTGGAAGACCGACGGCACAACCGCCAACACAGTAAAACTGCGCGGTATCTCAGACGGAAGTTATGCGAGCAACCCAACCAACTTTGTCTCTTTCAATAACAAACTGATTTTCTCTGCCCAGGCTCCGAGCTACGGTTCACCGGCCGTCAACTATGGAACCGAACTTTGGATTTCAGACGGCACCACGGCTGGCACTGTGTTGCTAAAAGACATTTATGCGAACAGCGCTAGCTCAAGCCCTTCTAATCTCACGGTCTATAACGGGCAGGTCTATTTTGTTGCGACAGATTATCGAGGTGCCGAACTCTGGAAGACCGACGGCACAACCGTAGGAACGCTGCTTGTAAAAGACATAAATTTAACTGCTTCGGGAGCATCGAGCTCGCCGAACTATTTTTATGTCTGGAACAACAAGCTCTTCTTCACGGCAGATAACGGATCAATTGGTCGAGAACTGTATGTGTCGCAAGGCACGGGCGTTACAACAAACTTGGTGCGCGATGTGTTTCCGGGCATTAGCGACATTCTCGACGTTTCAAACAATGCCCTCAACCAGCCCTATTTTGCTGGCACCACTAATGCACTGATTTTTGCTGCAAACTCTCCGATTTATGGTCAAGAAATGTGGAAGACCGATGGAACAGAGGCGGGCACAACACTTCTTCAAGACCTAAACGTGAACCCAGGGTCTGCAAATGCCCACGACGGAATCGCTTTCAACGGCAAGATTTATTTCTCTGCTGCCTCTGCGTACTTCGGTCAAGAACTCTGGTCTACAGACCTGACAACAGGAAACACGCAACAGGTTATCGATATTTATCCAGGTGCATCAAGCAGCATGGATGCTTCGGCGAGCTACTTCACAATATTTAATGGCCGACTTTATTTCACCGCTAGAAATGCCATTACCGGCTGGGAACTCTGGTCGACCGATGGCACTGCCGCCGGAACAACGGTGGCCGCAGATGTGAACCCTGGCTACGGGCAAGTTACATACGACACCATGGCACCTCAGTACCTAACGGTTTGCAACGGCAAACTTTTCTACGCTCAGTACAACGGGCTTTACAATTTGATGGCATTCGACGGCACCACTTCTGTTTCAGTGTCGAGCACTCACGTGTTTGCAAAGCTCTTTGCTTGCGTCAACAACACGCTCTTCTTTCAAGGCACCAACTATGTGACTTCAGGCACATACGATCAGGAGCTTTGGAAGACTACGGGCACAACAGCCTCGACAGCCCTGTTTGCCGATTTGTATACAGGAACCTGTGGAACTTACAACTGTTCTAGCAACCCAGCAAACTTGACTGTCTATAACAACAAGCTTTACTTCACGGCCTATAACCCCAGTTATGGCACCGAGCTTTATGTGACAGACGGCACAAACGCCCCGACACTTATAGACATTTGGCCTGGAGTTCAAAACGGTTCGCCAACCTCACTAAGAGTTTTCAGAGGCGAACTTTGGTTTAAGGCAAACAATGGTTCGAACGGCAATGACTTCATGTCATACGACGGAACGACGCTGACAACGCGTGATTTTGTTGCCGGAGCTGGCGGCCCATCGGTTGACACGAATGTCGTGGTTTCAGGAAACCTACTTTGGTTTAGAGGAAGCCTAGGCAGCACTGGTGCAGAACTCAACTCGAGCGATGGCACTGCCGCCAACACCGGCGTTTTTGAAGATCTGAGCCCAAACTCTGCCAGCACACAAATTACCAGCCTCACCGCAATTGGTGGTGTGCTCATGTACAACACCTATGACACCGTCATGGGTTCGCAGCCACGTTTCGTTGTGGTCAGTTCGATAAGCAACGTCACTTTTAATGGCAATGGCGCAACCTCTGGCACTGCGCCGGCCGACATCGCCGTGATGTCTGTAAGTGCAACTGTTCCCGGAAACACCGGAGCGTTGGTAAAGACCAACTTCGATTTTGTTGGTTGGAACACAAACGCTCTGGGAACAGGAACGACCTATTTGCCAGGTTCAACCATCAGCCCAATTGTCGATACGCCGCTATACGCGATGTGGGCATCTCAGACCGCTTACACGATTACCTACAACGCGAACGGTGCCACGAGCGGTGTCGCTGCACCTGCGGTCACCGGTGTCACTTCGATGATCACCCTCGATAACAACTCTGGTGCAATGGCGAGAACCGGATACTCATTTGGCGGCTGGAATACGAACGCCGGCGGCACCGGAACAAACTACAGCGGCGGAGCGAGATATACCGCTACGGCGAACGTCACGCTATACGCCAAGTGGACCGCCCTAGCCCCGTACACAATTACGTACAACCTCAATGGGGCCACCGGAACCACTCCGACCACCTTGAACACATACGCTACGGCTACGGTTACTCTCTCGGGCCAAGCTTCGATGGTAGCTCCGGCTGGCACTACCTTTGCCGGCTGGAACACCAACTCATTGGGAACAGGTGTCGCTTATGCAGCGGCCGAAACAATTGTGCCTCAGGCTTCAATCACCTTGTATGCCCAGTGGTCAAACGTCGCTCAATCGACTCTTACATACAACGCGAACGGGTCGACATCGGGCTCGGTGCCAACCGCACTCGTAGCCTCTGGCACATACGTTGTTATTGACTCAAACACCGGCAGCCTCGCAAAGACCGGGTACATCTTTAGCGGTTGGAACACTGCGGCCGATGGCAGCGGAACAACCTACCAAGGAACCGACAACTACCTACTCAGCGCAAACATAACGCTCTACGCAAAATGGGTGATCGCTAACTACACGGTAACTTTCGCCGGAAACTCAAACACGGGCGGAACCGTCCCCGCTGCAATTACAGGTGTTTCGATATCAACCACTTTGCCAACAAATTCAGGAAACCTGATTAGGGCCGGTTATACATTTTCGGGGTGGAACACACTCGCGTCTGGTCTTGGAACTGACTACGCAACCGGTTCAACATATTCGCCGACTAGCGACACCGTTCTTTATGCGAAGTGGACAGCGCTTCCTACCTACACAATTACATACAACGCAAACGGCGCAACAAACGGTGGTGTTCCGGTAGCTCAGTCTGGCGTTTACAGTTCTGTGACTCTCGATAACAACTCAGGAAACCTAGTCAAGTCGGGTTCATTCTTCGCCGGATGGAATACGGCAGCCGACGGAAGCGGAACAACCTATTCAGCATCTAGCAGTTACACGCCTACGGCGAACGTGACTCTTTATGCATTGTGGTCAAACGTTGCTACATACACCGTGAGCTACAACTCAAACTCGAGCACGAGCGGAACCGCACCACTGCCTCAGACCGGAATCGTTTCGACAGCAGTGGTTTCTGCAAACACCGGCTCGCTATCGCGCCTCGGCTATCGATTTGATGGTTGGAACACAGTCGCGGGCGGCGGCGGAACAGCATATGTTGCAGGCTCAACCATCGCTCCGGTTGCAGACGTAACCCTGTATGCACAGTGGGTTGCCGTGCCAACCTTCACGATTACTTATAACGGAAACGGTCAAACTTCAGGATCTGTGCCTTCGGCTCTGACTTCATCTGATGCGTCTGTGGCTCTTGCTGCGAACACGGGTGTGTTGAACAAGACCAATTACACATTCAACGGATGGAACACCCTGGCGAATGGAACTGGAACGCACTATGACGTTGGAGCTCAGTTCGCCCTCTCTGCAAACACCACGCTGTATGCAGAGTGGCTTGGCAATATCTATACATTGACCTACAACTCAAACGGTTCGACTAACGGATCTGCACCAGCTGCAACGAGTGGCCGTGGCGCACTCACAACCGCGACCAACAGCGGATCACTCGAAAAGACCGGCTACAACTTCTCGGGTTGGAACACGGCGAGCGATGGAACTGGCACGAACGTTGCCGTCGGTTCTAGCTACACCCCAACTGCAAACACCACTTTGTTTGCAAAGTGGGTGGCGATTCCTACATACACGATTACTTTCAACGCGAACGGGGCAACTTCTGGATCAGTTCCTGCGGCTCTAACTAACGTCTATCTGCAACAAACGGTTCCTGGCAACACCGGAAATCTTGATCTTGCTGCTCGTGTCTTTGGTGGTTGGAACACGAACGCCAGTGGAACGGGAACGACGTATGCAGTGGCTTCTACATTTACCCCTTCTGCCAACCTGACTCTCTATGCAATCTGGAACGTGAACTACTCGATTACCTATGATTCGAATGGTGCGACTTCTGGAACGGTTCCGACTGCGCAAACCGGGCTGGCTGGTGCCGCGACCGTCGCTCTAAACACTGGATTGCTAACTCGCACGGGTTACAACTTCTCTGGATGGAACACAAACGCTGGTGGAACCGGAACCTCATATGCTGCCGGAGCTTCGATCAGTTCAAGCGCAGACGTGACTCTCTATGCCAAGTGGGTTTTGATTCCAACATTCAACGTGACATACAACGCCAACGGCTCTACATCGGGCTCTGTGCCGGCAGCACAAAATGGAATTGTGTCTGCAGTTGTAGCAAGCAATAGCGGAAGCCTTGCGAAAACTGGCTACAACTTCAGTGGTTGGAACGAGCTGGCTAACGGCACCGGCATCTCTTATGCCGAAGGTGCGACCATCACACCGTCACAAAACACCGTTCTTTATGCAAAATGGGTGTTGATTCCGAATTACACAATCACCTACGACGACAATGGGTCAACCGGAGGTTCGCCAGTGATGGCTGCCTCGGGCATAAGTTCGTCAGTCACTCTCGATGCCAACAGCGGAGCTCTGGTTCGCGATGGTTACGTGTTCGATGGCTGGAACACGCAGGCTAATGGACTTGGCACGTCTTTTGCCCCTGGAGCAAGCTACACCCCAACGGCAAACGTGACGCTTTATGCACTCTGGAAGCCAGTCGCAAAGAATTTCTCTGTCAGTTCAGTTGCCAAGCGACAATTCAACCTCAGCGGTGGAACACAGACCGTGTATGGGCAAAACTTGAGCGTTGTAAATTACATCTCACTCGACGGAAAAAAGCTCAGCATTATTTCGTCGACAGACAACACACTAACTTTTGTGATCACAGAGCACGCAGCAGGTTGGGCAAATCTAACAATGAAGAGCGACAGCGCGGTGTTGAACTTCGTCAACTTCGTTGAATTTGTCAACGGCAAGACCCTGGTGCTCAGCAATTTCTTCACTAAGGGAGTCACTTCAGCAACCGACAGGCAGGTTGCGAAGCTAGCACTTACTATCATGCGTGCTCGTGACTACAAAGTGGTTCAGCTTTCATTTGGCAAAAGCACCACTGGGTCTTCACTCAACTCGAAGCCAATTACCTTCAAAGAAAATGTCGCCCTGCTGAAACTGGCAATGCGCTTGATGCAGTTGTTCCCTAAAACTTTTGATGTGAACTTGCGGCTAACCGGAAACACCAAAGACCTCACACTAACCTTTACAAACTCTTAAACTAGAGGCATGACCTCAGCTCAACACTCGCGCCTAGTCGAACTCATCAAAGAACTTGCCGTGGTTCACGGCCGGGTAACCCTCTCGAGCGGAATCGAAGCCGACTATTACGTAGACCTTCGTCGCGCCACCCTTCACCACGAGGCTGCACCGCTTATTGGTCAGGTAATGCTAGACATGCTCGACGAGGCCGGCATCACAGACTTTGAGGCGGCCGGCGGTCTCACAATGGGTGCTGACCCGGTCGGCACCGCCATCATGCACCAGGCCGCGGCTCGCGGTCGCAAGGTTGACGCCTTTGTGGTTCGCAAGGCGGCAAAGGCTCACGGCATGGGGCGGCAGGTTGAAGGCCCAGACGTAAAGGGCCGCAAAGTCATCGTGGTCGAAGACACCTCGACAACCGGCGGATCACCGCTCACGGCTGCCCAGGCACTCGAAGAGGCCGGCGCAATAATCGTTGCCGTTGCCACGGTGGTTGATCGCGATACCGGAGCTCAGAAGGTTATCGAAGACGCTGGCTATCGCTATCTCTCGGCAGTAAGCCTGGATGACCTTGGCCTCAGATAAGCGCTCGCTCAAACCACTTATTCTTCTCGAGCTTGCCAACTTCTCTGGCTTCTTTGCCGGTTCGATGGTCTTCATGCTTTATCCGTGGCTTTCGCTTAACGTAACCGGCTCATCGGCAATCGCAGGAATCGTTGTCGCGGTTACCTCGATTCCTGGTCTTTTGATTTCTCCTCTCATTGGTTCGGTTATCGATAAATTCGGTCGCCGACGTTTTGCAGTCATTTCTGAGTGGGCAACCGCTCTGTGCAACCTCGCGGTGCCACTTGTCGCCCTCTTTGGCGGCATCAACTTGTTTTCGATAATTGCAATCGGCGTTGTTCGATCGATTCTCGGCTTCGGCGGCCCGTCTTCACGAAAGTCACTCGTGCCAGATGTCGCAGAGCGTGGTGGCGTAACCCTCGAACGAGCAAACTCAATTCACGAGTCTGTAGCCGCAGCTGGTTTTGCCACCGGGCCAGCAATCGCCGCGTTGCTCTTGAGCATGATGAATCAGTACGAAGTGTTTTATGCAGTTGCGGCGATTGGCGCACTAAGCGGTTTGTTCGCTTTCTTGATTCGTGTGCACGAACGCCACGAAGAACACGACGCAAGTGCAGACGGCAACTTCTTGTTCTATGCGACTCAAGGTTTCAGAACTTTGTTCAAGACACCGTCGGTCTTGATCGTGATGATGGCGTTTGTGACCCTCGCGCTGATTTACATTCCAATTGAGATGTTGGTCTTGCCACGCTACTTCAGCATGACTGAGAACCCCGCCGGACTCGGTTTCTTGCTAACCGCCATGGCAGCTTCAACTTCGGCGTCTTCGTTGATGTTCGAAGTGTTCACCAAGCACTTCAGTTTCAGCACAATTCTCAGAATCGGACTTCTCGGTGTCGGAATTCCGGTGGTCTTGATGGCGTTCTTGCCCGACTACATCTTCATGATTTTGCTGGGTGTGATTCTCGGATTCGCCTGGGGTCCACTAGCGCCGCTGTTGAACACCGTGATTCAGCGCAAGGTGCCGGCCAACGAGCGAGGCCGCGTGTTCAGTCTCGAAATGACAATTTGGTCGGGTGGGCCGATGCTTTCAATGGTCGTCGTTGGTCTGGCTATCGACGCCTTCGCACTGCAGTCTGTTTATCTTGCGCTTGGCTTGCTGACCCTTGGTGCGGCGCTGCTAATTTCGTTTAACCGCCGAACCCCCGAGTTGAATACAGCCGAATTCCACGACTGAGCAATGCGAGAATAGAGCAATGACTCACACACAAATCGCAACCATGCACACCAACCACGGCGCTATCAAGATCAACTTGTTTGGCAACGAAGCGCCTGTGACCGTCAAGAACTTCGTTGACTTGGCTACCGGAGAGAAGACCGGCAAGCCTTTCTATAACGGCGTAATCTTTCACCGCATCATCAGCGGATTCATGATTCAGGGCGGAGACCCAACCGGAACCGGCCGCGGCGGACCAGGCTACAACTTCGATGACGAGCCACACCCAGACCGTCACTTCAACGAGCCATACATGCTTGCAATGGCAAACGCCGGCAAGAACTTTGATGGTTCAGGCACCAACGGTTCACAGTTCTTCATCACCGTTGCACCGACTCAGTACCTTCACGGCAAGCACACCGTATTCGGTGAAGTTGCAGACGAAGAGTCACGCAAGGTTGTTGACGCGATTGCAGCAGTTGCGACCGATCACTCAGATCGCCCGCACGAAGACGTTGTAATCGAATCAATCAGCTTCGAATAAAAACAACATGACCTGCTACCGCCACCCTGATCGCGAGGCATACGTTCGTTGCCAGCGCTGCGAGCGATTCATTTGCCCAGCGTGCCAGGTTGAGGCGTCTGTAGGTTTTCTATGCCCGGATGACGCTGGCGGCACACCAGAACAGGTGAGTCGCCAGCGTGCTCGCGCACTACGAGGTGCTCAACCACGAGTCACACTTGCGCTGATGGTGATCAACGCTGTTGTCTGGCTTCTGCAGCTTTCGCCGTTTGGCCAGAGGGTAGAAATTTATTTCGCCTATACGCCAATCGCAACGACAATTGCCCCGTGGCAGATGCTGACTTCTGCTTTCATGCACGGCAGTTGGCTGCACATTATTTTCAACATGTACACGCTTTACATCTTCGGTCAGGTAATTGAACCGATGCTCGGCAGAGCTCGCTATCTTGCGCTCTATCTGATCGCAGCGTTCGGCGGCTCTGTTGCCGTGCTGCTGTTTAGTGGCCCAACCACTTCGGTAGTCGGCGCATCCGGCGCGATCTACGGGTTAATGGGTGCCTACTTTGTTTTGCTTCGCGCTATCGGCGAGCGTTCTCGCCAGCTCACCGGATTGATTGCCATCAACCTTGTGTTTAGCTTCTTGAATCCGGGAATCTCGTGGCAGGCACACCTCGGTGGTCTGGCTGTTGGTGCAGCAGTGGCAGCGGTTTATGCTGGCACGCGCAAGGCAGAGCAAAAATCAAATCAAATTCTTGGATTGCTGGCGCTCGTCGCTGCGCTGCTTGGTCTGACCATTTATCAGGTCAGCTCATACGGAATTTTGTAAATTACTTCCAGCGGGTCGACATCATGAAGCCGACCATGGCGATGCCAAAGCCGATCAAGATGTTCCAGTTCTTTAGGTCTAGCGGCTTGGTAGCTGCGCCAAGAGGGTACTGAGCCTCGGTCACGTAGTAAGTGATGATCCAGATGAAGCCGAGAAGCATGAAACCGAACATCACTGGCTTGAACCAAACTGCGTTTGGTGCGTCTTCGTTCGATGACTTCTCTGAGCGAGCTGGCTTGCTTGACTTCTTCTTTGCGTCTGACATAGCCACAATTCTATTAGTTAGGCTTAAGGCAAATGACAAAAATTCTGGTGCTCGACAACTACGACAGCTTTGTCTACACGCTAAACGGCTATCTGCAGCAGCTTGGCGCTGAGACCGAGGTGCTTCGCAATGACGCAGTTAGCCCAGAAGAGCTGCCTGCACTGATGGCAAGTTTCGACGCAGTGCTCATCAGCCCTGGCCCCGGCACTCCAGCAGAGGCCGGGCTCAGCATCGCGGCGGTAAAGAACGCCCTTGCCACAAACCAGTCGATTTTCGGGGTTTGCCTAGGCCATCAGGCCATTGCAGAGGCCATGGGGGCAACTGTCACCAACGCCGAAGAGTTGATGCACGGCAAGACCTCAAAGGTTGAGCACGACAATTCTTTGGTCTTCAAGGATGTTCCCCAGAACTTCAACGCCACCCGCTATCACTCTCTGGCAATCGTTGATTCGACTGTTCCTGACGACCTAGTGGTCACCGCCCGCACAGCAGGCGGAATCATCATGGCTGTGCAGCACGCCACGAAGCCGATCTACGGAGTGCAGTTTCACCCTGAGAGCGTGCTGACCGAGAGTGGCTATCAGATGCTCGGCAACTGGCTCGAGAGCATTGGGCTGGTCGGTGCGGCAGAGCGCGCAAAGTCACTCAGCCCGATGGTGAAGTTCTAAACCCTAGCTAGTTGTTGCAAGCAACATAAAGCACGATAGCCGACTTCTGATTGGCCAAGCCCGCAGCAATCGACTGATCAACAACAATCGTTCCCTGGGTTCCGGTGCAACTGTTCTTCGTTGTGATCGTTACCGTGAGTGCAACGTCAGGAGCGGTCAATAGCGAACGCGCATCGTCGATTGAAAGATTGCGAACATCAGGAACCAAAACCTTGCCGTTTGAAATTACAAGATTCACAATTGTTCCAGGGGCCACCTGCGCGTTTGGCAACGGATCAGACGCGGTAACTTGGCCGAGCATCGCGCTCGCCGAGTTTGCCTGAGTGATTGTTCCGATGTTTAATTTGGCGTTGGTAAGCGCGAGCTTTGCTTGCTCTTCAGTTAGACCTTGCAGGCTCGGAACCAAAACCATCTCTGCACCCGATGAAACATAAACCGTGATGCTGGTGTTTTCAGGAACACGCGTGCCGGCTACCGGATCAGTGCTGAGAACCTGATCAAGCGGAGCGGTGTCGCTCGCTTGATATTGCTTAACCACCAAGAGGTGCTCACCGGTGAGTGTCGAGTAAGCCTCTGAATATGTTTTGCCAACTACATCGCTAACCGCGATGCCACCCTGTCCTGGTGTGATGTTGAAGTTAAAGTTGGCACCGAATGCGACGAGCCAAACAATCAAGCCAACAAGAACAACGGTTACGCCACTGCCGACACCCCAGAGCAAACCAGCAGCTGGGCGACCGCTTCGAGGAATCGAAGTAGGTGCTGTCTCAGGAGCGTGCAGGTCAACGCCCAAAGCAGCGAACGGGTTGGTGTTCGGCAGGGTCTCATCTTCGGTCGGCTGAATGGCCGTTGGAACATCAACCGGAGCAGTGTCTTTTTCGATTGGGTGAGCAGGCATAACGGTTGTAGCCGAGGTGTCTGCAGCTGAGAGAAGAGCCTCAAAGTCATCGAGGTCGGTCTTCTCTTCGGTTAGCTCCTCAACCGTTGGCTTAGGCGCAGGGGCAGATTCGCCAGTTAGGTTCTCAAGCGGTCGATTAACAGTTAGCGGCGAACCGTTTGCGGCCGCAATCAGGTGATCGCGAAACTCTTCGGCGCTTTGAAAGCGGTTATTGCGATCTTTAGCGAGAGCGTGCAAAACCACCTGGTCGAGCTCTGGGCTGATTAGGTCGTTGTGGGTCGAAGCCGGAACAACAGCTTCGCTAACGTGCTGATAAGCAACTGATACCGCGGTGTCACCCTTGAACGGAGCGCGACCGGCGAGCATTTCATAAAGCAAAACACCGGTTGAATAAAGGTCGGTTCGCGCATCTACATTTTCGCCCTTCGCCTGTTCAGGCGAGAAGTATTGCGCGGTGCCCATGATGCCAACGGTGTTTGCCATAGTTGCAGATGAGTCAGAAATCGCACGGGCGATTCCGAAATCCATGACCTTCACCTGGTCGTTGTCGGTGATCATGATGTTTGCAGACTTAATGTCGCGGTGAATCACACCGGCCTTGTGTGAAAACTCTAGAGCGGTTAGAACGCCGCTTGCATAGTTGACAGCTTCTTCAATTGAGAGGCGTCGTTCGTGCAAAATGTCGCGAAGCAATTTGCCTTTGACATATTCCATGATGATGTAAGGGTGCTTAACGTCGTTGCCGCGTGAATCTTTTTCGATGTCTTCGCCTGCGTCATAAACGCGAACGATGGTTGGGTG
>JAHEGB010000058.1 GCA_024645175.1 Microbacteriaceae bacterium
CGCTCAATTCTTTTTCACGAGGCAAACCGAGCTCGCGGTAAGCCGCTCCGGTAGCCAAAATGACGGTCTTGGCCTCGAAAGTCTGGCCACCACCGGTCTTCACGATCTTGATGTCGCCCTTGAGTTCGACCTCGATGACGTCATCCAAGAGAATTTCAGTGCCGAAACGTTCGGCCTGAGCCTGCATGCTTGCCATTAGATCTGGGCCCATTAGGCCATCAGGAAAGCCAGGAAAGTTCTCAACCTCGGTGGTCTTCATTAGCTCGCCACCGGCTTCAACCGACGAGGCGATAAGCAACGGCTCGAGCCCCGCACGAGCGGTATAGATGGCGCCGGTGTAGCCAGCTGGCCCTGAACCGACAATGATGACGTTGCGCAAGATTTCTCCTAGAACTGGGCGAATGCCCCACAGATACTAAGCAAATTTTAGCGGCGCAAAATTCCCTTTGCTGACGACAGGGCGTTCTCAACCTCACGAACTCGCAACAGCTTGAGTAACAAAAGGTAAACGGCGACCATCACGGCGCCGACCGCAAGATCGACAATCAGCGAGTTCACGATGGTCTTCACGGCGAATGCTCCCGGGCCGACGCCACCGAACAAGTTGAGCGTGCCCCAACCGGCAGCTGCTGCCACTGCGGCAGCGGCGGCAAACTTCAGGGTGTTGCTCGCGATTTGGTGTTGGCCAAGCGAGCCGATTCGCTTGCGCAACAGCCAGTATGCAAGTGCCGCCTGAACCGTGACGGTGAAGCTGGTGAGGAGGCTCAAGCCGACAACCAACCATTCACGCGGAACCAGCACTGACATTGTTAGCGAACCGGTGATGTGCAAAGCGATCTGCACGCAGGTGAAAACGAACGGCGTGCGAGTGTCTTCGAGAGCATAGAACGAGCGCTGCATCATGAAGACGAAACTGAACGGAAGCAAGCCGACCATCAGTGCGATTAAGACATTCGCGAGAGCTGCAGTGCCAACATATTCGCCGATGAAGATTCGCGAGATCGGATAAGCGAGAACGATTATCGTCGCACTGGCAATCACAGAGATAAGTGAAATTGTTCTCAGACCCTGAGCGAGATCTGACTTCATCAGGTCGATGCGATTTTCTTGAACGTGCGCAGACATCTTTGTGAAATATGCGGTTGCAATAGAAACCGTTGCAACGCTGTGCGGCAACATAAAAATCAACCAGGCAATTGCAGCAGCTGCAACAGACGCGATGGCAACCGAATTGCTTCGCGCGCTTACCGCACTCGATGCGACAACAGTTTGAACGAGCCCGCCGATTTGAGTTGCGACAACCATGCCGAGCGACCATGATGCCGCCTTGAGTGCAGGTCGCAATCCGAACCCGCGCCACTTGAAATTCAAGTTGAGTTTGATTCCGATTTTCTTCCAGGCAACAAAAAGAATTAGTGCCTGCGAAATCACACCGAGAGTTGCGGTGCCGGCTATCCATGAAATTTGCAACTGCGACCAGTCTTCAACGTTTTGAATTCCGGTTGGGTCTGTGCCGAACATCACTACATAACCGATGAGTCCGGCGAGCGAAACAACGTTGTTCAAAACTGGTGCCCACATGAATGGGCCGAATGCGCTTCGTGCGTTTAGCACCTCACCCAAAAGTGAATAGAGGCCATAGAAGAAAAGTTGCGGCAAGCACCAGTATGCGAACGCAGTCGCAAGAGCTAGTTGTGCTGGTGACCAACCAGAGGTGTAGAGCGAAACCAAGACCGGAGCGGCGAGTGTGGTGGCCACGGTCGTGAAAAAGAAGATGGTGATGATGAAGGTCAGCAGCTTGTCGACGTAGCCCTTGCCACCATCTTTGTGGGCTCGAGCCTTGACGATTTGCGGAACCAAGACCGCCTGCAGCACGCCGCCGACGATGATCGCATAGACGTTGTTCGGCAGCTGGTTGGCAACACCAAAGGCATCTGCGGCGTTTGTGGTCACACCGATAGCCATCGCTAGCAACACCGAACGGGCGAAGCCGAGTGCTCGCGAAAGCACAGTTCCGCTCGCCATAACCAGCGAAGACTTTACGACGCTCATTCGGCGTTTCTATTTTCGCGACGCTTGCGAAGGGTTCGCATTAGACCGAGGGTTCCGAGAATCGAAACAGCTGCGGTGAAGCCGACGATGATCGTGGTCTCTGCGTCTGCGTTCACATTCACATGGATGATGGTTTTCTCGTCGAGAGAGTGACCAGAGAAACTCTTGAGCCAAACCACTAGGTCGACTTTGCCAACACCGGTTGCAGTCACCGGAAGTTTTGCTGTCACCGTGGTGCGTGCAGGAATCTTAACTTCGATTGCCGCTGGAATAACTAGTCGACCGTTTGTCGCAATTGCGTGCATGTGCACGACAACATCGTTCGCGTAATCGTTTTGAATTCGCACAGGAATATTCGACGAAGACGAAAGCAGGTTGATGTCAGAACCCGGCACGAAATGAACTCGCGCAAAGTCGGTTGGTTTTTCGGTGCGCAAATTTGCGCTAGCTGAAGAAGTCGACATCAGCGCGAAAGAAAGTGCGAGCGCTGTTGCAGCTAATTTGCGAATCACTCTTCGGCCCTCGCCCACTCGATAACTTTTCGCGCGAGACGTTTTTCGTTTTCGTGCGTCAGTTGCTTTTCAAGTTCGTCGAGTGAAAACCAGCGAACGTCGACAGCTTCTTGGTCTGGATCGTTTTCGACGGTGAGTTCGCCGCCGGTCTGTTGCATCAAGAAATGGTGAACGGTTTTCACAACTGTTTTCTCGGGTGTCTGAAATTCGTAGCGAATGTCGCCGAGGTGTTCGAGAATGCCGACTTCGAGACCGGTCTCTTCGGCAATCTCTCGAACCGCGGCCTGCTCGATAGTTTCATCACCCTCGGGGTGACCCTTCGGAACGCACCAGTCAATTCGACCCCCGCGATTGAGACGCCCTATTAGCGCCACTCGCAAACTGCCGTCTGAGCACAGAACGAAACCTCCGGCAGAAGTCTCGGGCACCCGTGGTCGGGTCGTGCCTCGCTGCCGTTCGCTCATAAAGCAAAGTTTAAGCCTTCGACCAAGCCGCACCCTGTGGCACGATTGAGAGCATGCAGAGCGTGGCCGAGGCACTGGCGAA
>JAHEGB010000056.1 GCA_024645175.1 Microbacteriaceae bacterium
TTGCATGACCGCAAAATATCGTCTGGCCGCTTCGGCAGAAATGCTGTTTCAAGAACTCGAATTCAACGAGCGTGTGAAGCACATCGCTGCTCGCGGCTTTGAGGTTGAGATCTGGAACTGGACAACCAAGAATCTCTCTGAGCTCGCAGCAACCGGAGCAACCTTCTCTTCTATGACTGGTTACATCGAAGGCGATTTGCTCGAAGCAGACGGCATCGAAAACCTATTGAGCACCGCACGTCAGTCACTCGAAGCTTCGCTGATAATCGATTGCCCTCGACTAAATGTTCACGGCACTGGGCTCGATTCAAACGGCCAAGCCATAAAGCAAAAAGCCAGCACTACCCCGGCCGAATTTGCGACCGCTGTCTCGACCCTCACCCGCCTCGCAGAACTTGGTGCCGGATATGGCAAGGTCTTCACTCTCGAAAACCTGAACCTGCTCGTTGATCACCCGGGCACCCCTTTCGCCTTGGCTAGCGAAACGCTCGCATTGATCAAGGCGGTTGACCACCCGAACCTGCGACTCAACCTCGACCTCTATCACGCTCAAATCGGCGAGGGCAATCTAACCGAATTGGTTGCCGAGTGCTTCGATTACATCGGCGAGATTCAGGTGGCCGATGTGCCGGGCCGCATGCAGCCGGGCACCGGCGAAATCAATTACAAGCGCATTGCCGCCGAGCTGAAGACCCTTGGCTACACCGGAGTTGTCGGCCTCGAGGGCTGGGCTCAGGGCGACTCTGACCAGGCGCTCAACGACTTCGCAAACGCTTTCGCATAGAATGTTCTAACAAACAGACATACTCGCGATTGTGAAAGGCAAGCCATGAGCCAAGAAGAAGTCATTCTGCCTCTGGGCGATTTTGCAGACCTAGACCGCGGTGGTCCGATTCCGCTTTACTTTCAGCTTGCGCAAAAGATTGAGTCAGCAATCAAGGATGGCCGCCTGGCCCCTGGCTCACGACTAGAAAACGAGATCGCTCTCGGCAATCGTCTTTCACTAAGTCGCCCAACAGTTCGCAGAGCAATTCAAGAACTTGTCGACAAAGGACTGCTAGTTCGTCGCCGTGGCGTCGGAACCCAGGTGGTTCACGGGCAAATTCACCGCAAGGTTGAACTCACTTCGCTGCACGAAGATCTTTCGAATGGCGGCAAGGCTCCGTCAACCAAGGTTCTTGAAATCAAGCGTTCGAACGCAGATCAAAAGATTGCCGGTCACCTGAACGTCAAGGTTGGTTCACCGGTATTGATGATTAAGCGTTTGCGTTTTGCAGACAACGTGCCTGTAGCAATTCTTGAAAACTGGCTGCCAGAAGATTTTGTAGATCTAGCCGACGAGAACTTGGCATCGCATGGTCTCTATCAGTTACTCAAAGCTCGCGGTGTTTCAATCAAGGTTGCGCAGCAAAACATCGGCGCGCGCAAATCGAACACTGCAGAGAGCGAAATGCTTAACGTCGAAAAAGGTTCTGCGCTTTTGACTATGGAGCGCACAGCCTTCGATGCAACCGGCAAGGCAGTTGAGTGGGGTCACCACTGCTACCGACCAGACCTCTATTCATTCGAAGTCACCCTGGTCGAAAAATAAACCGCTAAGCCTCTGGCTTGGTGATGGTTTGAACCTCACCGGTTTCGATTTCTCGCCTAAACGCGCGCAATAGATCAACCAGACTCGTCGGGCCAAGCCCCAGCCTGCTCTTGGTTTCTAGGTTCGAGAGCGACGAATCGACAGGCACGGGTGCCGCAAACTTTTCACTTTCAGGCACAGGTGATTCGTGAATCAAATTTGGGTCAAGCTCGAAAACCTCGCAAGCCGCAAACGCCAACTCGAGACGAGTCACGGCGTCGTCGCCAACCAGGTGAAAGTTGCCAACCGCACGACGAGAAATTACGCGCTCAATTTGCGCGCCGATCTCTGTGGCAAGCGAAGGAGTCGTCACCTTGTTCACAAAGTCAGGGCCCCACACTGCAAATGGTTTACCCTCTTTCAAAGTGCGAACCAAAGTGTCAACGAAATATCCAAAACCAACATCTTGACTGCGAGGGTTGTTTTCAGCGGCATGGTGTCTGCCCATTACGCCGGCTATGCGGCAAATCGCGTGAGAGTCTTCTGCCAAATCTCGACAGACCTGCTCGCTCATTGCCTTCAAGAAGCCATACAGATTTAGCGGGTTGCCCGCGTTGCTCTCGAGACTCATGTGCTGAGTGCCATCCATGATCCAGTCGGTCGAAACATAGACGAGGTGAGCGCCGTTAGCCACGCTCGCCTTGGCGACCCGAGAGGTCATGCCGACATAACTGTCATAGGCATACTCGCGATCTTGGGTGAGGCGATTGAAGTCATTGGCAATGGCGCAGTGCACAACGGCGTCGCAATTGCGTGTGGCCTCGGTCAAACTTTCGACCAAATCGAAGTCGACTACTCGACTTGGCCAAGGAAGGTCTGAGCGGTTTGTTCTGACAAGCCCAACAACCTCGTGACCGAAGCCCGAGAGCACGGCGGCCACGTTGCTGCCGACAAAGCCTGAAATTCCTGTAATTGCTACTTTGGCCATTTTGCACTTTCGGTTTCGGATAGCATTTATTTTGACATAATGTTCTAACATATAGAAACACGGTTATTGGAGGAAAAGTGGGCGAAAAACTACGCGTTGGCCTAATTGGCACCGGACGCATCGGCTTGGTTCACGCGATCAGCATCGATGAGAACAAGGATTGCGAGCTGACCTATGTCGCAGACGTATTTATCGACGGTGCAAAAAAGATTTCAGAGCAATTTGGCGGCAAGGTCACAAGTGACCCACTTGAGCTCATCAACTCGGGCGAGGTTGACGCTATTGTCATCGGCTCGCCTACCCCTACTCACATCGGCCTGATCGACGCAGCCATCGACGCCGGCGTTCACGCCCTCTGCGAGAAGCCAATCGACCTCGACCTGAAGAAGGTCGACGCAATGCTCGAAAAGGCGAACTCAGCAAAGACCAACGTTTCGCTCGGATTCAATCGCCGATTCGATCCAAACTTCGAGTCAATTCACCAGCGTGTTCAGGCCGGCGAAGTGGGCACCCTCGAGCAGCTAATAATCACTAGCCGCGACCCAGGCCCAGCACCTCGCGAATACATCGCGGTTTCGGGCGGCATATTCAGAGACATGACAATTCACGACTTTGACATGGCTCGCTACTTTGTGCCAAACATCGTCGAGGTTACCGCTCGCGGCGCAAACACTTTCTGTGACTACATCAAAGACGAAGATGACTTCGACAGCGTCAACGTAGTCATGCGCGGCAGCAACGATGAACTCATCACAATCATCAACTCGCGTCACGCTGCCTATGGCTATGACCAGAGACTCGAAGCTTTCGGCTCAAAGGGAATGCTAGTCGCATCGAACTTGGCCAAGACTACGGTTCGTTCTTACACTGCAGATCACTCAGAGCAGCGCGAGCCATACATGGAGTTCTTCTTAGAGCGCTATGCGATTTCGTATCGCAGCGAGTTGGCTCGATTTGTAGAAAGCGTCAAGACAGGCAAGCAACTTAACCCTTCTTACGATGATGGTCGTCAGGCACTGTTCTTGGCAGAGGCTGCTCTCGAATCAGCCAAAACCGGAAAGACCATCAAGCTCTAACCTTTCAATGGAGCGCAAGCGAAATGGCGGCAGAGAAATCTGCCGCCATTAGCTTTAACCCGATTTAGATCGAAGCGATTACCTCGCGCAAGAACTCAACGCTTGCCTTTGCATCAGCAAGCGGGCCTTCGCCTTCGGCTGGCTCACTCTGAATCACGCAGTCTTGCTCGAGCACGAACCATCCCTGGTAGCCATTGGTTAGCAGGTTGCGAACAATCGCACGAATGTCGACATCGCCCTGACCAAGCGGTCTGAACATGCCCTGAACCACGGCATCATAGAAAGCTACGTCGCCGTTTTGAACTTTCTTCGCCCAGGCAACATCAACGTCTTTGAGGTGCGAGTGTGCAACACGACCAGGGTGCTTAGCCGAGAAGTCGACTGGGTCTGCCCCGCCAACAACGAAGTGACCGGTGTCTAGACAGAAGTTGATTTTGCTGCCGGTTGCGATCTGCATGATGTCTTCTGGAGTTTCAACAATGGTGCCAACGTGAGGGTGCAACACCGCCTGAACTCCGAGTGACTCTGCGTATGCATTGATTGCATCGAGGTTCTTGAACACGGTTGCCCATTCGGCCTCGCTAAGCTCTGGTCGCTTCTCGTCATAGCCGACTAGGCCCGAGTCAGCTGCTAGCACCAATGTGGTTGCGCCAGATGCCAGGTATGACTCGAGCTCTACCTTGACCGAGTCAAGCGGGTCGTGGTCTGCCTTGTGCAATAGCACCGGAAAGAACCCTCCGGTTGCGTGCATGTCGAGTTTGCTTAGAACAGCTGCTCGCTCAGATGGCTCCACCGGCAAGAAACCAAGCGGGCCAAACTCGGTGCCTTTGAGGCCGATGCTTGCCATTTCGCCAAAGACGCGTTCTGGTGACATCTGGTGACCCCAGTTCGGAACCTCGCAAACACCCCAAGAAATAGGTGCGCCGGCAATCTTGTCATAAATCATTAGTTGGCCTTTCTTGCTGCTGTGGTCGATTCGACTTTTGGCAATGTGTGCCAAGCGCCGTCTGATGCTGATTTTTCTGCTGCATCTAGAACAGCAGCAGATGCCACGGCATCGTTGATGTTCGAGTTGATCTGTTCTTTGCCAAGAATCGCCGAGACAAACTTCTTTGCTTCGACAATCTTGAGGTCGTCATAGCCCATCGAGGTTCCGGCACCAGGCTGAAAACTGCCAAAGTCGCCAATGCCCGGGCCGGCCATGATGCGCTGATAGCCAAGGTGCTCGCCGCGGCGAGTGAGCGTGAGTTCGAATTCGTTCATTCGCTCGAAGTCCCAGACGAATGAACCTTCGGTTCCATAAATTTCAAGGGCATAGCGAGCGCGAGGGCCAACCAGAACGCGTGATGACTCAAGGGTTCCAACAGCACCGGCTGCGTTTGAGTCGTTGCCGAATCGAATAAGCATTGCTGCGTAGTCTTCGTTTTCGACGTCGCCCATTTCGCCACCCTCGACAACGTCAAAGTGCGTGCCGACACCCATCTGCTGAATCGGGCGCTGCGTGTGAACTGTGTGGGTCAAAGCGGTTACTTCTTCGATTGGCCCAAGCACATAGTGCGCAAGGTCAACTAGGTGACCCATCAGATCGCCAAGCACTCCGCTGCCGGCAAGGTCTCGCTTGAAACGCCACGACAGTGCGCCATTAGGTTCGCTTGAATAGTCAGCAAAGAACACGCCTCGCACGTTCATGATTCGACCAAGTCGACCTTCTGCAATCAGCTTTCGAGCATGTTCAATTGCAGGCACGTTTCGATAGTTGAAACCGATTGTCGAAAGAACGCCGGCTTCTTTTGCAGCCTTTGCGATGTCTTGGGTCTCGGCCAGGCTGCGACCTGCTGGCTTCTCGAGCCAAAAAGCTTTGCCGGCTTTTGCTGCCGCAATCGCTACTTCTTTGTGCAAGAAGTTTGGTGAGCAAATCGAAACAACGTCGACGTCTGGGTGATTCAACACCTCGTGATAGTCGAGCGTGCCCTGCTCATAGCCCAAGACGTCTTTCGCGTATTCGATTCGATCTGGCGCTGTGTCGGCCGCGATAACCAAACGAGGCTTCACGCCGAGTTCTGGATAAACGACAGGAAGTGCCTGGTATGCACGGCTGTGCACCTTGCCCATCCAACCAACGCTTACTAATCCAACGCCAATTTCTTTGCCAGCCATGAGGCCTCCCTAAGTCTTTGTATGCCAGCATAGCAACTTTGATAGGACAAACTCGAACAGCCAACTGTCAGGACTTTTGGGCCTAAATAGTGCCAAAAACTAACAAATCTGCAGGTTTGATAGGGCTGGTATCAGTTTCATAACGACCGAGTTTTTTGGTCATTTCTGCTAATTTGTAAAGACATACTTACTTTATTGAGACAAAGTGCTCGATAAAAACAACTCAACGTTGAGAGGAAAACAATGTCAATTAAGACAAAGGCAATCGCACTAGCGGCTGCAGCTGCGTTGGCTCTAGCTGGATGTTCTGCACCAGCTGCAACCACCGACACTGCAGCAGACCACAGTGACCTAAAGATCTGTGTTTACACACACGGTGACGGCGGTTCATTCTGGTCAGTAGCACAAAAGGGTGCCGAGGCTGCAGCAGCAGACCTAGGTGTAACTCTTGACTACCAGGGTTCAAACAACGATGCAGCTAAGCAAGCAAGCACCATTGACGCCGGCGTTGCAGCTGGATGTTCAGGTATCGCAGCTTCTGCACCAGACCCAGAGGCAATCAAGACCGCAATGCTCGCAGCTGACGCAGCAGGCATCCCAACCGTAACCATGAACTCAGGCTCGTCAGTATTTGCATCACTCGGTGCATTCACTCACGTTGGTCAGGATGAAATCATCGCTGGTCAGCAGGCTGGTCTTAAGTTCAACGCTATGGGTGTAAAGCACGTTCTTTGCCCTATCCAGGAAGCAAACAACGTAGGTCTTCAGGACCGCTGCAAGGGTCTATCACAGACCTTCAAGGGCAAGACCACCAACTTCAACCTAGATGGTGGACTAGCTGACCTAACCGCAGCTTCAGCAAAGATCAAGGCTGCTCTTCAGGCAGACAGCAGCATCGACGCAGTGTTCGCTTTGAACGCTGACATCGCTGCAAAGGCTGTTCTCCCTGCAGCAACCGACCTTGGCCTAAGCCTAAAGATCGGTACCGTCGACATGTCACCTGAGGCTCTAGATGCAATCGAAGCTGGAACCATGGAGTTCGCAATCGACCAGCAGCAGTACGCACAGGGCTACATGTCTGTAGTACTTCTTTACCTAGCACTTACCAACGGAAACGAACTAGGCGGTGGCGCTCCTGTTTACTCAGGCCCAGGCTTCGTTACCAAGGACAACGTTGCAAACGTAAAGACCCTTGTAGCAGCAGGTACTCGCTAAAAATTAACAAACACGGGATGGTGGATCGGCAACGGTCCACCATCTCTTGTTAGCGGGACACAATCTCGCAAGACAAAGTTTTCTAAAGTTTCGAAAGGCAGCAAATGTCAAACACCACAACAGACGAGCGCGTAAAAACCGCAGGTCTCGTAACGCGAATTTTTCGCAGGCCAGAAGTTGGAGCGCTGCTCGGAGCAGTCGCCATCTTTATTCTTTTCACAAGCACCGACACAACTGGCAACTTCGCTAACCTAAGCGGAATTTCAGGTTGGACTGACATTGCTGCACCGATTGGCATCGTAGCCATCGCTGTATCTCTTTTGATGATTGCAGGCGAATTCGACCTGTCGTCAGGTGTCATGGTTGGCACCACCGGTTTGATTATCGGAATGCTCGTTCAAGAGCTCGGCATGAACATCTGGTTGGCAATCTTGATTGCCCTAGTCTTCGCTGCCGGCATTGGCTTCTTGAACGGCTATGTAGTTGTCAAAACCAAGTTGCCGTCATTCATCGTGACGCTTGCGACATTCTTCATTCTTAAGGGTGCCAACATGGCGCTCACCATGATGCTTACCGGTGCGGTTCGTGTAACCGGAACCGACAAGGCTCCTGGTTTCAAGGATGCGTTCAACATCTTCGCGACTCGCTTTCAAATTGGCGACGCATACTTTCAGATCTCAGTTGTCTGGTGGATTGTTCTAACCATCTTGGCCACCTGGGTTCTAACCCGCACCCGCTTCGGCAACTGGATCTTCGCATCGGGTGGCGACGCTAACGCAGCTCGCAATGCAGGTGTAAAGGTAGACCGCACCAAGATCACATTGTTCATGCTCACCTCGCTAGCAGCAGCACTCGTCGGCATCATGTTCGTCTTGCGCTTGCAGGGCATGCAGGCCGGTCAGGGTGTTGGCCAAGAGTTCTACTACATCATCGCCGCAGCCGTTGGTGGCACCTTGCTAACCGGTGGTGCCGGTTCTGCAATCGGTGCATCTATCGGTGCAGTAATCATGGGAATGGCATACATCGGCATTCCGTTCTCGCTCTGGAACTCAGACTGGACCTCAACCTTCTTGGGTCTCATCTTGTTCTCGGCCGTAATGATTAACACCTTCATCAGCCGTCGCGCGAAAGGAACCAAATAATGTCTAACGCACTAGAACTTCAAGACGTCGAAAAGAGCTTCGGCAGCGTCATTGCGCTTCAAGGCGTGAGCGTTGAGGTTGCAACCCAATCGGTTACCTGCATCCTTGGTGACAACGGTGCTGGCAAGTCAACACTGATCAAGATTCTGAGCGGTGTTCACAAGCCAAGCAAGGGAACCTACCTTCTCGAAGGTAACCCGGTTACTTTCGAGTCACCAAGAACCGCTCTCGACAACGGCATCGCAACGGTTTTTCAAGACCTAGCCACGATTCCGTTGATGTCGATCTGGAGAAACTTCTTCATCGGCAACGAATTGCGCAAGGGTTGGGGTCCGCTTAGCCGCCTAGACGTAAAGCGCATGAAAGAAATCACCAAAGACCAGTTGCTCGAAATGGGCATCGACCTTCGTGACCCAAACCAGCCAATCGGCACCCTCTCGGGTGGTGAGCGTCAGGCAGTTGCAATCGCTCGCGCGGTTTACTTCGGTGCAAAGGTGCTGATTCTCGACGAGCCAACATCGGCACTCGGTGTTCGTCAGTCAGGAATCGTGCTGAAGTACGTTCTCGCTGCCAAGGAACGCGGTGTTGCGGTTATCTTCATCACCCACAACCCTGACCACGCGATGCTGGTTGGTGACCGCTTCTACTTGCTAAACCGCGGTCGCTTGATTCACAGCTGGGAGCGCGCAAACGTTAGCGGCGACGAGCTGCGCAAGGCGATGGCCGGCGGCAAAGAGCTCGAAGCTCTCACCAACGAGATCGAGAGCACTCGCAACAAGTAATCAGCTCACAAAATCAAGACAGCAAAAAGCCGGGTCTATTCGTAGACCCGGCTTTTTCATGCCTAGAGATAATTGCGCTGGCGCTTCTTCTGCTCTTTGTAGTTCTCGAGCGCTTGCTTGGTCGAGTCGAGAGTCGAGACCTCGGCAATCGGTACATCCCACCAGCCCTCGCCACCAGGTGCATAAATCAGCGGGTCACTGTTGATGTGAATCAGAACCGGGCCACCCTCGTGCGCCTTGGCCGCGTGCATGGCAGCGGTCAGGTCGTTGATTGAGTTTGGGCCTGGTTCAACACGCATAACCTTCACGCCATAAGACTCTGCGTTCATAGCCAAGTCAATCGGCAGCGCCTCGCCGGTCTCGTGATCGTTTGCAGCTGCCTTGGCATAGCGATATTTGGTGCCGAATCGTTGCGAACCGACGGTCTCACTCAGGTGGCCGATCGAGGCGTATCCGTGGTTTTGAATCAGCACGGTGATGAACTTGAGCTTCTCGGCAACCGCGGTGACCAACTCTGTGTGCAGCATCAGGTATGAGCCATCGCCAACCATAACGACAGCATCGCGACCGGCGCGTGCAACGCCCAGGCCGGCGGCAATCTCATAGCCCATAGTCGAGAATGCATATTCAACGTGATAGCCGAGCTCATCGCGCACGCGCCACAACTTGTGCAAGTCACCAGGCAGTGAGCCGGCGGCGCAGATCAAGACATCAGTCGGGTCGGTTGCGGCCTGAACGGCTCCGATGATCTCGGCCTGGCTTGGCAGCTCGCGCTTTTGGTCGACAAACGATGCGTCGACAACGCTGTTCCAAGTTTGCTTCTCGGTTGCATACTCGCGCTCGAAGTGCGGCTCAACGTTATAGCCAGCCAGAGCGTGGGTCAGTTCTTCGATTGTGTCGCGTGCGTCTGCAACAAGAGCAATTGAACTGCCGTGTTTGATTGCGTCGAACGCTGCGATGTTGATGTTCACGAACTGCACGTCAGGGTTCTGCCATGCGGTGCGACTGCCGGTTGTGAAGTCGCTGTAGCGAGTGCCGATTCCGATAACCAGGTCGACATCTTTAGCGATGCGATTGGCAGCGGTTGTTCCGGTTGCACCAACCGAGCCGAGGTTCTGCGGGTGATCCCAGTTGAGCGAGCCAACACCGGCCTGAGTCATGCCTGCCGGAATGCCTGTTTTTTCAACAAAGTTGCGAAGAGCCGCGTTTGCGTTTGAATAAATCACGCCACCACCAGCAACAATCATCGGGCGCTTTGCTGCCTTGATCGCAGCCACTGCCCTATCGATTGATGAGCGCTCAGCACGTGGTCGACGAATGTGCCACTCGCGGTCTGCCAAGAATTCTTCTGGCACGTCGATTAGCTCAGCCTGAACATCTTCAGGAAGACAAACGGTAACGGCGCCGGTTTCACTCGGGTCGGTGAGAACTCGCATCGCGTTCAGCATGGCGCTATAGACCTGCTCTGGTCGTGAGATGCGATCGAAGAAACGCGAAAGCGGCTTGAATGCGTCGTTCACGGTCAGCGTTGCGTCGAATGGCTGCTCGAGCTGCTGCAGAACCGGGTCTGCAACTCTGTTGGCAAATGTGTCTGATGGCAAAAGCAAGACCGGCAGGTGATTCGTGGTTGCAACTGCTGCCGAGGTGAGCATGTTGGTAGCACCCGGGCCAACCGAAGCGGTGACCGCATATGTCGACAATCTGCGGGTTACTCGTGAGAAGGCGATCGCCTGGTTCGCCATGCCCTGCTCGTTGCGACCCTGGTGATAAGGCATCAATCTCGGATTCGAAACGCTCAGTTGCTTTAGCGCCTGACCAAGACCGGCAACGTTGCCGTGGCCAAAGATTCCGAAGACACCTTCGATGGTTCGAACCCTAGTGTCGCCGTCAACTGTGTATTGGTGCGCCAAAAATTCAACGATTGCCTGACTAACGGTCATTCTGCGAGTTGCCATGATTACTTTCTTTCGTTGAAAGGTAGTCGCGGGTCTGCATCTTGGTGATGCCAGGTCTCGCGAATCCAAGCGTAGTTAGGGTCGTCGGTAACGTTCCATGAGCGGTCAGGGTCTGGGCCTGCCATGACGTTAAAGAAGTAAAGGTCGCTGCCAGGTGTTGCGGCAACTGGTCCGTGCCAACCGTATGGCACCAAGCCAACATCGCCAGAGTGAACGAGTGTGGTGACTTCGATTGGTCGTTCGTCACTCGCATAAACGTGCAGCAGACCCGATGGGTCGGCGGTCAGGGCGTTTGAACCGCGAGCCGGTTGAGCTTCGAAATAGTAAATCTCTTCGAGGTTGCTCTCGACACCCTCGATGAAAGTGTCGTGCTTGTGCGGTGGAATTCCTGACCAGTTGCCGCTCGGCACGATTACTTCGCAAACAATCAAGCGACTTGCGTCTAACGCTTCTGGCACACCGAAATTGTTAACCTGTCGACTTTCGCGGCCGGCACCTCGAACGAAAACCTCGACATCAGAGGCCTTGATCAGCGCAACCGGCTTTGCCTCTGTTGCGGGTGCCTCACCAACTGCCACTCGCCCATCGCCCGAAATTGAAATCTCAGTATTGATTGGCAAGTAGAGGTGGTCAGTTGTCGAATCAAACACCGACGCACGACCAGCGAGCTGAACTTCTTGTAATTCGCTGTCGCCAGCAAGGCGATAAGACACGGTTAGCCCGGTCGATTCGAGAGCGAAGATCACGCGCTCTTTGCCGTCGGCGGCAATGGTGAGTATCGAGCCGTCAACTAGAGAGCCGATGCGCAAGCCGGTGTGCTTCCAGCCGGCGATTGACTCATCGACGATGACATTCCAGCCGCTTTTAGCTAGCTCGCCTGACCTGAATACCCACTGCATGACTAGAGGCTAGCGGTTATTAGTTCTGCGGAAAGCCCAGGTTGATGCCGCCGTGGCTTGGGTCGAGCCAACGCGAGGTGATTGCCTTGCCACGGGTGAAGAAGTGAACTCCCTCAACACCGTGAGCCTTAGTGTCACCAAATAGCGAGTTCTTCCAGCCACCGAATGAGTAATAGGCAACCGGCACCGGAATCGGCACGTTGATGCCGATCATGCCGACCTCGACCTCATTCTGAAAACGTCGAGCTGCTCCACCATCGTTTGTGAAGATTGCTGTTCCGTTTCCGAAGGCACCCGAGTTGATTAGCTGAACGCCTTCGTCATAAGACTTCACGCGAACGATAGAAAGCACAGGGCCAAAGATTTCTTCGGTGTAGACCTTCGAAGAGGTTGGCACCTTGTCAATCAAAGTCGGGCCAAGCCAGAATCCGTTGTCTGCACCGTCGAATTTCTGGTTGCGACCGTCAACAACGACTGTTGCTCCGTCGGCTGCAGCGATGTCTATATAAGAAGCAACCTTGTCGCGGTGAACCTTGGTAACCAGTGGGCCCATGTCGCAACCGCGGCGACCGTCACCGGTGCGAAGTTTGCCCATGCGCTCAACAATCTTTGGAATCAGATCGTCTGCGACTGGCTCAACGGCTACAACAACCGAAATTGCCATGCAACGCTCACCGGCAGAACCGAACCCCGCGTTGATTGCTGAGTCTGCGACCAACTCGAGGTCTGCGTCTGGCAAGACCAGCATGTGGTTCTTTGCTCCACCGAGTGCCTGCACGCGCTTGCCGTGCTGCGAACCGGTCTCATAGACATATTTAGCGATCGGAGTCGAACCAACGAACGAGATTGCTGCGACCTCTGGGTGAGTTAGCAGACCGTCAACAGACTCCTTGTCACCATTTAGAACGGTGAACACGCCATCTGGAAGTCCGGCTTCTTTCCAGAGTTTTGCCAACCAAAGTGCTGCGCTTGGGTCTTTTTCAGAAGGCTTGAGCACCACTGTGTTGCCGGTTGCGATTGCAATCGGAAAGAACCACATTGGCACCATCGCCGGAAAGTTGAATGGGCTGATAACACCGACAACACCGAGGGCCTGACGGGTCGAATAAACGTCGACGCCGGTCGATGCGTTCTCGGTGTAGAAACCCTTGAGCAGGTGCGGCATTCCACAGGCAAACTCGACGACTTCTTGACCGCGTGAAATTTCGCCCAGTGCGTCAGACAAAACCTTGCCGTGCTCACTAGTGATGATCTCGGCAAGCTCTGGCTTGCGCTCGTTTAGCAGTTCGCGAAACTTGAACAGAATGCCCTGCTTGCGCGCCTGTGACATGTCTCGCCACTCCGGAAACGCCTTTGCAGCCGACTCAATCGCAAGTTTGATCTCATCTTGGTTAGCTAGAGCAACGTGCTTAGTGACCTCACCGAGTGCTGGGTCAAAAACCTCTGCGGTGCGACCCGACTTGCTTACATACTCTTTGCCATCAATCCAGTGGCCAACAACAGGCAGCGACATAGTCTTCTCTCTTCTAACTTCTGTGAACTAAACGAACGGCGGTGTCGATTGCAGCTTCGACGTTTCCGTCTTGCGGGTAAAGCAGTGTGCGGCCAACAACTAGACCACGAACTCCGTCGAGAGCCAGGGCGTAATCCCAAGACTCATAAATGTTGTCTTGGTCTTCAACCGGGTCTCCGCCGAGCAAGAGTGTCGGCAAAGATGTTGCCGCCATGACTTCATCCATGCGGTCAACAACTGGCAACTTGAGCCAGCTGTATGCAGACGAATTGCCAAGACCCTGTGCAATCGAAATCGAATTGATTACGGCCTCTGGTGAAAGGTCATTCTTGATCTTGCCGTCTGACCACTTTGAAATGAATGGCTCGAGCATGATTGGCACACGTGCGGCCGCTGCATCGCTAACCGCACGATAGCTCTCGTTCAACATGTTGGCCGTGCCTGCATCTTCAAAGTTGATGCGGTTCAACATCTTGGCAAAGTCGAGACCATCTCGAACAATCGACGGAATGTCGTAGGCAGTTACGCGGTCGTCCATCTCGAAGCTTGCGCCGCGAAGGCCACCGCGGTTCATCGAACCGACAACCAACTTGTTGTCGAGGCAGCCCATTAGAGCCAGGTCGTCGATGATGTCTGGTGTGCCAAGCACGCCGTCGACACCTGGGCGGCTAAGCGCAATCTGCAGGCGGTGCAGCAGCGTGTAGCGGTTGGCCATAGCCATGGCGTCGTTGCGCACCCCGAGTGCTCCGCGAGCCGGGTGGTCTGCCGCAATGATGAATAGGCGACCGTCGCCGCTGACAACATCGCGACGTTTGCGCTGGGCATAAACCTCGGCCAGGCGCTCTGGGTAACGCGCTCTGGTTTCACGAATGTGTTGTTGCACCGAGAAATCTAATGTCATTAGTTCATCCCCTTCAGCACTTCTTCAACTTCTGCTTGCGACGGCATCGCGGTTGAGCACTCAAGGCGACTTGCCACGATTGCGCCAGCTACGTTTGCGAATTGCAAGATTCTCTTCATTGGCCAGCCCTGCAGCAAGCCAAAGCAGAACGCTCCACCAAAACTGTCGCCGGCACCGAGGCCGTTGACTACGTCGACAAAATAGGGTGGCACTTCGATGGTCTCTTCGGCAGTCTTAGCAAGAACGCCCTTAGGCCCTTGCTTTACCACTGCGATCTCAACGCCACGTTCGAGCAATGCGTCGGCAGCTCGCATCGGCTCAGTCTCACCAACGGCAACTTCACACTCTTCTTTATTGCCGATTGCGATCGTCACTTTTGCGAGAGCCTTTGCAACCTCTTGGCTTGCCTCTTCGGCTGAGTTCCAGAACATCGGTCGATAGTCAAGATCGAGCACGGTGTGCTGCTTCTTTGCACGTGCGTCTAGTGCAACGTGGTGAGCCGCGCGACTTGGCTCTTTGCTCAGGCCAGTAACCGTTGCCCAGAAAAGTTTGGCGTCGCGAATTGCATCAAGGTCTAACTCATCGGCATTAATGATTAGGTCTGGTGCAATCGGGTCGCGATAAAAGTAAATTGGAAAATTATCCGGCGGAAAAATCTCGCAGAACACCACTGGAGTGTTTAGCCCGGCCACACCAGAAACGAATTTGTCTGAAACGCCAAGGCGAACTAGCTCGTTGTGAATGAACTTGCCGAATGGATCATTGCCGGTGCGAGTGATTACGGCGCTATTCAACCCATACTTGGCAGCTGCAACTGCGACGTTGGTAGCGCTGCCACCAAGAAACTTGCCGAATGAGGTCACATCTTCAAGGCCAACACCGGTCTGCAACGGGTAGACGTCAACGCCGACGCGACCCATTGTGATGACATCGAATGGCTGAGACATTAGCGTTGCACTCCCGAAATTAGACTTTGTCCTAACATACTAACAATCTTCGGGCCCTGCTCGCAAACCGCCTAGAGCCA